>CAYOBX010000240.1:0-8408 GCA_964402245.1 uncultured Saprospiraceae bacterium | reverse complement strand
TTCAAGTTTGTAACTTGATTTTTTAGGCAATATTCTTTTTATAAGAAAACCCTTCACCCTCTAAAGAACGATTACTAAGCTACTGCTTGCCCTTATTCTAAACGCGCTCTATTTTTGTACCTTTATGTGATTCATATCACATTCAAAAAATCAAAAAAACAATAACTTGCAATATCATTGAACTAGAATAGTTATCGTTTGTTGGAAACAAATAGATAGATTGTCTAAAACCCTGCATCTCAATACCTCTGCGTTCAATACCAAATCAAACTCTGAATATGGAAAAATACCTCAATATATTCCTCAATGGCTACAAAGGCTATGCTAGCTATTTATGGAATGACATCCTTCATCCATCTTGGAATTCTTATTTCTATTGGTTAATCTTAGTATCTGCTTTCTTTTTTTTCATAGAGGTAATCGTTCCTTGGAGAAAAAAACAGGCGCTCTTTCGTAAAGATTTCTGGTTAGATTTCTTTTATATGTTTTTCAATTTCTTCCTTTTTTCATTGGTCATTTACAATGCTGCGTCTGATGTTATTGTCAATTTGTTTAATGATGGAATAAGAGGTATTTTTGGTGGCTTCGATTTGCAAGCCTCTAATCCAATGCAACACTTTCCTTATTGGAGTATTCTATTAATAGGTTTTGTCGTACGAGATTTTGTGCAGTGGTGGATTCATCGCTTACTACATCGAAGTGACCGCTTATGGGAATTTCATAAGGTACACCATTCCGTAGAAGAGATGGGATTTGCGGCACATCTAAGGTATCATTGGATGGAGAATATTGTGTATCGAACATTAGAGTATATTCCATTGGCATTATTAGGAATTGGCTTACATGATTTCTTCGTCATTCATATTTTCACTTTAGCATGGGGGCACTTTAATCATTCTAATATAAGCATCAGTGGGAAAGTGACTGGTGGAATAGTAGGCAGCTTTATTGGGATTGTATTGGCCAATAATTTATTAGGTATACATATTGCGGAAGGTTTTTCTCTTATTGGAAAAATAGGTGTATTTCTAGCAGCTATTGCCGCAGGTATTTTTCTATTAGGTCCGTTTATGAAAATATTATTTAATAGCCCAGAAATGCATATTTGGCACCACTCCTATAAATTGCCAAAGGAAAAAAGATATGGCGTAAACTTTGGACTGACACTAGCTGTATGGGATTATATTTTTGGAACGGCTCATATTCCGCATAATGGTAAGGATATTCGCTTGGGTTTCCCCGGTATAGAAGCTTTTCCTGCCTCTTTTGTGGAACAGAATACTTATGGGTTTAAGGAAAATAAAGAAGCATAATTCTTACTAGTTTAGGGTAGCGTATTTTTTCTAAATTGTATAGAATAAAGCACTTAGTAACGACAAGCAGTAGCTTTAATATAGTTTTTTAGAGGGAGTAAATTCATTTTGTTTTTTTATAAAAAAACAAAATGAATTTGCTCCCTCTAAAAGTAATAGTATTAAATAGGCACTTTATTGGTATAGTATAAATAAGATTAAATTTAGAGATTTTAACTAACATTTGACAAATCTGCATTTTGTTAAGTTATTTTTCATGTAGAAATCCTAAATTAGGAGGTGATTCGATTTATCCTCCAATTAAAATTCTTTAAGCAATGAAAAGAAACTCCCTACTCTTAATTTTACTATACACTTTTATTGTACAAACTGCTCTTTGGGCACAAACAGACGCTGTATTTGAAGAATATACATGGTTAACTGATTTAATAGATCCTACAAACTGTGCAGACGAATCCATTGCTGTTTATAATGCAGGGGCTAATGATTTTTTATTAGTGACAGATGCGGCAGGCATACAAAAATTATACTTGGATAATGGCACTTTTTATTGCCAAAATGCTCCAAATTATGATTGTGTAGCTGCTTATAATTTATCTAATCTAACGAATACATGGGACTGTAGTACTGCAGGCCCCACACCGCCACCATCTACCAGAGCGGATGATCCAATATTTTCAGAATATCCTTGGTTATCAACGCTTATTAATACAGAGGATTGTGGCACTGCTTCGATTATCGAATATGGGTCTGGAGCATTTACCTTCCTACTTATTAATGATGGAAATGGTACAGAGCAATTGTTTTTTGAAAATGGTACCTTTTATTGTGCTTCTGCGCCTAATTTTGACTGTGTAGGTGCGTATAATCTAACAGAAGTACTTAGGACTTGGACTTGCGGCAATGATTCGGAAGAAGGCAATGAAGGCGATACCTCAACTCCCATAGACAATGGAGATATGGACAATGAGGATATGGAGGATACTGATGGATCTTCACCAGAACTCTTCCCAATTAATGATCCTTTATTTACTAATTTTCCTTGGTTATCAGATATTGTTGGCTCTTCTTGTAGTTCATCAGAATCTGTAACCGTATATGAGCAAGGATCTTTTCAGTTTTTGATCGTTACAGATGCCAATGGCTTGGAAACCCTGTATTTTCAAGATGGGACTTTTTACTGTCAAAGTGGCAATGGCTTAGATTGTCAAATGGCGTATAATCTAAATAGAGCCATCTATACTTGGACCTGTGGTAATGATACCGAACAAGCAGATTGTAATAGCAATACGGGCATTATCGTTTTTCAAAACTGTGACAATGGACAATTGTTTAATTTCATTAGAACAGCAGATGGGCAACTTTTAGATATTTACTTTCCATTAGGTAATAATTTCGCTTTAATAGAAGGTCAAAGTGTAAAATTTGATTTTGAACCAGCTAGTTTTAATTCCCCTTGTTCCGCTGCTAGTCAAGCTGTAAATATTACTTGTATTACCACCAATAATGAAGATCCGAATTCCGGTAATTGTAACAACAATACAGGAACTTTCTTTTTTAGAAATTGCGATGACGGCACTCCTTTTGTATTCATCCAATCTACGGATGGAACCATTTATGATCCTTATTTTGATGGCAATATTAGCTATGCGCCAGTTCAAGGACAAACTGTAAATTTCGATTTTAATCCAGCCAATTTCGGCACACCCTGTTCCATTGCACAACAAGCAATCACGATCACTTGTTTAGAAATAGACAACACGCCACTACCTGCTGGAGATTGTGCAAGCAATAGTGGTGAAATGTTTTTCCAAACCTGTGCAGATGGCAATCGCTTCTTTTTAATCCGAACAGATGATGGCCAAATACTAGATCCTTATTATGGACCAGGTATAAATTTCACAGAATTTGATGGACAATTAATCGAATTCGACTATATAGATGCAGGATTCCCAACTGGCTGTTCTGCTGCTGATAGAGCAGTAACCATCACCTGTATTGAGGAAGTCATTCCTGAAAATTTCACGAGCAACATTCCTGAAAATTTTGAAACGTATGATGTAATCTATAGAATTTGTAGAGGAGAAACTCTCCGACTAGAAAATATGGTTCGTAGCATCCAATGTAATGGTGGTGAACCAATGAACCAATGGGGAAAATGGGAGGGTGGCCCCTTAGTGGATAACACCGATCATGCTTTAGTTAATCCAATTACGACAACAGTATACGAAAATCAAATCAATGGTTTTTTCTGTGGAGTAGCAGGACCTACCTTTGGTCCAACAGAAACAATCACTTATTTAGTAATAGTAGAGGTTAGTCAAGATTGTGCATTACCTAACGCTGCTACCGAAACTACATTTGATCTAAGCGGATGTGCAGGGGATATAGTCCGAGTGCCAGCACCTTCATCAGGTACTTGTCCATTAGGTCCACCTATTACTACGAATGATGTAATCGAAGTAATAACAATTAATACTAACTTTTTAGAAGTTCGTTTACTACAAGCAGGATCTTTTAGCTATGGTGTATTTGAAGAACAAGATCTTAGCGGTTTATCTTGCCCAACTGCAAATTATGTTTATAATGTGAGTATTGATAATTGTATCAATTCTTCCACACCTATTACTAAAGTATTTGACTATAGAGTTTGTATAGGAGAAGTTATTAATATCCTACGCCCTAATCCAAGCAATTGTACGGATAGTTCTATTCCAAATAGCAATGAGGTGGTAGAGGTAATTGATATGGATGAAAATTTCATAGAGGTAAAAGTCTTAAAAGTCGGTTCCTTTACGATGTATAATAGTGATGAGACTATTAACAATGAAAATTGCCAATTAATCATACATGATTTTAGCTTTGTAACACATGCCGATTGCCAAGAAAGTAATTTTGATAGTTCCAATATTGGTACTCAAGTTAGTTTTAATAAAGCTACCTTTAGGGCATATCCTAATCCTTCAGAGGGGTTATTACATATCCCTGTACAAGGTATACAAGATCAAGCTCAGCAGGTTCGATTGTTAGATCTGAGTGGTAGAATCCTACAAGAAATTGTAGTTCCTGCAAGTTCATCTATGAGCTCAAATTCTATGGATTTATCCAATAGGGCAAATGGAGTGTATTTGATTGAAATTAGTTCTAAAAGTGGACGATCTATACAACGAGTAGTAAAGCAATAAAGATTGAACACGGAGACACAGAGCGCACAGAGTTAAATGTGTTCTCTGTGCGCTCCGTGCCTCCGTGTTCAACACCTTCCATTTTATCCGCCTATTTTAAAAGACATCCCGTCTTTCTTTCTCTCCTCAACTCTATTTTCCTATATTTAGGAAAAAAAACGAAATGCCGAATTTACGAACCCTTTCCTTATTCCTTTTTTGTACAACTATTTTTCTATTTGCTTGCAGCGAACAAAAGCCTTCCAATGCCATTATAGCTGATACCATTTATTATAATGGGCCTATCCTGACCATGAATGATGCGCAAAAAGAAGTCGCCGCCATTGCGGTCAAAGACGGCAAAATCATTCAAGTAGGAACAGACGAATTAGTTGGCGAACATAACGGAGAACAAACCAAGATGGTTGATCTTAACGGCAAAACCTTATTGCCTGGATTTATAGATGCGCATAGCCATATAGGTTTAAGCCTACAATTAATGGATCAAGTGGAATTGACGGCCCCACCTGTAGGTAAGGTCAAAAATATTCCTGATATTATAGCCAAATTAAAAGCGCATCAAGTCGAAAAAAATATTGCTAAAGGTGAATGGCTTGTAGGATGGGGCTATGACCCAGATCAATTAGCAGAACAACGACATCCAAACAAATTGGATTTAGACGAAGCCTTTCCAGACAATCCTGTTTATTTATTGCATGTATCTGGTCATATGTGTACGGTCAATAGTGCAGCACTAGAAATTGGTAAAATAGATGGACAAATACCAGATCCCCCAGGAGGAGCTATTGTGCGTTTACCTAATTCAAAAGAACCCAACGGGGTCTTACAAGAAACAGCAAGTTTTGCCATGCGAGGCAACTTACCGAGTCCAACAGAAGAAGAAAAACTAAGCTTATTAGATTTAGCACAAGACTTTTATGCCAGCCAAGGAATTACAACGGCACAAGATGGAATTACCGACATTCAATCTATGCAGTTTTTACAAAAAGCCGCCGCCGCAGGAAAATTAAAAATTGATATAGAAGCCTTAGCTAGTTTTCAATATGCTAAAGAATTTATGGGTAATCCAGAGTTCCCCTTTAATACTAGAAAAGATAGATTACGAATAGCAGGATTAAAGATTGTTAGTGATGGATCGCCACAAGGAAAGACCGCTTTTTTCAGCAAACCTTATCTAACGGAAGTACCCGGCTGCGCCCATGATTGTAGAGGAATTCCTATCCTAGAACAAGAGCAGTTGACCCAATTAGTAACCGCTTGTTACCAAAATAATATCCAACTCTATACCCATGCAAATGGCGATGGAGCAATTGATTTGTTATTACAAGCACATGAAACCGCAGCCGCTACCCTACCCGACTCTAATGCTGATCTTAGAACAGTCATCATTCATTCTCAATTTGTTCGACCCGATCAATTAGAAAAATATGCGGCATATAATATGGTGCCTTCCTTTTTTTCCAATCATGCCTTCTTCTGGGGAGATGTGCATTTGGCAAACCTAGGCACAGAAAGAGCTTCATTCTTAAGCCCTCTAAAAACAGCTACGGATATGGGCATTACCTATACCAACCATACGGACTATATCATTACTCCGCTCAGTCAGTTATTCTTATTATGGACCGCTGTGAACAGAAAGACTCGTAGCGAAAAAACACTAGGTCCAGCGGAACGTATCGACCCGTGGGAAGGTTTAAAAGCCATCACCATTAATTCTGCTTATCAACATAAATTAGAGGATAGCAGAGGATCTCTTGCTGTCGGAAAATTAGCAGACTTCGTCATCTTAGATCAAAATCCTTTAACCGTCGATCCTACTACTATTAAGGATATTGCGGTTGTGGAGACTATAAAAGAGGGCCTTTCAATCTTTAGCAGGTAAGAGGTAATAAGGAAGAGGTAACAGGTAATATGTGGTACATGTAACGTGACTTATTACCTATTACCTATTATTTAAAAATTAACATATGTCTTTCTCAACTGATTTTAAAACTACCATTCATCAGCATTATGAATATCTATCCAATATTCCTGCCCATTTAATTACTAAAAAGCCTGCCCCAGATAAATGGTCAGTTATCGAAATCATTGGTCACTTAATAGATTCTGCCTGTAATAATCATCGGCGATTTGTAAAGGCGCAATGGCAGGAAAATATGGTATTCAATGGGTATCAACAAGATAATTGGGTGGAAAAACAAGCCTATCAGCAAGCCGATTGGTTGCTAATATTGGATCTATGGAAAAACTATAACTTGCATATTTGCCATATTATGGAACACACCAGCAAAGAACAGTTAAAAAGAGTGCATACCGACCATAATTTGCATCAAATCGCTATGAGAACCGTTCCAAAAGAAGAAACGGTTACATTAGAATACTTTATGAAGGATTATATATTTCATATTGAGCATCATCTAAAACAGATTTATTATCTTACGGCGGAATAGCAGTTAGCTTTTAGCCATTAGCTGCTAGATACACGCTTGTGTTACTAAGCTTTATGCTCCTCAAATCGTATAAAGAAGCAACGCTAGTTAAAGTCGTATTAGAAGCTGAAAGCTAATAGCTGACGGCTGAAAGCTACATCAGAAAATTACACACATAAAGGACTATGAAGAATCCCCTATTTAAAATTCGGGAAAAAGGAAAATATGGGTTTATCAATGCAGAGGGAGATATAATGATAGAACCTCAGTATTTTGAAGCGGAAGACTTCTATAACGATTTTTCTAGAGTTCGTTTCAACAATAAGTTGGTGCAGCTAGATCATCTAGGTCGTTTATTAATGAAACACTCTTTTAATCACGTTGGTTATTTTGAGGAAGGTTTAGCTAAAGCTCAATTAGTGAATCTATGGGGATACATAGACCACCGGGGAAGTATTGCAATAGATATACAGTTTGAAGAAGTGGGAGATTTTAGAAAAGGAATTGCCCCTGCTGGCAACATAGGAAAAATGGGGTATATCGATAAAACAGGCAATTTCAAAATTGCACCTACCTTTCAAAAAACAACAGAGTTTACGGGCGATCTTGCAGCAGTCATGCAAAATGAACTATACGGATTTATTAACCAAGAAGGAGACCTAATGATCGAACCTCGGTTTGAAAACGCTACTTCTTTTCAAGGAAATATAGCTACGATCAGCAATGGTGATAAATGGGGCGCAATTGATAAGAATGGTCAAATATTGTTTGAACCTCAATTTGAAATAATTGAAGGTTTTTCAGAAGGAGAGTTTTTTGATGGCATTGCACTTGTTTCCAAAAATGAAAAATATGGATTTATCGATAATCAAGGAAATATGATTGTTGATCCGATCTATGATTTTGCTGGAGACTTTGGGGAAGGATTAGCCTTAGTAGAAATCAATAATTCATTCGGCTATATTGACCGTCAAGGGAAATTGGCAATCCTACCCAAATTTGAAGATGCGGGTGTTTTCTCCGAAGGCTTAGCCCAAGTGAAAGTAGATGGGAAATGGGGCTATATTAATACGGATGGTGATTTTGCCATTCCTGCTTTATTTGAAGAAGTTCAACCTTTTAAAAATGGCCTTGCTTGGATGAGTAATGGCGATCAGTGGGGCTATATTGATCGATATGGAGAGTCTATTTGGAAGGAGGTTTAGCTGTTAGCTGTTAGCTTCAATCAACACTTGAGGCTAACAGCTAACAGCTAACAGCTAACAGCTAACAGCTAAATTAAGCCCAATCCAATTCCTGCGCTTTAAATCCTTTTAGTTTATCGTAATATTGTTGATCTATCAGTTTTTTCTCCATTGATATTTGCACATTATTTCGATAAGTACCCACTTCCGTATCCAGTTTTATTTTACTTTTAACTGCATTGGTTAATAAAGTATTTCTCTCCAAATTCCCCATCTTATATTCATGCTCCAATTCAT
>CAYOBX010000239.1:0-8446 GCA_964402245.1 uncultured Saprospiraceae bacterium | reverse complement strand
TAAAATAGTTTCGAAGTCATAAATAGCATTGACCGCTTTCATTTGTAAATCATCCGAAAAAACAAGTCCATCAAATTGCCAATCTTCACGGAGTATTTTTTGAATTACTTTCTCAGATAAAGTAGCAGGATATATTGAATCTAATTGGTTGTTTTGGACATGTGCTGTCATGATCGCTATTTGATAATCCAATGCACTGACTACTTTAAAAGGGACTAATTCTTCCGTACTCCAATACTTCGTAACATCTGTAATCCCTTCATGTGAATCTGCATCGGAACTACCATGCCCAGGGAAATGCTTGAGCGTAGATAAAATTCCTTGTGCATCTTGTTCTTTGATCCAAGCCGTCGCATGTTTTATTACTATCTCGGATTTGTCAGAATAACTTCGTTCGTATTTTCCAATCACGGGATTAGCTGGATTTAAATCAACATCTACAACAGGTGAAAAATTGACATTAAAGCCTAATGATTTTAGCGTTTGAGCATTCTGTATCGCATAATATTTAGTTGAATCAATATTATCTAATGTCCCTAAATATTTAGCCGTTACACTTTTGGGGAAACCATATTTAGCTTTTAAACGATTGACCTTTCCTCCCTCTTGATCTACTGCCATTAATAAAGGAATAGAGGCATGGCTTTTTAAATCTGTAATCAACTTTTTAACTTGAGCAGGAGACTCTATATTTCGGTACGCTTTTTTTGTGGTGACATCATAGTCAAACAATACAATCCCTCCTATATATCCTTGATCTATTTGTTTTAAAAAAGCAGGACTAATATCTTCTTCCTTCATTCCTTTGACCCCTACCATAATCATTTGGCCGATCATTGTTTCTAGGCTAGGTGTTGTACTGGTCGGTGCTTTTGTATCTTGTTGACAGGAATAGGTATTCATAACAAGTGTCCATAAAATAAGGAATAGCGATACTCTCATTTTTAATGATTGACGTTCTCTGATAAATCTAGTGATAGTAGTAGCTTTTAATAATTTTTTAGAGGCAGCAATTTGTTAAGCATTTTTCAAAAATGCTTAACAAATTGCTGCCTCTAAAGAAAAAAATCAAACATACTTGTTGCCGATTATTAAGATAAAGAACCTTAGCTTAATGGCCTGATGGTTTGTAACTTCGATGCACTATGATAATTATTCAATAATATTCATCAAAGAAGCATTATTGTTTTTAAAAAAGTAAAAGTATTCAAAAAACTCCATAGTATAGAACAATACCCCATTCTATCAGTTCTTTATAAACATTAATTGAGTAATTTATTTATGAAAAATATTCTAAACATATTTCTCTTTAGCATATTAACTATATCAGGCTTTAGTCAAACTTTCCAACAACCGCCAATAGGTCCAGGTAGTGCAACTTATCCACATGATTCCGTTGCCATGTTTGACTATGCTCAAAAGCAAGATGGATATTGGATATTTGAACCTGCTGCACCTAAGCCCGAAGCGGCAGATGTAGTAGTATTCATACATGGATATGGAGGGTATAATCCTATGATTTATGGGCAGTGGATTAAGCATTTAGTACGACAAGGCAATATAGTCCTCTATCCTAGATATCAAAAGAATGTGACAAGTCCTCGTCCAAGCAAATTTTCCAAGAATGTGGTGAAGGCCATTCAAAAAGGAATTACTCAATTAAAACAATATCAGCATGTCCGCCCTATTGTAAAAGATCTGTGTATCGTCGGTCATTCTTATGGTGGAACGATTGCTGCTGATCTTAGTGCCAATTGGGAATCCTATAAAATTCCAGAGCCCAAAGGGGTATTCTTATGTGCTCCTGGAACGGGTCCTTTTAAAGCGGGCAAATTAGATTCTTATGAAGCCATGCCTTCCGCATTGAATCTATTAATTTTTTTGAATGAAAAAGACCATGTGGTAGGAGATAAATTGGGTATAAAAATTTTCGAGACCGCTATTCATACAACTAATAGAAATTTACTAAAACAGTATAAAGATTCGGAAAATGATATTGGAGCAGGACATAATGAAAGCTATTGTGTAGACCTTGACTTTGATAGTGGTGTACGAAATTATACTGCTAAGCGTGCCTTACGCATAAGTAAGACGAATGCAGTAGACTATTATGGTTATTGGAAATTATTTGATGCGCTCATTGCTTGCACTCGTGAAGGTAAAGATTGTGATACTGCTTTTGGAAATACATTGAAACAAAGAAGTCTCGGACAAATAAACGGAACTAAATTATTGGAATTAGAGGTCCGAGTGCCCACTAAAGAGCCATTAATTTCTGATAAGTAACTCGTCCAATAAATAAGGCTTGTTCCCAAATAACAAGTTGGTATATTTTAGGATTAGTGTTTTTTGATATATATTCACGGTATTAAAATACAATATTATAAAGTATGAAATATTTAGTTGTCAGTCTTGTTATTTATTTCGTCTACAAATTTCTCTTTCAACCTGCATTGAAGGAGCCAGATACTCAAAAACGTTTCTATGAAGACACTACTAATAGCAGAAATAAGAGTGAAAATCCAAGAGTAGATGAAGAGGAATATACAGATTATGAGGAGATTGAATAGGTAGTTATTAGCATTTGCGTGAATAATATAACTTTGATTTTGAATTTCAAACCAAAAACATCGTTATTCTTTAGTTAAAAAGCTTTGTCCCTTCTTTTAATTGGAGAACTATTTGCATAAATAATGGTATATTTAAGGAGAAGAAGTAGCCCTTAACGAAAATAAGCATTCTTTAAATACGTTTTACATGTAATTCAATTCTACAACGATAAGCGTTTAGTAAATTGAAAAGCATAGATATAAGATTCTTTGATAAATCCCATAAACGAATATCAAAGACCATAACATAAAAAAGCAACATATGAATTTTAGAGGTTTTGTCCTATTTGTATTTGTAGCCCTTATTGGATTAGTAGCGGCTTATTATCCCCCCAAAGTAGATAATGCTCAAAAAGAAGCAATTTTAATGCAAACTATTTTAGATGGTTTAAAGCAGTTGCATTATAATCCTGTTGAGTTAGATGATGATTTTTCTGCAAAAATGTACGATATATACCTTGAACGCTTAGATGGTGGAAAGCGTTGGTTAACACAAAATGATATAGATCAATTAGATCAATACAAAGATTTATTGGATAATGAAGCCAATCAAGGATCGTATGACTTCTTGACTTTGTCTATTGATTTAAAACAAAAAGGAATAGAAAAAACAGAGAAATTCTTCCAAGAAATTTTAGCTTCTCCAATGGATTTTACTTCCAATGAAACGGTAGAAATGGACGGAGATAAGAAAAGCTATGCTAAAGACAATGCAGCACTTCGAGCGAACTGGGAGAAATCTTTAAAATACGATGTCTTATCTAGATTAGTAGATAAGATAGAGACGCAAGAAAAAAAGATTGCAGAGGAAAAAGCTAAATTAGAGGGTAAGGTTGCCTCTACAGGAGCTGCTGTTATTACAGGATCTGAGACAGAGGAGGAAGCGGAAGAAGAATTCATTATCAAAACAAAAGAAGAATTAGAAGAGGAGAGTAGAGAAGCGGTATTAAAAGTGTATAGTGATTGGTACAGTAGGTTGGCTAAAAAGAAACGGAAGGATCATTTAAGTGATTACTTAAAAGCTTTCTCCAATGTCTTTGATCCACATACTGAATATTTCCTACCTGTCGATAAAGAAAACTTTGATTTGAGCATGTCTGGTAGATTAGAAGGTATTGGTGCTAGACTACAAGAAACAATTGAAGAAGGAGCAAAGGTAGTAAGTATTGTACCTGGCGGACCAGCATGGCAAGGAAAAGTCTTAGAAGTAAATGACCTTATTCAAAAAGTAGCACAAGATGCTAAGGGGGAATGGGTAGATGTAACAGGCTGGACGATCAATGATGTAGTGTCTAAGATTAGAGGTAAAAAAGGAACTAAAGTTAGATTGACTTTAAAGAAGGTCGATGGTTCTATAGTAGAAACGATTATCACTAGAGATGAAATTATTATGGATGAAGGTTTTGCAAAGTCTTCCATCCTTGATATTCCTGATGCTGTAGATAATATTGGTTATATTCATTTACCTCGTTTCTATGCAGATTTTCGTAAATCAGATGGTCGTCAATGTGCAGTAGATGTGGAAAAGGAAATTGCTAAATTAAAAGCAGAAAATGTTAATGGAATTATCCTTGATTTAAGAAATAATGGAGGAGGTTCTTTAAGAGATGTAGTAGATATGTCTGGCTTATTTATTGAGCAAGGACCTATTGTTCAGGTAAAATCTAGAGATGCAGCAGCTGAGGTATTATCGGACAGAGATGCTAGCGTACAATATGATGGGCCACTTATTGTAATGGTCAATTCTTTCAGTGCTTCTGCTTCTGAAATTTTAGCAGCAGCTTTACAAGATTATGATAGAGCGGTAATTGTTGGTAGTGATGCTACTTTCGGTAAAGCAACAGTACAGCGTTTTTTCAATTTAGATAGAGCGATCAGAGGACATAGTGAAATTAAACCTTTAGGAGAAATCAAATTGACGATGCAGAAATTCTATAGAATTGATGGTAGTTCTAACCAATTAAAAGGGGTGCAGCCAGATATCGTACTCCCTGAAATTTATGATCAAATAAAAACTGGGGAGCAAGAATACGAAACAGCTTTAACATGGAGTGAAATTAAGGCTGTACCACATAATCAATCCGTGTATCATCCTAAGATGATGTCTTCTCTACAAGCAGCTAGTGCTTCTAGAGTTGCACAAAACGCTATTTTCCAAAAAGTAAAAGAAAATGCTACACGTTTAAAGACGCAAAGAGAGATGACTACTTATTCTTTAAACATGGAGGATTATAGAACTTTTAAGAAAAAACAAAAAGCAGAGGCCGATAAATATAAAGATCTATTTGATGAAGCAATCCCAAATTTGAATGTAAGAAGTCTTAATGTGGATAATGCATATATCAATGAAGATGAGTCTAGAAAAGCTCGTTTCGATGACTTCTTGGAAGGTTTAACGAAGGATGCTTATTTGGAAGAAACGCTTTATATTATGAAGGATATGATTAAGTAAAAAAATATGATTAAATAAAAAAGGTGTTGATTTTTATAAAAATCAACACCTTTTTTATTTAAAACAAATCCTCATATTCATTCGACTTATTAGATTTTGGTTGCGCCTGCTTTACTTTTGGCTTAATGGGCGGCAATTCTATCAAATCGTCCTTATTAATTAAAGTTTCTCCATCAGGGACAAAATCTTCTGGTACTTCTTCATATTCTGTATACTCTCCGTTTACCTTTTTATCCAATTGCTCTTTCATAGAACCTATCTTTTTCTTCAATAATGCTTTACCGAATAAGAAGAAAGCAACTACAGGAAATACAAAAAAGGTAACAGCACTAGCCCCAATACCATATAAGGGATTTACTTTAAACAAGCCTAGTATCCACTTTCCATAATCTACTACGACTTTATAATCTATAACAAGCGTCGCTAAAAATAGAAAAGGAGCAATCCATAAAATTAAATTGAAAGCAGCTTTTGCTAGAATATATAAAATAATTAACGCACCTATTGCCATTGCAATATAGGTTAAATTACCTAATGGATTACTAGAACCCTGTTGTTTTTGCTCAGCCATTGATCTATTTGTTAAAGTTTTTATGCTAAAAATCTAAATCAATAACTAAAATACATACTTCTTGGCAATAATGAAATTAATAATTCTCATTTGCATAGATACAATAGCTATAAATCGACTAATTTCGGTATAGATTCTATCAACTATTACTAGCCTCATAATCCGCTTTGGTCAATCCATATTGTGCAATGTTTTTATAAGCCCCTTTCACTTTAATATGATCTTTTAATTCTCCCTCTTTGATCATACCATTCTTACTCATCACCTTTCCCGAAGCAGGGTTTACAATGTCATGGATTGCAAATACTTTATTAAGACCTCCTGTTTCAAACCCGAATTTAAGCACCGCCGCCACTGCTTCAGACATATATCCTTTTCCCCAAAAAGGAACGCCTATCCAATACCCTAACTCTCCTCGATCATATCTTGATTCTACATGCAAGCCTACTCCACCAATCAATTCTTGTGTCTCTTGCAATCGGATACCAAAAATATATTTAGATTTATCTTGCCATCCTTGATGGGCTAAATTCAGCCAAAAGATCGCATCTTTCTCATAATAAGGATAGGGCAGATTCAACATATGTTCTGCTACTTTAGCATCTCCTGCATATTTTATGATCGAAGGAATATCGGTTGCTAGGATGGCCCCTAAACTTAGTCTTTCTGTTAAAATGGTTACTGGTTTTGACATGATCTTTTTTTGAGAAGATAACGGTTTCATAAAAAATATAGTTCCAAATATTTTGAAAGTTGGGAGATTTATTAAATAACAAATTTTATTACCTGTTTGAGTGATTATTTTTGTATTACTTTTGTATGGTTTTAAAATGCAGAGTTGCTTTGCGTCCAATGACCATATTGACACACTTATAATATAATAAACACCACATGTCCAATAAAAATACTGACCAACAATTACCAGGAGATACTAGCCTACCCAGCTCGGCTAAAGAATTAAAGGCTTTAATCAAAGCAGATAAAGGAATCTATAAATATTCCATAGAAGATTTTTTCAAAAATCCCAAGAAGACCGGTTATCAATTGTCTCCTGATGGGAAATATTTTTCTTTTTTAGCGCCTTATAAAAAGCGGATGAACATCTTTGTTCAGAAGATAGGAGATAAAAAAGTAACCCAAATTACTTTCGAAAAAGATAGAAATGTAGGTGGCTACTTTTGGGCCAATAAAAAACGATTAGTCTATATAAAAGATAGTGGAGGGGATGAAAATTTCAAGCTATTTGCGGTTAATAAAAACGGTAAAAAAGCCAAAGACCTAACCCCTTTTGATAAGATACGGATCGAATTAATTGACTCCTTATCAGATTATAAAGATGAATTAATCATTGGGATGAATAAGAATAGCCCCATGTTATTTGAACCCTATAGGATCAATATCAAAACGGGCGAATACAAACAATTAGCAGAGAATGCCAATCCTGCCGAACCGATCACACAATGGATAACAGACCATAAAGGAAAATTGCGTTTAGCTATTCAGATGGTCGATGGGGTTAATCAAAGAATACTCTATAGATCAAAAGAAAAGAAAAAACTCAAAGAGGTATTTACTACCAATTTTAAAGTAAGTTTTCAGCCTTTATTTTTTGATTTTGATAATAGTTCTATCATTTATGCAAGTTCCAATGTAGGTAGGGATAAGTCAGTTATTGTAAAATATGATTTAAAAACTAAAAAAGAAGTTGGTTTACCATTATTCCAACATTCAGAAGTAGATGTTTCTCAATTGATTTATTCCAAAAAGAGAAAGGTGATTACTGCTGCGGTCTATACTACTTGGAAGCGACAATTTAAGTTTTTTGATAAAGAGAGAGAAGCCTTGCAAAAACAATTAGAATCAGCCTTGCCAGGATATGAAATAGTCATTACTAGTAACAGTAAGGATGAGTCAAAGTATATGGTTCGGACCTATAGTGATCGTTCTTTAGGAGCCTATTATTTTTATAACAAAAAGAAAGGGAAACTTAAAAAAATAATAGAGGTAAGTCCGTGGTTAAAGGAAGCAGATATGGCTGCTATGAAGCCCATTAAGTATACTGCTAGAGATGGCGTAACTATTCATGGATATTTAACCCTACCTAATAATATTAGCAAACTACCATTGCCAACAATTGTATTGCCACATGGTGGTCCTTGGCATAGAGATGATTGGGGCTATCATCCAGAGGTGCAATTATTTGCGAATAGAGGATATGCGGTATTGCAGGTAAATTTTAGAGGAAGTACGGGATATGGTCGACAGTTTTGGGAAAGTAGCTTCGGAGAGTGGGGGCAAAGTATGCAAAACGATATTACGGATGCAGTAGATTGGCTAGTGATGGAAAGAGAATTAGCAGATCCAGAGAAGTTAGCAATATATGGTGGAAGTTATGGCGGTTATGCGACCCTAGCTGGGATTACTTTTACGCCAGATTTATATGCCTGTGCAGTTGATTATGTTGGGGTATCCAATTTGTTTACGTTTATGCAAACGATCCCTCCCTATTGGAAACCTTATCTAGATATGTTACAGGAGATGGTGGGCCACCCAGAAAAAGACAAAGAGCGAATGACGGCTAATTCTCCCGCTTTGCATACAGATAAAATTAAAGTTCCATTATTTGTTGTCCAAGGTGCGAATGACCCAAGAGTCAATATTGATGAAGCAGATCAAATAGTAAAATCATTAAGAGCGAGAGGGATAGAAGTTCCTTATATGGTGAAGTATGATGAAGGACACGGCTTTCAAAATGAAGAGAATAAATTTGAATTTTATAAGGCGATGACTGGGTTTTTGTATATGCATTTACAG
>CAYOBX010000238.1:0-8483 GCA_964402245.1 uncultured Saprospiraceae bacterium | reverse complement strand
TTTAAATAGTTCTATTGATTACTATTTTCCATCAGACGATAATAAAACGCAATCAGACGGTTATAGTTCTCCACACTAATTCTTTCATTGACACCATGAACCATTTTTACTTCCTCTATATTTAAAACAATCGGGCTATATCGATAAACGTTGTCAGAAAGGTTGGAATAATGTCTTGAATCAGTCGCTCCAATAGAAACGGTAGGGATAACTATTGTTCCTGGAATTATTTCATGAATTGTTGTTTGCAATAATTTAAAACCATGGGAATCAATTGGAGATATTGGGGAGGGATTAAAACTTTGGAATCCTTTTGAAACGGTTACCACGACCCTTTCATCCGCTATTATTTTATTGACATAATTCATAACAAAATCAATATTGTCTTCAGGTATTATTCGACAATTAATTTTTGCAATAGCAATCGTCGGTAGCACATTATCTTTTATCCCTCCATCAATTATTGTTGGAGCCAATGTAGTTCTTATCGATGCATTTGCTCTCGGATCCCTTGATAGCCCCCATTCCATTGCGCCACTAAATAACCAACGATTCGCAAAAACCATCTTTAATAAAAAGTTATTCATTTCTGGCCCCATGAAATCGTATGTTAGATTGTTTGCTTGTCCATTCATCCTACTTGGAAGTGGATTATCTGCTAATTTTAAAATGGCGCTACTTAATATACTAATGGGTGTATCTCTTGGTGGCATTGCGGCATGCCCTCCTTCTTCCATATCTACAGTTAGGTCTAAATTAAGAATCCCTTTTTCAGCTACTGCTATCATAGAAGTAACCTTTTGACTTTCTCCTGGCACTAAACCAGAAAGACTAATTCCACCTTCATCAAGAATAAAATCAAATCTTACTCCTTCTTCTTCGAATAACTGAGCTATTTTTTTAGCACCATTTAGCCCCGTAACTTCTTCATCGTGTCCAAATCCAAAATAGATCGTTCTTTCAGGCTCAAATCCATTTCTAATCAACATTTCAGCTGCTTCTAATAGACCAATTACAGACGCTTTATCATCAATCGTCCCGCGTCCCCAAAGAAAACCATCTTTGATAATTCCGCTAAAGGGTTCTTCTTTCCACAGCTTAAGACTTTGCTCTTCAATAGGGACAACATCATGGTGCGCTAATAAAAGGATAGGCTCTTTCGTCTTGTTCTTACCCGTCCATTCATAAACCATACTATAATCATTTACAATAGTTCTCTCTAGGCGTTGATTAACTAAAGGAAATGTTGTTTTTACATAATCGATAAATTGCTCTAATGCAGCAGTATCTACTTTTTCTTTAGTCCAAGAAATAGTAGGAATTTGTACTGCTCCACTAAGCCGAGTAATCGCATTCTCGTCTACTTTAGTCAAAGGAATTGATGCTATAGAAATTTGCCTTGACGAAAAAAGAAGTGTATTTATTAACAATACTATGATTAGGAGGAATAGCAAGAAGAAGAAGGTTTTCAATAATGTCTTCATTTTATTGTCTTTAATATTAGACTTGTTAAATACTTCTCTGAATTGATGCTTCTAAATTGATTCTTGGTGGGTAACCGCCAAATTCATTTGGCAGGTTCAATATCTATTAAAAATCAGCCAAATAAATTTGGCGATTACGAAATCACTTTTTTACCTGTGCATAGTATATTACTAATTTATACCTTCTCCTAAAACAAAAAACGCAGATTCCCTAAAGAAGGAAATCTGCGTAATAAATTTAAAGTTGGTTTTTACTGCAAGGGCAATAATAAAATATTTTGGACTAGTTAAATACTTCTTTGAGATCAGAGAGTAGAGACAATATTCGTTTAAAAGAATCAGTATTTGATTTTTAAACGAAATCAATCTCTCTTCTCGCTTCTCTGCTCTCTATTCTCTTTATAAAAACGGTGCAATAACCAAAGCTACTACAGACATTAATTTCAACAAGATATTCAAAGATGGACCAGAAGTATCCTTAAATGGATCCCCTACTGTATCTCCTACTACTGCTGCTTTGTGCGCTTCAGAACCTTTGTAGTGCTTATCACCTTGAATAGTAACTCCTTCTTCAAACATTTTCTTTGCGTTATCCCATGCACCACCGGCATTAGATTGGAAGATCGCCATCAATACCCCACAAACTGTTACCCCCGCTAATAAGCCACCCAACATTTCTGCACCACCACCGAAGCCGATGACTACTGGAGAAATAACGGCTAATAAACCTGGTACGACCATTTCTCTAATAGAAGCTGCGGTAGAAATTTCTACACACTTACTATATTCTGCTTTACCATCTGCGGCATCAAATACAGCACGATCTGCTTTACTCCATTCTGACATTTCTTTACCATCATACTTTCTCATCATCGCCAAAGCCGCCTTTAACTCAGGAATATCTTTAAACTGACGACGTACTTCTTGGATCATATCCATCGCTGCACGTCCAACTGCACCCATTGACATTGCCGAGAAAACAAATGGTAACATACCACCGATCAATAAACCTGCCATTACTTTTGGTTGCGCAATATCAATAGAAGAAATACCTGCTGTTACCATAAAAGCTGCAAATAATGCTAAAGCTGTCAATGCCGCAGAACCAATTGCAAAACCTTTACCAATCGCTGCGGTAGTATTCCCTACTGCATCTAATTTATCTGTACGCTGACGTACTTCCTTTGGCAATTCTGCCATCTCTGCGATACCCCCTGCATTATCCGAAATAGGACCGTATGCATCTACTGCTAATTGGATACCTGTATTAGAAAGCATCCCTACCGCTGCAATCGCAATACCATATAAACCTGCAAAATGATGTGCTCCAATAATTGCTGCTGCTAAGATTAAAGTTGGGAACATCGTAGACATCATTCCTACTCCTAAACCAGCAATAATGTTTGTTGCTGCACCTGTTACAGATTGATCCACAATCCCTTGTACTGGCTTCGTGCCTGTACCAGTATAGTATTCCGTGATTTTACCAATTGCTAAACCAGAAACTAAACCAATGATAACAGCAAAGAAAACACCGTTAGCAGAGTAAGCGGTACTATCACCTGCTATACTCCAAGCACTTGGTAACATCCATTGGATAATAAAGTAAGTAGCAATCAACATTAAGAAAGCAGATGCAAATTCTCCCATATTTAATGCCTTATGAGGATCTCCACCATCTTTTACTTTTACTAAAAAAGTACCTATAATAGAAGTTATAATTCCAGTAGCTGCTAATACCAAAGGTAATAATACCGCATTCAATCCATCAAAGGCATTGCTGCCCTCAAAACCAACAGCCCCCATAAAAGCAGCTCCTAATACCATAGTACCAATAATAGAACCCACATAAGATTCAAATAAATCAGCACCCATACCAGCAACATCTCCTACATTATCCCCTACGTTATCTGCAATTGTTGCAGGATTTAAAGGGTGATCTTCAGGAATACCCGCTTCTACTTTACCTACTAAATCTGCACCTACATCGGCAGCCTTCGTATAGATACCTCCACCTACACGAGCAAATAAGGCAATAGAAGAAGCACCGAAAGAGAAGCCTGTTAAAACAGTAATCACTCTTCTTACATTCTCTACCGTATCAATACCAAACATTCCTTTATAGACTATAAATAAAGTACCTAAACCTAAAACACCTAATCCGACAACACCTAAACCCATCACTGCACCACCTGCAAAAGCCACTTCTAAGGCTTTACCCAAACTAGTACGTGCCGCATTGGTTGTTCGCACATTTGCTTTAGTAGCCACTCGCATACCAATAAAACCTGCTAATGCAGAGCAAATCGCGCCTAAGACAAAAGAAAGCGCTACAAGAGGAGAAGAGTTAGCCTGTGCTGTAAATGCCAATAATGCAGCTACCACTACCACAAAAATTGCTAATACTCGATACTCTGCTCTCAAAAATGCCATTGCACCATCTGCAATGTTCTTAGCAATAAATGCCATTTTTTCGCCACCCACTTCTTGTTTAGATACCCAAGAAGATTTCCAGAAAGTATAGAGGAGTGCGAGGACTCCCAAAGCTGGAATTGCATAAGTAATAGATTGACCCATAATCTCTTCGTTTTGATTTTATAGAAGACTTAATAATTAACAGAAATTCTATATTTTAAGATAGTATAGTTAACTATTTTCTTCACTTAAGGACGCTTTTCTATTAGAATGAAAGTTAAAAGTTGATTGAAAAGTCCATATCTGAACTGTCCAAAGGATTATTTTCTCTTTTCTTTTTAGGGAAAGAAAACCCAAGTATACACTCTAAAAGCTAACCCTCAATGGTTTTATAAATATATTTTAATGTAAATTGAAATTTAAAAATAGTGCGCAAAAATAAGCGGAATTTAAAAACTGTCCAACTAATTACTGTTTTTTATGAGTTTAGGTTCTTTTTTTGTGACATCGGTTAAGAATTGGACATTTTACTATTTTCTACTCTCTAAGCTCTACTTTAACTTTTAGTCATTTGTTTTTTAGTTTTAAACACACATTTGTTTTACCTATTACAAACATGATAGTCTGAGCTGTTTTTAATTTTAATTTGCTTTTTAATTTTAATTCTTCTCTAGCTATGAATTAATCCTATAATTGCCGAATCTTGTGCTTGAAAAATCGAAAACTAATTTTACTGTAAATGGACTACTTAGCAGAAGCATTAATTGAAAAAATGAACACTTGGCCGCCAGAGTGTTTATGGGTTATTATGCTGTGCAGTTGTTTTATAGCAATTCTTTGTTTTAATCGCTTTTATGGGGCAGGAGGTTTATATGCCTATATTGCTGTAGCTATTGTGATCGCTAACATACAAGTATTAAAGGCGGTACAATTTAGTTTGTATCCAGAACCCGTCGCTTTAGGAACTATATTATTTTCCTCCTCTTATTTGGCTACTGATATATTGGGAGAACATTATGGAGTGCAAGCTGCAAGGCGAGGAGTTTTCATGGGCTTGTTTGCCCACTTGTTTTTTTCTTTTATGATGCTTTTGACGCTTGGTTTTTCACCATTGACGGAAGCACAAGCAGGAGAAAATATGGCGTGGGCCCTTCCCTTTCATGGCCATATAGCCGCTTTGTTTACTTTACAATTCTCTTTATTCTTTGCAGGAATGCTAGCTTATATCATGAGTCAATTCTATGATGTCTGGTTTTATAGTTGGCTTAAAAAGAAAACTGGCGAGAAATATCTATGGTTAAGAAATAATTTATCAACCATGGTATCTGCACTAATTGATAATACCGTATTTTCTGTTTTGGCTTGGATCGTTTTGAGTTCCAATCCACTACCATTTATGACGGTATTAGTCACTTATATTTTAGGGACCTATTGGTTACGGTTGATTATTGCTGTTTTGGATACGCCTATTATATACTTAGCTAAAAAGTGGCGGTATCAAGAAATGATGAATGAGAAATGATGAATGACGAATTCTTTGATGTTGACCTCTATATTTTGACTTTCATTTGTGTTTAAGTAGCTTAGACCTCTGGTCTGAGTAGCCAAGAAATGAGAAATGTTTGATGTTGACCAATGTATTTTGAATTTTGTCTGTGTTGATGTAGAGTAACCTGAATATAAAACTACTCAGACCAGAGGTCTAAGCTACGTCAACATCACGAGATTCATCATTACAAAGAGGTCAACATCAAAGGATTCATCATTCATCATTTTTCATTCATCATTTCAAACCCTATCTTTGCAGTCGTTAAAAACTAGAACAAAAATTCATGCTAGAATATCCAGGATTTAATTTTGAGGTAGTAAAAAAAGATACTAATACAGATGCAAGATTAGGCTATCTCACCACGCCTCATGGAAGTTTTGAAACACCCAACTTCATCTTCTGTGCCACCAGAGCAGTTATCAAAGGAGCAGGACCAGAAGATTTAAAAGAAGTACAAACAGATATTATTCTTTCCAATACCTATCATTTATTATTACGTCCTGGTCCCGACTTAGTAGAAAAGATGGGAGGTTTACACAAATTTATGAATTGGGATGGTCCGATGTTGACAGATAGTGGTGGCTTTCAGATTTTTAGCTTAGGACATGGATCCGTAGCAGAAGAAATCAAAGGAAAGAATAAAACAAATACCGTCAAAACCCTTAGAAAAATCACCGAGAAAGGAGCAACTTTCAAATCTTATATAGATGGCAGAATGCATACGCTCACGCCAGAGTCTTCTATTGAGGTACAACGAAAACTAGGCGCAGACATTATTTTAGTATTAGATGAATGCACTCCTTTTCATGTAGATAAAAGATACACCGAGCGATCTATGGAATTGAGCCATCGCTGGGCCGATAGAAGTTTAGAAGAATTTAAAAGAGGACATAATGGTAAGCAATCGCTTTATGGAATCGTCCAAGGAGGTGTCTATGAAGATTTACGCTTAAGGGCTTCCGAATTTATTTCCTCTCGTCCATTTTTCGGTCACGCCATTGGTGGCTCCCTAGGAGCTAATAAAGAGCAAATGTATGAAGTAGTAGATTTTGCAATGGCAGGATTAAGTAAAGACAAACCTATTCATTTATTAGGTATTGGCGGGATAGATGACATATGGGAAAATGTAGGAAGAGGAATAGACACCTTCGATTGTGTATCACCTACTCGATTAGCTCGACACGGTTGGGCCTTACACCGAACAGGCAAAAGATTTAAACTAAACATTCACAATGCCAGCAACAAAGAAGATGAAAGACCACTAGAAGAAGAATGCGATTGTTCCACTTGTCAAAATTATACCAGAGCCTATATCCATTATTTAATCAAAGCAAAAGAAATTCAAGGCATGCGCCTAATCATCATTCACAATATGCGATTTATGATGCGCCTATTAAAAACCATCCGAACGGCCATTAAAGAAGATCGTTTTTTAGAAACTAAAAAAGCATGGCTAGGAGAAAGTAATAGGTAATAGGTAATAGGTATTAAGTCATACTAGTCCCAACGGGACGACATCCTGTAACCCATGACGCAGTCATGGGATAGACATCCTGTAACCCATGACGAAGTCATGGGATAGACATCCTGCAACTCATGACGCAGTCATGGGATAGACATCCTGCAACTCATGACGAAGTCATGGGATAGACATCCTGCAACTCATGACGCAGTCATGGGATAGACATCCTGTAACCTATGACGAAGTCACAGGAATCCTCTAACCAGTCATGGAACAGCCCTAAAGGGGCGACATCCTGTAACCCATGACGCAGTCATGGAACCATGCCAAACATCTTCCAAAAAATACGCTCCACCACCCAAACCGTAGCCCAACAAGCCCAACAAGTCAAAATCAATCACCATCAAATAGACACCTATCTAAAAAAACTACCCCTAGAAAAAATCGACAATCCACCCCTAGACCCAAACACCCATTATCTAGGACAAGGAGCAGACACCCTAGCCTTTTTCCTCACCTTAGAAACAATCAATTTTGGTTCAGGATACTTCCCTTATTTAAACAATGATATAGAAGGTTCGGGATATTTCACAGTAGCAGGTGCTTTAAAAAAATACTATGATAAAAATGGCCCTATACCAGCAACCCAATTAGTTCAATTAACAGGAAAAGAATGTGCAAACATTTTCAACCAGTCTTGGGAAATGCCCATACAAGAATTAATGGAATTATTCGCCAAAGCCTTGAATCAATTAGGGCAATTTTTACTAGAGCACTTCAATGGCCAATTTGAAAAAGTATTTGAAGCCGCCGATCATTCTGCAGAAAATTTAGTGCAGTTATTAATGCAGATACCCTGTTTCTATGATGTGGCTACATATGGAGATTTAGAAGTTCCTATTTTAAAGCGAGCACAAATTACAGCAGCAGATGTAGCCTTAGCATTTGGGAACAAAGGGTTGGGTCATTTTAGAGACTTAGATCAACTGACCATTTTTGCAGATAACATGGTGCCGCATGTATTGCGCTGTGATGGCATTTTAGATTATCGGGAAGATTTGGCGCATATTATCGACAACCAGCAATTGTTACCAGCAGGTTCTTTAGGAGAGATAGAAATCCGAGCTTGTGCTATTCATACAGTAGAATTAATAAAAAATAGATTTAAAGATCTAGGGCGAGATTTTACTTCTGTGGATTTAGATTATTTGCTTTGGAATCGAGGACAGGATATTTTTTATGAAACAACATATCCTATACATCTAACTCGGACTACTTTTTATTAGGTTGGTAGGTATTGAACGCAGAGATGCAGAGTTACAAGTGTTCCCTGCAACCTCTGTATCTCCCCACCTCTGCGTTCAATACCTACCGAATCAAACTAACATGCCCTGTTTGTGTAAACGCCTCTCCTCTGAAATTTCTAAAACTAACTACTACTACATATACCCCGTTGGGAGCTATTTGGCCATCGTTATTTTTTCTACCATTCCAGCCTTCTTTCGGATCAGTTGTTACAAATATAGATTCTCCATATCGGTTCCAGACGCTCATTTGAAAATCTGTTGCATCT
>CAYOBX010000237.1:0-8502 GCA_964402245.1 uncultured Saprospiraceae bacterium | reverse complement strand
TCGAAAAAATCCAAATTTCATAGAAGCATTTCTTAAAGAGTAACAAGTCTATTTTAAAGGCAATAAAATATTAAAAATAGTTCCTCTTCCAGCTGCGCTCTCCACTTTAATTGTTCCTTTATGTTGTTCAATAATACCATAAGAGATAGACAAACCTAAGCCTGTTCCTTCTCCTACATCTTTTGTTGTATAGAAGGGTTCAAAGATTCGTTTTTGAGTATCAACATCCATTCCTACGCCATTATCCTTGATGGTGATTTGTATCTCATCAGGGTGTAAAAAGGTTGTTATATAAATTTCTCCAGGAAATTTAACCCCTTCAGGGTGTGCATCAATAGCGTGGATGGCATTGTTAATAATGTTTAAAAATACTTGATTGAGTCTACCTATTTGACAATTGATTAGGGGTAAAGGACCATAGTTTTTGAAAACTTTTATGTGTCCATTGAGTTGACTATTCAAAATGGTCAAAGTAGAATCCAAGCCTTCATGAATATTGGCAGGCATAAAAGATTCACTGGAATTTCTAGAAAATGTTCGTAAACTACTTACAATACTAACCGTCCGTTCGGTACCTCGTTCAATGCCTGCTAACAATCCATTAATCTCTTTTTGAAGTAGTTGAACATCCATATGTTTTCCTACTTGCATCAATTCCTTAATACCATTTTTTAAGTCTTGATGATTTTCTAAGGCTTTTACTTTCTGCAATACATTTTGGACATCTTCAAAGTCCATTTTTAATGCTTGAACATTGGAAGAAATAAAGTTGATTGGATTATTTATTTCGTGGGCAATACCTGCGGTTAGTTGACCGAGGGAAGCCATTTTTTCAGAAGTCAATAATTGATCTTGTGTATCTCTAAGGGTCGTTAAAGTTTTTTCTAGTTCTTCTTTCTGATTTTCTAATTGCTGAGTCCGTTCTTTTACTGTTTTTTCTAATTGTATTTGATCTCGTTGTAATTGTCGGACTCTTGTTTTGAAAATCACATAACTAATACCTAACAAAGCCAGCAATGTGCCTAATTTAAAATACCAAGTTTGAATGAGGGTAGGTTCTATTACTACGCTCAATTTAGTGGGCGTATCATTCCATAAGCCGTCATTATTGGCAGCTTTAACCATGAAGGTATAATTACCAGGATCAAGATTGGTAAAGTCAGCAGAGTTGTTACTACTATTTTGCCAAGTTGAATGAAAATTATCTAGTTTATATACATAAGAATTTTTGTGTGTTTGCGTATAATTAAGGGCGACATATTCAAAGCGGATTACTTTGTCATCCGAAGAAAGAACGACTTCCTCTGCTACACTAATATGCTTTTCTAATTTTGAGTCGGGACGAATTGGAACAGATTCATTTAATAATTTGAAATCGGTTAAGATGACTTTAGGAGGGATTTGATTGGATGCTAATTCTCTAGGATTAAAGATATTAAGTCCATCTCGTCCACCAAAAAATAATTCTCCTTTTTTATTGTTATAACCTGCATTACTATTAAATTGGCTAGACTGGAGTCCATCTTGATAATTGTAATTTTTCACATTGTCTTTGGATTGGGCAGGATTAAACTTAGTAATTCCTTTATTCGTACTTAGCCATAAATTCCCCTCCTCGTCACCTCTTATAGCATGAATCGTATTATCTGCAAAACCGTTTTTCACATTGAAGGTTTCGAATGTAATGGTAGTGCCAGACTGCACCGCTTTATTTAATCCACTAGGAGTTCCTACCCAGATGGTACCGTTAAGATCTTCATATAAACAATAGATTAATTCATTATTGATACCAGAGATAGATTGAAAGCGTTCAAATTTTCCTGATCTTTTATTAAAACGATTTAATCCTTTTTCGGTCCCTACCCATATACGTCCTTGTTGATCTTCTAAAAGACAGCGAATAAAATCATTGCTTATAGAAGTGCTTTTATTTTCATCATGAAATAGATAACGTACTTTGTCTCTATTTCTACTGAGTATGTTTAATCCTTTTTCGGTCCCTACCCACAGTTGTTGCTTCTTATCTTCAAGTAGACAACGAATGGATGGGTGAGAAAGAGATAGACTACGCTTTTGCTGTGAAAAACGTTTGACCTGATATTTTCTTTGTGGAGAAATGACATCTAAACCATTAGTTGTGCCTACCCATATGTCCTTGCTTTTATCTTGTAAAAGACATCGAACATGATCGCTGGAGATACTACGCTCTACATAGTAGTCATGATGGTAATAATCGATTCGATCTCTCTTAGAATTGATTTTATTGAGCCCTTTGTATGTTCCAACCCAAAGATTTTCTTCGTGATCTTCGATAATGCTGAAAACATTTTGATCACTTAGATTATTACCTGCTATTCTACGACTCTGATAATGAGTGAATTTTTGAATGCCAGGATCTATTTTATTAATACCACTAAAAGTACCAATCCATATTAATCCTGTTCTATCTTTATGTAAAGTCAATAAAGAATTACTACTAATACTATAAGAATTGAGATTTTCTACTTGGTAGGCAGCGAATTGAGTGTTGGGACTTTTGAGGTCCATAATATTCAAGCCACCTTCTTCTGTTGCTAATAGTAACTGTCCATTGTTATCTTCTTCTAAATCCCAAATGGTATTAGATTGTAGGCTACCTGGTATCCCTTTCTGACCTTGAAATACTTTATAAGTATTTGTTTCTCGATCAAATAATAGTAAGCCTTTCTCTCTAGTCGCCAACCAAAAGTTATTATTACTATCCTCCAGAATATCAGCAATACTTACATTTAGTAATTGCTCTGGCTCCTCTGAATTATATAAAACAGAAGTGAATTGCTTAGTTGCTGGGTCATAATATTGGAGACCATCCAAACCAAAAAAGCCTACCCAAAGCTTGCCCTGTTTATCTTCATAAAGTCTTCGTACGTTATTACCTGCAATACTACTATTTTGAGGAACTCTATTATCTCCTACATAGAAACTTTGAAAAGAAGGTTTTTTATAATCAAATAAGACTAGCCCTTTTTTGGTAGCAATCCAAAGATTATTATGACTGTCTTCTAATATATCTTGAATGTAATTTTGGGCTTCATTGCTAGAGCCATTCTTTTGGAAAGTATATCGTTGAAAATAATCTTGTGCTCTGTCGAATAGGTTAAGTCCATTCTCTGTACCCACCCACAGATTGCCTTTACTATCTTCATAAATCTTGGTAATATTACTACTGCTTAAACTAGAAGAATCGCTTGCTTCATGAAAATATTGGATAAAGTTTTTGCCATCATATCTGTTTAAACCATTTACTGTTCCAAACCATAAAAACCCTAAGGTATCTTGTTGGATACATTTTACCGTTACTTGAGATAAGCCTTCATTGGAGGAGTAATGCTCAAATTTGATCGTATTGATTTGAGCAAATACTAAAAAGGACAAGCTTAATAGAATATAGGTCAATAAAGCCTTTTGTGCCTTCATTTTTGTTTAGTCTATGTCTTTTGTAGAATTTATGGTTGCTAAAAACAGTCAATGGCTTTATTATAGAAGGGAACTTTACTAATCACTTTTAAGAATTACATGCTTGTTCTCAACTATTTAGACTTCAATATTATAGAAAATAATGGTAACAAGAAAATCACAATATCTAATTCACTACTCTAATAACCTACTTCACTTACTTTCTTACTTTTTATGTTAAAATAGCCTTCATTTTAAAGACAGATTTGACATTTTTTAAACATATAATAATAAAAGTTACTAACTTTATTGACAATAATCCGATATAAGTATAGTATAATTTTTTCCATAGACTTATAAAAAAAGCGTAGAGGAGGCAGAGAATTGAGATGAAATTCTTTTAAAAAACAACAAATTATTTTGTCCTACTTCTATAAGTAGACTAAACAACGACCCATGAGATTTACATTTATTATACTAGTCTTGTTTATGGTTCCCATCTTGGGATACTCTCAAACTACACCAGCCCCTGCTCCAAACTTTACGGTAATGTCTTCCCCTACATCATCACATAGACTTCACGAAGATTTTCTAGATCAAGGGAAAACGGTAGTTTTAGAATTGTTTTTTGCAGATTGCCTACCATGTAATGACTTTGCCCCTTTTATGTCTGACTTATATGATGAGTGGGGACATGGGGAAGAAGATGTTGCCTTTATTGCACTCGATGTCAGGGATACAGACAATTTTATGGATGTTGCCGATTTTCAAATGCGACATGGACATGATTGGCTAGGAATAAGTCCCGAAGGAGAAAGTGTGGAAGCTAGTGAACCTTATAGAGATGGGACTTATGGTATGTATTTAGGAACACCTACTTTTATCGTGATTGCTCCAGATAGAACTGTTAATTTTAGCCCAAATGGAATAAATAGAGATAGCCTTGGTTATATGCAATTGGACTCTGCTATTGCGGCTACAGGAGCTCAGCACTTTGTAACTTTTGATAATATCCCGATGCC
The DNA here is from genome assembly GCA_964402245.1 of uncultured Saprospiraceae bacterium. Taxonomy (GTDB): domain Bacteria; phylum Bacteroidota; class Bacteroidia; order Chitinophagales; family Saprospiraceae; genus JAFMDF01. The sequence continues at coordinate 4,045 of CAYOBX010000237.1, read as the reverse complement.
ATTAGCACCTATTACTTGTACAGATACGGGTAATCTACCTCCAAGAGAGGATGTATGGGCAACTAGTACTTGTGGCTCCTTTCCAACAATTTCTTCTATAGATTCTTTTGAAGAAGATCTATGTGGTGGCTATACAATTACCTATCGTTGGAGATCCAATGGAGTATGTGGATTTAATAGAGAGATCACAACAGGATTAAGCGTTTTGCCAGATACAGAACCTCCTACCTTTGATCAAATGCCTCCTACCAGTTTACCTACGATTCGTTCTGGAGAACCATCTCCTCCTCAAGATAGTTTGACCGCATCTGACAATTGTAGCTCAGCTATTGTAACCTATCACGTAGATACTTTAAATTTTTCTTGTTGTGATGCCTACACGATTGCTTATCGCTGGGTCGCAACAGATGTGTGCGGCAATAGTACAGAAGAAAAAACGAGTTTCGTAGTTCGACCAAGTACTACTCCACCAAGTTTTGTCCAAGACCCTGCACCGATTGCGGATATAGGATGTTTGGATACGTTACCTTTACAAGAAACACTTACTATTGCAGAGGGACAGTGTGGTACAGGGAGTATAATTGCTTCAATAGATGACTTTGTGGTGGATGCTTGCAATGGATATATCGTTACCTATCGTTGGGTGGCTACTAATGCTTGCGGAAGAACTACTGAAAAAACAGTTGATTTCAGAGTGCTTCCAGACACAGAGGGGCCTATCTTTGATCAAGAACCTATGGAAATTACAGGCATTGTTTGTAATGAAGCTTTTCCTCTACAGGAAACCCTTACTGCTACAGACGCTTGTGGAGGACCTGTTACAGTGACTCCATCTGTCGATGAATATGAAGATTTATGTAATGGATTAATTAGAGTGGTATATCGTTGGACAGCAGTGGATACTTGTGGCAATGCCACAGAAAAAATGGCAAGTTTCAATGTTGTTGATTCTTTTGCCGTAGATCTTGCACCGATTGTTATTGAGGAGATTCGTACCTTAGAAGATGAAGTAATCCCTAATGTGGATTTAGTTTTTTCTGGTGGAATAGATACAACAATTACTACTTTCGTAACTGGGCAATTTTTGATACCTGATATAAATTCTAATGGTCCTTTTGTTGTTACGCCAGAAAAAAATGATAATATTTTAAATGGCTTAACTACCTTCGATTTAGTAATTATTACTAAACATATTTTAGGGGTAGAACCTTTCGCTAATGCCATTCAGGAGATTGCCGCTGATGCGAATAAATCAAGTAATGTTACTACTTTTGATGTGGTCTTATTACAACAGATTATATTGGGATTAGAGACAACCTTGCCAGCTGGTTCTTGGCGGTTTTTTCCAAAGGCAATGGAATTCAATTCTATTGATGAGCTAAGAGATTTGGCATTTACTGGTGTTAAAATAGGAGATGTTAATAATTCCGCAAATCTTAATGGATCGTTCAATGCATCGGAGCCTCGTTCTTATGCACAAACGATTGATTTATCAGTGGAAGAGCAGTTGCTAAACGTGGGTGATATTATAAGCGTACCTTTTTCTATAAATGATGTTGATCCATTATTAGGATTTCAATTTACTTTAGATTTTGATGCTACAGCACTTCAATATCAAGGAATAGCGGAAGTCGCAATTCCTAACTTTGGGACAACAAACTTCAATACCCGTCAAAAAGATCGAGGCCAGCTGTCTTTTAGTTGGTTTGATATAAAGGAAGAAGCTTTAAATGACTTATTTACCCTAGAATTTAGAGTATCTAAAGAAGGGCAATTAAGTGATTTTTTAAAGCTTAGCTCCTCTTTAACTATGGCAGAAGCTTATCTTGCTGATACAGAAGAACCAGTAAATATTGACTTAGATTTTAATAAATCAATTTTAAATGATAATTCCAAATTGATGCTTATACCAAATCCTACTGGTAATGGAATTACGAACTTGGAATTACAAGTCGCTGCTCAGCAAACATTGAATATTGAAATCTTAAGTACGAATGGGCAATTGATGACTTTTTTATCCTATAACGCAGAAACGTCAGGCCCGCAACAAATAGCTTTACCGACTACCTCTTTACCTACAGGCGTTTATTTTGTAAGTGTTGTGGGAAAGAATGGTAGTAAAAGGTATACTAAGTTAATTAAGAATTAAATAAATAGTATGAAAAAATTGATTCTCTTTTTCTTACTTTTTGGTTGTGCGGTAAGTTATGGTCAACCAGCACCAGATTTTACCATTACTTCCTCTACAGGAGAGGAAATAAATCTTTATGCAGATTATCTAGATCAAGACAAAACAGTTTTACTAGAGTTATTCTGGGAAGGATGCCCTCCTTGTAATTCTTTTGCGCCATTATTAGGGGACTTATACAAAGAATGGGGAGATGGGAATGGAGATGTGGAATTTATTGCTTTAGATATTCTATCAAATGAAACAGACGAAGATGTGATCGCTTTTCAAGATAGACATGGTCACACTTGGCCTGGTGCTAGTGCAGAAGGCGGAAGTTTGGATGCGATCGCTCCTTATACCTCAGGAACAGCCTATGGCACTTATTTAGGTACGCCCACCATAGTCATTATTGGTCCTGATAAAACAGTGGCTTATAATGTAAATGGGTTTATGCGAAATGATAATGGAATTGCTATTTTAGATGAAGCTATTACCGCAACAGGGGCTCAAAAAATGGCTGCTGGTTTTGCTACCGCTACAGTAACTGGAGTGGTAGAAAATAGTAGTCAAGTTGGAGTGGGAAATGTTGCTATAAAATTTTCTGGTGGAACAGATGCGATCGTTCTTGCCGAAGCAAATGGACGTTTTTCTCTTCCTGATTTACCTATAGATCAAGCATATACCGTGACACCAGAAAAAAATACGGCTATTGATAATGGAGTAACTACCATGGATTTGATATTGATTGGTCGACATATATTAGGAACAGCACCTTTTACAGAAGAAGCACAAATAATAGCAGCAGATGCTAACTTATCTGAATCTGTAACGACTTTTGATATTGTCTTACTTCAACGAGCTATACTAGGTATTGATTCTGATTTGCCTGCTGGATCTTGGAGATTTATTCCTGGGGTTATAGAATTATCTTCTTTAAATGATTTAAGTGAACTATCTTTTTTAGGTGTTAAAATTGGAGATGTTGATAATTCGGCAGATCCATCAGTTTTTCTGTATAACGAAACTAGATCTGCTAAAACCATTTCCATATTGGTAGAAAACAAACCTGTTCTAGCAGGGGAAATTGTTGAGGTGTCATTTGCAGTAAAAAAAGAAACAGATTTATTAGGTTTTCAATTTACTTTAGATTTTGATTCGGAAAGCTTGCAATTATTAGGGGTGTCAGAAACAGCTATTCCAAACTTTGGGGATGCGAATATGAATATTCAACATCAAGAAAGAGGACAAATTCCTATGAGTTGGTATGATTTATCGGATGCTTCGGTTACGGATTTATTTAGCTTAACCTTTAAAGCAAATCAGTCAGGGGCTTTGAAGGATTTACTAGAAATAAATTCAGCTATTACACCTGCGGAGGCTTATACTACTTCAGAAGATATTGTGGATATTAATTTACAATTTACAGCTAATGATGTGACCAATTCTACGATATCTATTCACCCAAATCCTATTAAGGAAGAAATGGCTAATATTTCTTTATATATAGATCAGCAGAGTGATTTAGAAATAGAGTTGATTCGCATGGATGGACGTACGTCACGAGAATTTTCTTATGTTGTAGAGGAGCGAGGGCTGCAAAGTATTCGATTAGAAACGGGTAGCTTAGAGGCAGGTATATATGTAGTAAATGTGAAGGCGGATGGTCGTTTATTGGAGCGAGCTAAATTCATCAAACAATGACCTTGATTGGTATGATTTATCTGATTAGCTTGATTGCTTATATGATGTTGGAAATACCAATATTTTTTTATTTTTAACTTAATTTTTAGCGAACCCATTTTTATGAGAAAACCCTGCATGATATTGGAAATCAAGGTAATCAGAAGAATCAAATAAATCAAAGACCGTCCTTCA
>CAYOBX010000236.1:0-8509 GCA_964402245.1 uncultured Saprospiraceae bacterium | reverse complement strand
TTGCCGTTTCAGAAAGAGATGAGACGATTACAAGAAGAAGTGTTTTTGGAAGAATCAACTATGCGTATGACAATCGTTATTTAGCATCGGTATCTGTTAGAAGAGATGGTGATTCTCGTTTCGGCCGTAATAACAGATTCGAAGTTTTCCCTGCATTTTCCTTAGGATGGAATTTGCATAATGAAGCTTTTTATGACAATGACTTTTTGACTGATGTAAAACTACGATTCAGTAGAGGATCATTAGGAACTACTGCTTTTTTAGGAGCTTTTAGTTCATTGAGTCTTTTGAATCCTCAAGCAACAATATTTGGAAATGGATTTTTGATTCCATCAGATATAGCTAACCCAGATTTAACTTGGCAAACGAATACAGAGACCAATTTCGGTATTAATTTAGGTTTCTTGGAAAATCGTTTTACATTAGGTGTAGATTATTACACGTCTGATATTGAAGATATTTTAATTAATCAAAGTGTTTCTGAAGTATTAGGTACTACTTCTATCGTACTTAACTCTGGTGATGTTACAAGTTCTGGATTAGAGATTGAGCTAGGTGCGAATATTATCAATACGAGTAAACTCCGTTGGAATGTTAGCGCTAACTTGTCTACAGTTAATACAGAAATTACTGATTTAGGTGGTCTGGATGAATTACCTCAAGTACAATACGGTCAGAGTGGTAGAGGTCCAATTTTTAGAAATTATGTTGGTGGAGAAATTGGTGAAATGTGGGGATTAGAAACGATTGGAGAGGTTGAGATAGAATTTTTAGAAGATCCAACAAGACACCCTAACAATACTACTGGAGAATCTTATGTAGTAGATCAAAATGGGGATGGCGTAATTGATAGAACAAGAACAGTTGAACAAGGTGGAGATTTGGTTAAAATAGGACAAAATACACCGGATTACTATTGGGGTTTAAGTAGTCAATTGAGTTTTAATGATTTTGACGTATCCTTACAGTTCCAAGGAGCACAAGGAGCAGAAGTTTACAATATCGATCCGTTGTATTATGGTTCAGAATGGAGTGGAAGATTAATAGATGGTTTTGGTGAGGATGGTATTGCTACTGTAGGACCTAATGCTGGAGAGCATTTTATTGGAAATAGAAGACAAACAGACTCAGGGATTCAAGATGCGTCTTATTTAGCATTGAGAAACTTGACTATAGGGTACACGCTTTCTCCAGATATGATTAGCAAAGCAGGCTTAGGTTCTTTGAGAATATATGCTGCAGCTACCAACTTGTTGTATGTATTTGGAGATGATTACACTTCTTATAATCCAGAAGGTGTGGAGATCACAAATGGTGGTTATTTAGGCCCAACCACTTATGGGGTGCAAGTAGGTGCGACACCAGTTCAAAGAAGTTTTACTTTTGGTGTAAATCTTAATTTCTAGTAATTGACTTAGGAGTCAGGCGACAGGGGTCAGGAGTCAGAGTATTCTGCTTAATCGAAAACAGAATCGAAGAGGAATTGTTCTCTTTTAGGAGATTCCATCTGACCCCTGACTCCTGATTACTGACTCCTAATTTTAAATAATAAAATAAATGAAAAATATATTTATAGCATTATTGTCATTGATGATTATAGTGTCATGTGACAATGATTTGGATCAGTTTCCGACAAATGTTGCTAGTTCAGATTCTTTGACAGATTTTACGGGAGTTTTGAATGCGGCATATTTTTATCAGCACTCAGGTGCTACACCGATGGCGGTGATGGGTGATTTCCGAGCGGATAATGCGCTAATGGAAGAAGAACCATATCCAGCATTTGATAGATTCAATGGTGATTTGGTAGATATGGAAGATCAATTTTTTGGTCCTTTTTATACGGGTTTGTATAGATCCATATTAAGTGCGAATAATGTAATTGAAAATTCTACAAACCCTGTAGAAGTAGGAGAGGCTCAATTTTTAAGAGCTTTGTCCTATTTCAAACTAGTACGAGTTTTTGGCGATGTTCCATTAAATTTATCTGCTACGCCAAGTACAACTGATTCATCTATTCTTGCAAGACAACCAGCTGCTTCTGTTTATAGTCAGATCATCTCTGATTTACAAGCTGCATCAGCTGCTTTAAGTACGGACATCAATAATGGAAGAGCGTCTCAATTGGCGGCTCAAGGAATGTTAGGTAAAGTGTACATGCAATTAGGTGATTTTAGCAATGCTCAATCACAACTTGCTGCTGTTGTAAGCGGAGCTGCTGGAGCAGGAATTAGTTTACAAGATAACTTTGTGGACATTTTTGGTGTAGACAACGATTTGAATTCAGAAATCATCTATGCAACTCAAATATCAAGTTCTATTTCAGATGAATATGGTTTTTCTGAGTTTTGGTCATGGTCTGGTGGTTTGGATACAAAATCTCTTTTGCCATTAGATCCGAGTTTAGTTGCTGCATTTGATGCTAGTGAAGCTGGTGGAGAAACAGATTTGAGAAGAGCAGTTACAATTAATGAAGAATTGATGGCTTCTCCAAAATTCCCTCAAACAGGAGGTCCTGATCACGATTGGATTGAACTGAGATTAGCAGATGTTATTTTGTTATATGCAGAAGCATTGAATGAGACTGGAAATACTTCAGGAGCATTAACGGAATTGAATAAGATTAGAACTAGAGCAGGTTTATCTAATTCAACTGCATCTTCACAAGGGGAAGTTAGAGCAGCTATTGCTGATGAAAGAAGATTAGAGTTAGCTTTTGAAGGCCAGAGATGGTTTGATTTGGTTAGAACGGGTACTGTTGATGCTGAACTAGGACAAGCAGTAAATCCTCAATATCATTTGTTTCCAATTCCAATCTCAGAAGTATTAGCTAGTTTTGGTGTAATTACACAAAATCCTGGGTACTAATAAATAGTAAAGCTTGGCGGCGAAGCCGCCAAGCTTTACTATTTCTGTAGAAATAAATTTTCGTACATTAAATAATAAGTTGAACTAGTGAAATAAGTGCTACCTTCGATAGAAGGTAGCCTTATTATTTTTCCTTTAAAAATAAAAACTATTTTGAATAGACTACTCCAATATCTGAAAGGCATAGGCCCGGGTATATTTGCCATTGGCTATACGATCGGCACAGGCAGTGTAACAGCTATGGTGGTTGCGGGTAGTCAATATGGAATGCAACTTTTATGGGTGCTCTTTTTCAGCTGCCTATTTTCTTGGGTATTGATGGAGGCCTACGGGCGGTATTATTTAGTGACTGGAGAGACGGCATTATATAGTTTTAAAAAACATCTGAAATTTGGTAAGCTCATTGGCTTACTAATTATAGCAGGTATTACTTTTGGACAATGGAATTCTTTAATAGGTATTTTAGGCATTTCCTCGAATGCAATTTTTGAAACCCTAGTCTTATTCTTTCCTGATTTAGCAGGCCAATCCTACTGGAGTATATTAATCATAGCAGTAACAATTATAGCTATTTTTTATAGCCTACTTCTAAAGGGTAGTTATTCGCTATTTGAAAATATTTTAATCCTTTTTGTGTCTTTGATGGGTATTTCCTTCTTGCTATCCTTCTTTGTGGTTTTACCAGATCCCGCGGCAGTGGCAGCAGGTATGATCCCTAGTATCCCTCAAGTAGAAGGCGGTCGAATGTTGGTTGCTGCATTTGTAGGAACTACGATGGCAGCTGCTACTTTTTTATCAAGACCTTTATTCATTCAAGGCAAAAAATGGACGATTAACAATTTAAAAGACCAACAAAAAGATGCCTTATGGGCAGCTATTTTAATCTTCATGATTAGTGGGGCGATTATGGCAGTATCTATGGGTGCATTTTTTGAAGAAGGAAAAGTAGTAACTAAAGTATTAGATATGGTTTCTACTTTAGAACCCATAGCAGGTAGATTTGCAATCGTTATCTTTTTTCTCGGCACCTTAGCAGCAGGCTTATCTTCTATATTTCCCATATTGATGATAGCGCCTATATTAATTGCCGATTATCAAGAAGGACAATTAGATCTTCATTCTACCCAATTTAAAATATTGACAGGTATTGCTTGTTTGATTGGTTTGACCGTACCTGTACTAGGGGTCAATCCTATTAATGCGCAAATATTGACACAAGTTTTTAATGTCTTTGTTTTGCCCTTAGTAATTATCGGAATGATGATTTTAATTAATAAAAAAGAATTGATGGGCGAGCATAAAGCAGGTATCGCTTTGAATATAGGAATGGCAAGTGCTTTAATTTTTGCTTGTATTATTTCTTATAATGGTGTGATTGCAATTTTGGATAAATTGTAGTAGAGGCAAAGCCTTGTGCTTGCCCTAAAAAAGGGCCTCTGCCCTTCATGTAGTAAAATATATGCAAAGAAGAAAGGCTATAAAAGTAATAGGAGCAATCGGTTTAATAGGCCCTATAGAAAGCTGTTTTTCCATGTCAATGGATACATTCTTGCCTGAGCAATAAGTAATATGCTGCTCAGACAAGAATATCTAAGCTACTTTAAAATATTACATTGTATACAAATAGATCATTACTTATTTTCTGTTCTTTGTTATTGTTCAATATTAGTTGCGCAATTCAAGATAAAACTGTTATGGAAATGCCCAGCAAAGAAATAACTACAGAAAAGGATAACGGTAATCATCCAAATTTGATTTTGACAAAAGCAGGAGTAAAAAACATCCAAGCTTCTTTAGGTAAAGCCCCCTTATTCGATAAGGTTTTAGCTGAAACCATTGCAGAAGTAGATGTAGAAATAGCAACAGGCATTCACGTACCCATTCCCAAGGATATGGCAGGTGGCTATACCCACCAACGGCATAAAAAGAATTGGTTTATGATGCCCAAAGCAGGGGTGTTATACCAAGTAACGGAGGACGAAAAGTATGCGGTATATATTAGAGACATGTTGTTGGAATATGCAGAAATGTATCCAACTTTACCCATTCATCCAACCGACCGTTCTTATGCGACAGGTAAGATTTTTTGGCAATGTTTAAATGATGCCAATTGGTTGGTTTATGTGAGTCAAGCCTATGATGCTATTTATGATTTTTGTACAAAAGAAGAAAGAGCAAAATTAGAAAAAGATTTGTTCCGACCCTATGCAGATTTTATATCAACGGGTAATCCAAGATTTTTTAACCGTATTCACAATCATAGTACTTGGGGTAATGCAGCGGTAGGAATGATCGGTTTAGTAATGGATGACCAAGAGTTAGTGGACAGAGCTTTATACGGTTTAAATATAGCGTCGAATAAGAAAAACGAAAGAGATAATGATGGTGGATTGATTAGACCAGACGAGCAAAAAAAAGCAGGGTTTTTAGCCCAATTAGAGGGTTCGTTTTCACCAGATGGTTACTTTACGGAAGGGCCATATTATTTGCGCTATGCTATTTTTCCATTTTTACAATTTGGGAAAGCCTTAGCGAATAACCGACCCGAATTAGGTATTTTAGATTATAGAAATGGTATTCTTAAAAAAGCAGTGTATGCCTTATTATATCAGACGGATAAAAACGGCTTATTCTTTCCAATCAATGATTCTCAAAAAGGGATGTCTTGGAATGCTAGAGAAGTAATAATGGCTGTTGATTTAGCCTACCAACATTATGGCGAAGATCCGATGTTATTATCTATTGCTGAAAAACAAGGAAAAGTAATCTTAGACGAAGCTGGTTTTATGGTAGCAAGAGATTTAGCCAAAGGACTAGCCAAACCAATGAAACAAAGATCTATAGCTTATAAAGATGGGGCAGATGGGAAACAAGGAGGAGTCGCTATTTTAAGAAATAACACAGCCGATGATAATGAATTATGTCTTGTGATGAAATATTCAGAACAGGGCATGGGGCATGGGCATTTTGATAAATTGTCCTATTCTTTGTATGATGAGACAGGCGAAATCATGCAAGATTATGGAGCTGCTCGTTGGGTGAATATTGACCAAAAAGGAGGAGGTCGATACTTAAAAGAAAATAATACTTGGGCAAAGCAAAGCATTGCCCATAACACAATAGTTATTAATGAAATTTCTCATTATAACGGAGATATAAGAATTGGTGAAAAAAACCATCCCGATCTTTTCTATTTCAATGGAACAGGGGATGTACAAGTAGTAAGTGCAAAAGAGGATAATGCCTATCCCGATAGTGAAATGCATCGGACCATGGTCTTAGTAAAAGAGGAAAGTTTTAGACATCCGATTTTAATAGATGTATTTAAAGCGAGTACGCCAAAGGAAAGTCAATTTGATTTACCAGTATGGTTTCAAGGGCAATTGTTACTGACCAATTTTGACTATCAATCGGAAATGACTTCTTTAAGTACAATGGGCGATGGACATGGCTATCAGCATTTGTGGAAAGAAGCAGTAGGGAAGCCAACAGGAGATAATGCACACATCAATTGGTTTTCTAATGGAAAATTTTATTCAATGACTAGTGCAGTAGGAGCAGAGGATGAATTGATTTTTGCTAGACTGGGAGCTAATGATCCTGAATACAACTTACGGCGTGACCCTACTTTTGTTATCAGGAAAAAGAATCAAAAGCAAGCAACATTTGTTTCTATCATAGAACCACATGGAGCTTATAATTGGGTAACGGAATTAGCAGAAGAGCCATTTACTAGTATTGAAAAAGTAAGCATTTTGCATGATGATGTGGATTACACAATTATCCAATTTAACAATAAAGCAGGTAAAGAATGGAGGTTGATGTTAGCTAATCAAGATGCATCAGAAACAACAAAGCATAAAGTAGAAATAGATAATAAAGTATTTGAATGGACAGGTGTATATGAATTGATAAATCAATAGGTTTATTTGCTCCTATTTTCCTTTAAAAAATAGTTCCATAGCCCTGCTATGCAACGATTTTTTAAAGAAAACTGAAACCAAAATAATCTCGTCGAAATTGACGGACTTATTCTTTCATCGTTACTGAGAATAGACCCAACAAACAAAAAATATTGAAAGTCGGTTTTTTATCCCGACCCAAGTATAACAATGTAATCAACAGTTTTGGATAGGTATTATGATATATGTTATATTTGCAGCAATGATGTTCTAGTATTGACAGTGTCTGATTAGACATAAAGAAAATACATGAAGATAAGAGATATAAAGATATTTGTTAGTTGCCCAGGTAGAAATTTTGTAACTGTAAAAATCGAAACAAGTAATGGATTTTATGGCTTGGGAGATGCAACAGTAAATGGTAGAGAATTAGCAGTAGCCGCTTATCTAGAGGAACATATTAAACCTTGTTTGTTGCAAAAAGATGCACATCAAATTGAAGACATCTGGCAGTATTTATATAAAGGGGCGTATTGGCGAAGAGGGCCTATAACGATGGCTGCAATAGCTGCGATTGATATAGCATTATGGGACATCAAAGGGAAAGTAGCTGGATTACCTGTCTATCAATTATTGGGTGGAAAAAGCCGGCATAAAATAAAAACCTATGCCCATGCGAATGGAGAAACGATTGATCAAACACTTGATAATCTAGGAAAATTCATTGAGCAAGGATTTAAAGCAGTAAGATTGCAATGTGCTATACCAGGCTTAAAAGGGAGCTATGGTACATTAGGGAAGAAAAAAGATTATTACGAAATGCAAAGTAATCGTCCTTTGCCTCCCGAACAGCCATGGGATACGAATAAATATCTAAATTTTATTCCTTCTTTGTTCAAAAAAGCAAGGGAACAATATGGGATGGATATTGAATTAGTGCATGATGTGCATAGTCGATTAACCCCTATAGAAGCGGCTAGACTAGGAAAAGACCTAGAACCATATAATTTGTTATTTTTAGAGGATAGTGTTACTGCAGAAAATCAATCAGCTTATCAACACATTCGGCAGCATACTACTACGCCATTGGCGGTTGGAGAAGTTTTCAATACCATATGGGACGCCAAAGAATTAATTGAAAATCAGTGGATTGATTATATCCGGATGGCTGCAACCCACGGAGGAGGAATAACACCGATGAGAAAAATGGCAGATTTTGCAGCCTTGTATCATATACGAACAGCTCCGCATGGTCCGCCTGATTTATCCCCTATTTGCCATGCAGCTCATGCTCATTTAAATATTTGGGCAAATAACTTTGGAGTGCAAGAGTTTATTGGCTTTGGTGGAGAACAATTAAATGAAGTTTTTAAACATCCACTAAGCTTAAAAGATGGTTATATCTTATTAGAAGACAAACCTGGTTTAGGAGTTGACTTTGACGAAAAGGCAGCTCAGAAATATAAATATAAAAGATCTTATTTGCCAGTTTCAAGACTAGAAGATGGTACTTTATGGGATTGGTAATTCTGCTTTATTTTAAAATCAGACAACAAAATATTAAAAAAAATGCAACGATTTAGTGAAAAATACATCATCGCAAAATCAATGGAATGGGAAGAGCTTGGTGGAGGCGTATCAAGAAAATTCTTAGGCTATGATAACCAAATCATGATGGTAAAAGTGAAATTTGAGAAAGGAGCATTAGGTGCCCCACATCAACATTTTCACACGCAAGC
>CAYOBX010000235.1:0-8534 GCA_964402245.1 uncultured Saprospiraceae bacterium | reverse complement strand
TTTGTTGTATAATAAACACTCTTAATATGTAAGCATGGCTATTTGAAATCAAAATTATCGAATGCCTAATTTATGAACTTGAAGTATAATATGCAGATTTTGAAGCAGATATGGTTAATGCTGTTATTGTTTGGTATGAGTTGTCTAGCTCATGCGCAACAGAATGTTCCTAAGCCCAATATGCCTCTTGAGATAGAATACTCTACCAAAGGAGGATTCTATTCAGAAGAAGTGGTTGTAGAACTAAGTGCACCTGGCGCAAAAATTTATTATACCCTTGATGGTTCCACACCTGGCAAGAAATCCAAATTATACGAATTTCCCTTATTAATAGAAGAGACCACTGTTTTAAGAACTAAAGCCTATAGGGGAAGAAAGGATAGTGATGTCTTTGCGCATTCTTACTTTATTAACGAACCTACCACTACTTTACCTACCGTATCTATTACTGTTGATCCTTGGATGTTATTTGATCCAGAAGAAGGCTTGTTTATGAATGGGCCAGATGCTATAGATTCTTTATGGCGTAAGCCAGGAGCTAATTTTTGGAGCAAATCAGAAAGAGGGATTAATACAGAAATATTTGAACAAGATGGAGATTGTGTATTCCGAAGCCCTACAGGCTTTCGATTATTCGGTGGCATGAGTCGATTGTTTCCACAAAAATCTATGACCCTTGTCTGTAGAAATCAATATGGAGAGAAGCGTATTCGCCATAAATTATTTGGAAAAAATGGTTCTAAGAAATTTAAATTTCTAGTGCTTAGAAATTCAGGTAGTGATTGGGGCAAAACGCATTTTAGAGATGCCTTTATGGTAGATTTGGTGGATAAATGGGATATGGAAACACAAGATGATCGTCCAGCCCAAGTGTATATTAATGGGAAATATTGGGGCATCTATCATATTAGAGAAAAAGTTAACCGCTATTTTATAGAATCTAAATGGGGATATCATAAAGATAGTATTGACCTGATAGAACATAAGATCACTAGAAAGAGAGGAAGTAAGAAGCATTATCAAAAGATGCTGGATTTTCTAGATGACCATGATATGAGTTTGCCAGAAAACTATGCCTATATACAAAGTCAGATGGATGTAGAAAATTTTATGGATTATAAAATTGCAGAAATCTATTTTGATAATGTAGATGCAGGTGGAAATATTAAATATTGGCGGCCACAAGTAGAAGGAGGACGTTGGCGATGGATTTTATATGATACAGATTGGGGCTTTGGCTTACATGATCGAAAAGCCTATGAGCATAATAGTCTAGGTTTTCATACAGAACCTAATGGCCCACATTGGCCGAATCCACCTTGGAGTACTTTTATTCTAAGAAATCTATTAGATAATAGAGATTTTAAACAAGCCTTTGTTACTAGATTTGCAGACCATATCAATAAAACTTTTCATCCGCAAAGGGCTTTGCGTTTGATTGATAAACACTACGAACAGCTACTTCCTGAAATGTCGAGGCATTTAGATAGATGGCAGTTAACAGAAAAAAATTGGTTAGAAGAAATAGATGTTTTGAGAAAATTTGCGGTAGAACGGCCTCAATACATGCGCATGCACTTGAAGAAGAAGTTTGATCTTGGAAAGGATGTTACGCTTAATTTAACAGCTTCAGCAGGTGGGAAAATAATTCTTAACCAAAATGTGGAAATCAATTCTGGAGATGTTTTTTCTGGTGAGTATTTTGAAAAGACCCCTGTTACTTTATTGGCAGAACCAGACTTAGGCTATAAATTTTCTCATTGGGAAGGGGTAGAACTAATGGATGGTACCAGAGAAGTGACTATAGCTTTATTAGAGAAAGAATCTACTTTGAAAGCCGTATTCGAAAAAGCAGTAAATTCCTTAACGGGCCTAGTTATCATTAATGAGATAAGCTGTAATAATAGAAAAACAGGTGATTGGGTAGAGTTATATAACCAGTCTTCAGAGCGTGTAGATTTAAAGGGCTGGTACTTAGCAGACAATCGTAATAAGTATCAAATTCCGCCTGTAAGTATTCCTTCTAAAGGATATGCTGTGATCTGTGAAGATACCGCAAGATTTAATGATGTCTTTCCAACCATTACTAACCTAAACGGTAATATGGGATATGGCTTAAGTAAACGAAAAGAGAAAATAAATATCTATGATGCAGAAGGTGCATCTGTTGATAAATTTCAATATGAAATCCGACCTAGAGATTCTGTCTTTACCCTTAATCTATTACTACCTGAATTAGATAACACAGATATTGAAAATTGGGAAGCATTGGTTGGTGGCGGTTCTCCTGGTAGACCGAATACGTATTATTTGGAAAGTAGAATTCAAGCGACTCAAGAGATTTGGATGCGGGTAGGTTTGGCGGCGGGTACGCTTCTTGTTTTATTATTTATGCTTGCGTTGAAGCGACGTCGGATATAGGATCGTAGTTGTAGATATAGAATGAAGGGGAGATGTAGCGCAAGAAATTTCACCTAAAATAAGGACGTGCAAAAATTGCCTTAGGTCCTTTATAGGTGGCTTCAAATTGCCCTATTTTCAAATCAATAGCTATCAAGCGTTTTAGTTTTCTGTGGTAGAATAGCAAATCAAGATTATAATCTTTCCCATCAATTATCATTCGCTTTTGGCGTTCCATAAACGCAAAGCCACGTCCCAGTTCTAATAGGAATTGTTCTATCTTGTTGAGTACGGCTTGCTCAAAATCTTTTTCAGGAAAATTTCCTTTGAGTCCCAAAAAGTCCAAAACTCTTAGAATAGCCATTTCCGTACTCTTCTATCAATTTTGCCGACACTGTCGGCAAAATCTTCTCGCCATACTCTGCTCGCTTATTTTTTAGAATTTCGTCGTTTATTCGCTTTCCTATATTCCAATACAAAAGTGTCAATCCAGCGTTTACAGTATGACTAACTGCTTGTCTAGCATCCTCTATCATTTGTCGTATGTCGACAAATAGTTCGTCATTGTTACTAATGATTTGCTTACTCATAATATGGTATTCTTTTCTTCAATAAAATCTAAATCAAACTCACTCGCACCTTTTTCTTCTTCAATCGAGTATTATTAAATTGCTGGACCATATTATCTGCAACGCTTGCCACTACTGCCACAAAAGCACAATCTTGCTTCAACTCAATAATACCTAATTGATCTTTTTCTAGTTTCCCTTTTTTCATGAAAAGACCAGCAATATCCCCTTTAGAAATTTTATCTTTTCTACCGCCTGAAATAAAAAGGGTAGCCCATTTAGAAGGAGGTAATGCAGTTGTATCTATTAGTGTTTCAATTGCATCAATATTAATAAAATCGGGTAATGCCTCCTTTTCCCAATGTAAGACATAAGCAGTTCCATCTTGATGCATTCTAGCGGTTCGTCCATTTCTATGGGTAAATTCCTCCGATCTATTGGGTAAATGATAATGAAGAATAAATTCTAATTCTGGAACATCTAGACCTCTAGCGGCTAAGTCCGTAGCTAATAATAATTGATGGGAACCATTTCTAAATTTGATGAGTGCTCTTTCTCGATCTTTTTGTTCCATCCCACCGTAGAAAACCCCATGTGAAATATGATGGGCCGTCAAATGGTCGCTAATTCGCTGGATCGCATTTTTAAAATTACAAAAGATAATACCAGATCGATTGCCGATATGTTGCAATGCTTTGACTAAGGTATCTAGCTTGTCTTTATCTGGAGAGAGAATTCTTTTTAATTGTAATTTAGACGATTCCTCGTCTAAATAATCAACATAGGCTGGATCTTTTACTCGAACGAATTCGGGTATGGACACCCCAAATGTAGCAGAGGTTAAAATCTTTTTTTTAATAGCTGGAAGATGTTCTAAAATTTCTCCCATTTCTTTTTCAAAACCTATTTCTAAGGATTTATCAAACTCATCTAATATCAATGTTTGTATACGACGGGTAGGAAATGTTTTTCGTCGTAAATGATCCGCAATTCTACCTGGCGTACCAATCAATAAGGCAGGACGATGTTTTAATTCTATTTTGTCCTTGGAGAAATGCCTGCCTCCATAGACGACATTAATTTTACAACCAGAACCCATAGCCCTAGCTACTTGCTCTATTTGAATCGCTAATTCTCTAGAAGGTGCTAAGATGAGCACTTGCACTTCTTGCAAGTCTCGATCAAGTTCTGCCATGATAGGCAATAAAAATGCTAGGGTTTTTCCAGTACCAGTAGGAGAGAGAATGACTATTTCTTTGCAAGAATGGATCGCTAATTGCGCCTCTTCTTGCATTGGGTTGAGTTGGGCTATTCCTAATTTATCTAGGATTTTTTTTTGATTTTTAAGACTATTAGACATGCCACAAAGGTAGGCTATTTTCTATATGGATTCTAATTAATAGCTCATAACGCGAATAACGGGCTAAATTAAAATGCTTATTGAAAATCAGTTGGTTAGGATGGACGTTTACTAAACTTTAGAAGTTTAGTAAACGTAATCGCTTATCAATAGTAAGATTTAACCCGTTATTCGCATTCATAGCTAATCGCTAAATTACTAGATCGCAAAAGAAGCAGCAAAAGCTAATACAGCGAAAATCAACCCATACATAAATATACGATAGCAAGTTCTCAAATATCTATATTTTTTAGCCAATACAATTCCAAGATAATACAAATCTCTGGTCATGGAACTATATAAGAAATCATCATCCTTTATCATTTCGGTCATGCCCCAATGAAAATCATCTATTTTCATATTATAGAAATTGCCAAAAAATAATAGGTTAGATTTTTTTTCCTTTATATCTTTTCTGGTTACTTTTCCTTCGGTAATTTTAGGCATGGTAGACAGGGTAGCAAATACAATAGCAGCCAAACAAACCATCAAAAGAATAAAAGTAGGGATAATTAATTTTGGATTGTTATCAAAGCGAGGTACTAAAGAAGAAACCGTAATGGAGACAATAATTGCATTAATACTTAACATGATATTAGCCTTATTATCTGCAATAGAACTCAAATTTACGTGGGTTCGATAGGTAGTTCTAAACATGGTCTCTACACCTCTACCTAATCGTAATTGTTTAATTTCTTTTTTGTGATTTTTTTGATCTTTTTTCTTGCCTTTGATTTTTTTAACTTTCTTTTTAGCTAGAATAGCGACTTCTTCAGGCTGAAGACTTTTTGGATTTAGTCGTGCTTTTTGCTTGACCAATTGCTTAATATGCTTGAGTTTCCGTTTTTGATATAGTTGTTGTGCTGCTTCCGAGTGATAAGAATGCTTTTTTAAAAAATCGATTTCAAAATCTAGCCATTCTTGTTCATCCATAATGACATCACTTACTAATGCCATCTCTTGCCGTACTTTGCCACAACGATCCCAATAAATGTCTTTCCCAAGATGACTTAGATCCGCATCTGCTAGTATTTCTTGAAGGTAATTTTGAGGAGATTGTGGAAATTTGGTGGCCATAATGCACCCAGTGATTACCTCAATATCAGTAGTCGGTACATTATGTTTTTCTAGAAATTTAGCAGCATATTCTACACTTCTACTTTCATGATCTTGTGGCCCTTTATTATAACCCATGTCATGAAACCAAGCTGCTAAATGGAGTAGCTCTAGTTCCTCTTGGGTAATGTTTTCATATTGCGCTGTAATTTCTTTAACTGCATTGACTACATTTATTGTGTGTTGCAGATTATGAAAAGCATATTTATTAGAAATATGTTTCTCAAAGAAATCTCGTACATAAATTTCTGTTTCCTGTAATAATATGCTTTGCTCAAATTTCATTCTTAAGGCTATATATGATGCAAATTCCTTTTGTTAGTTTTTAAGTTGAGTGAATGGTTGATACATTCAAGGTGTTAAACTAGACATTCTTTTGTAAATATAATAAAGAATGTCTAGCTAACTGCTTATACTATCTCATTCACGATTGAAACAGCACTTAAAGCAGCAGTTTCTACTTTTAATAGTCGACCTAATTTTAAGAAAGTATCTTTCCATTCCTTATTGGGGAAACTATGTTTACCAGATAAGAAATCTTCTAACAAAGAAAAATAATGATTTTGGCTCTTCCAAATATCTAAGTCTAAATCTAAGTCATTAAATATTTTGATAATATCTACCAATATTTGTATTTGGGTGGTAGGTAAGATCATATGATTAATCTTTCTTATTTCATAAAAAATCCTTTCTCCCGCAGTAAACTTGAGCGTTTGTGGATCCGTTATTTCTAGATTCCAAGTGTCGATTTCAGTAGATAAACGTTTGAGATCGCTAATTTTTAAAATATGCTGCTCGAAAAATCGATGTAAATCTGTGTTCACAATATGCTGAATGGCACTTTTATAAGCATTAGGGATAGGGATTTGACTTTTCAACATACCCGACATCAATTGGTAGTTGTCATCGTATATTTCCCTAAAGCCATGTTCTACTTGTTTTAAACTCTTTTGGGTTATTTCATTTAATATATGCCGTTTTTCATCTCTGAATAGATGCCAAATAGAGAATTTTTCAGATTTGAAATAAGATTGCATAGATCCTATTACCCGCCCTAAATCAGTTGTCAGAAACTCTTGTTTTAATGCTTTTTGCGCTTCTAAGAATTGTGCTTCTGTTAACTCTGTAGAGATATTTCCTATAATGTTTTGCTGCCCTAAGTAGAGTACTGCAAAGCTAAAAGCCTTCTTTGATAAGGTTATTTTTGATTGTACAATAGTCTGACCCGTTATAAAACGATAGTTGCCAGCTATACTTTTTTCAAAAGAAATATTAGATACCTCGTAATTGAATAAAGATAAATCATCTGGATTATCTTCAAATAGAGAAGCAATAGCATAATGCATACCTACTCTTTCTAAAGTTAATTGAGTAGGGATGATTTCTTTTTCATAGCTAACGGCACCATTTTCATAAACATTACTAGGAGCTTGTTTTAATCGATCCAGAAATTCTGGATGTAAATCAATGCCTGCTACCTGTTTAGCATAATTGATGGCTCGTAAAGCATATTGTAAAACTTGATTGGTCTCAATCCCAGAAATTTCATCAAAAAACCAGGCACAACTTGTATACATTAACTGTGCATTACGCTGCATTTCCATTAAACGTAAAACAGTCGATATTTCTTTTTCCTCTAAATGACGTTTAGCATTTTCTTGAATAAAGTAATGCACATGCTCCAAGTCTCTATCTAGAATTACGTCAATATAGTTATTACGGGCCTCCCAAGGATCAATTAAAAATTGACTTATTTCTTTTTCATAAATAGGGATTAAGGAATCTCTTAACCAATCTAATAATTCCCGTAATGGCTTCCTCCAATGTTGATTCCAACCTAAATTTCCTCCTGTGTTACACCCACAATTAGAACGCCAACGCTCTACACCATGTACGCAACTCCAAGAACTATTTTCATGAATTTGCACTTCATATTCTGGCGGAAATTTTTCTAAATATTCTCCATAATTAGTTAAGGTTGCTATGCCTTCTTCTTTGATTTTATTTAAGCAAACAGCTAATGCCATCTCGCCATGCTTGTGGTGATGGCCATAGCTCTCCCCATCTGTGGCAATATGTACTAATTGTGGTCGCTCATCTTCATCAAAAATATTAGATAAACGCTCTGAAAATAGACTACCATTATTTAATAAACCTCTAAACGCTACGTCTTGGGCTACATTTCCATCATAGAAAAATAAATCGATATATTTTCCAGAGGGTAAAAAACATCTATAAGGTCTTCTTGGATCAATACCACTATCAGTTAAAGAGGACCAGTCATTATCTGTGATTCTTTTAAACTTTTTTGCTTGTCTAGGGGCTAGTATGGTATATTCTATCCCATGCCTAACCAGTGCTTCCAAAGTATCCGTATCCGCAGCCGTTTCAGCTAACCACATCCCTTTAGGTAGTCTATTAAATTGACTTTGAAATTCTTTAATCCCCCATATAATTTGTGTGTCTTTATCTCGTTCATTAGCCAAAGGCATAATGATGTGATTATATACTTGAGCTAGGGCAGAGCCATGTCCACTGAATCTTTGGGCGCTTATTTTATCTGCATGTAGGATAGCTTGATAGGTATCTTTATCTTCTTTCTTCAGCCAAGACATAAGAGTTGGGCCAAAATTGAAACTAATTTGAGCGTAATTATTATTTATTTTGATAATATTGCCATCTTGTCCAATGATACGGGCCGCAGTATTAGGAGCATAGCATTCAAAGTTGATGCGTTCATTCCAATCATGAAACGGAGAGGCAGAATCTTGTTTTTCGATGGCTTCTAGCCACGCATTTTCTCTTGGTGGCTGGTAGAAATGACCATGTATACAGATATATTTGTTGTTTGCCATATCAACTTTTCTATAATTTATAGAGTTTCTTAGTTCTACTTTCAATAGTCCGTGCAATTTTAAAATGATTATTGACACTCAATGAGTTACAAAATTATTTCACGCAGAGTGCGCAGAGTATAATATGTTGATTATCAAAACTCTGCGTTCTCTGCGTGAAAAAACTGCACGGACTATTGATTTTGGGACATCTTT
>CAYOBX010000234.1:0-8546 GCA_964402245.1 uncultured Saprospiraceae bacterium | reverse complement strand
ATGCTGCTTCCAAAGCAGGTATTTTTGGCTTTACCAAATCTATTGCTAAAGAGGTAGGGTCTAGAAATATCCGATGTAATGCTTTAGCACCTGGTTTTATAGAAACAGATATGACAGAAGAGTTAGATGATAAAACGAAAGAAGCATTTTTATCTAGTATTCCATTAAAACGATTGGGACGGGCAGAAGAAATTGCAGATGCTTGTTTGTTTTTGGCTTCTGATTTATCGACTTATGTCTCTGGTCAAACGATTAGCGTTTGTGGGGCATTGAATTGTTAAATAAATATGGTAGAGACGTAGCATACTATGTCTCTATTCTACGAGAAAATACATATTAATCATGTATCCAGACTTATCATATATTCTTCATAGCTTGATTGGTACAGAAGTAGACAATGGCACTGCCATTGTGAAAACATTTGGCCTTTTATTAGCCATTGCGATTTTTTCTAGTGCTTTCTTTTTAAACAAAGAATTGAAGCGAAAGGAAGCAGCAGGAGAATTTAAACCAAATAGAATTAAGCAAATTGTTGGCGAGCCAGCTTCTATTGTTGAGCTTTTGTTTAATGCAATTTTTGGTTTTATATTGGGTTTTAAATTGCTCTATATATTCCAAAATTTTCCAGAATTTAAAATGGATGCCCCTGGTGTTTTGTTATCAACAAAAGGGAGTATAATAGGAGGAATCATTGGTGCAGTAGCATTGGGCGCATTAAAGTATTGGGAAAAACAAAAAGATGTTTTGGCTAAGCCGATTACGGAAACAATAGACATGTATCCAAGTGATCGAATTGGGGATATTACGCTAATTGCAGCGTTCACAGGTATAATGGGAGCTAAGTTTTTTGCAGTATTTGAAGACATGAGTAATCTGACTGGCGGTAATTTTTTTGAAATATTATTGTCTGGAAGTGGTTTAGCTATTTATGGAGGATTGATCGGAGGAACGATTGGTGTTGTCTGGTATCTAAAGAAACATAACATTGCTGTTTTTCCTTTTTCAGATGCCATTGCTCCAGCATTAATGGTAGGATATGGTGTAGGACGATTGGGTTGCCAATTATCAGGGGATGGCGATTGGGGAATTGTAAATGAAGCGGCAACTCCATCTTGGTGGATTTTTCCTGACTGGATGTGGTCGTATACGTATCCTCAGAATGTGTTGCATCAAGGCGTGCCTTTAGAAGATTGTGTGGGATATTATTGTAATGAACTGGCGCAAGGAGTGTATCCAACGCCTGTTTATGAAATGATTATGGCATTTATCATTGTCGTTATTTTATGGGCTTTAAGAAAAAGATTACCTGTACCGGGAATGCTATTTGCCGTTTACTTAATGCTTAATGGCATAGAACGTTATTGGATCGAAAAAATCCGAGTAAATGCTCGTTATGATATTTTTGGGTATCATCCTACCCAAGCGGAAATTATTGCGGTTTTGTTCTTTGTAGCGGGGGCGATTGGTTATTGGTGGCTTAAAAAGAGGGGTAGACATAAAGTGTAATCAGTAACGTTAAGTAGTGTAGTATATCCCGTAACACGGAATTCATTCCGTAAATTGTAACACGGAATTCATTCCGTGCTTTAACTACCACGGAATAAATTCCGTGATACTGGGTACGGAATGAATTCCGTGTTACGGGAAATCTCTACTAAGCGAAACCGTATAAAGCTTAATTTTTACCTGCCACAACAATAACTATTTCTCCTTTCACCTTTTTCTCTCCACCGAAATGAGTAATTAAATTCTCCAGCGTATCTGTGACTTTTTCTTCATATAATTTCGTCAATTCTCTACAGACGCAAGCCATTCTATTAGGTTCTGTATGTTCTGCTAATTGCTGCAAACATTTGACTAGTCGAAAAGGAGATTCATATAAAACAAAGGTATAAGAAAGGGTAGCGAGATAAGTCAAGCGAGTTTGTCGTCCTTTTTTATGTGGCAAAAATCCTTCGAAGTGGAATTTGTCACAAGGTAATCCAGAAGCTACTAAAGCAGGGACAAAAGCAGTTGCCCCAGGCAGACAGTCTACTCTAATATCATTTTGCTGGCAAGCTCTTACTAAAAAAAAACCTGGATCAGATACACCAGGCGTACCTGCATCCGATATTAAAGCAATATTTTGTTCCGCTTGCAATGCTTTAATTAAATCAGGTGTGGTTTGATGCTCATTATGGGCGTGGTGGGAACGCAGTGGCGTATCAATATTGTAGTGATTGAGAAATTTTTTAGAAGTCCTAGTATCTTCTGCTAAGATTAAATCTACTTCTTTTAGTAAGCGGATGGCTCTAAAGGTAACATCTTCTAAATTGCCAATAGGGGTGGGGATTAGGTATAGCATCTAGGGAATGAGAGATGAGGAGAGGATATTTTCTATGAAGATTTTCTGACGAAAATCCAAGAAGATAATTGAACACGGAGTCACTGAGCACACAGAGTGTAACAACTATGCTAAACTCTGTGTGCTCTGTGCCTCTGTGTTCAATTCAGTTTAACAAAAATGATCGAAGGCCGACTTTAAATTAGCCGCGATCATATCAGCCGAACGGCCTTCAATATGATGTCTTTCTATGAAGTGGACTAATTGACCATCTTTGAATAAAGCAATAGAAGGAGAAGAAGGAGGATAGGGTAGTAAATATTCTCTTGCTTTTTCTGTAGCTTCTTTATTGACTCCTGCAAAGACAGTCGCCATTTTAGCGGGCTTCTTTTCATTTTGCAAAGCGAATTTTGCAGCTGGGCGTGCATTGGCTGCGGCACAACCACAAACAGAATTAACGACTAAGAGAAGGGTTCCTTCTTGTTTTTCTAAAAGAGCCGTTACTTCTTCAGGAGTTGTCAATCCTTCGAATCCGAAATCTGTTAGATCTTGAGACATCGGTGCTACTAAATGTGCTGGATACATTATTTTTGAGTTTTATTCGTAACTGTCCAGAAGTCGCTCTGCTGTCAGACGGCTAATACTTCTTAAATAAAGCGTAGTCAACATCATAAATCTGACACCTGACAATGAAATGGTCTGACTTCTGTTGAGATAGTTACTTTTATTTTACAATTGTAATTAGCTAGGAGTCAGTCAGGTTGTATTTCGGGAACAGAGAACCATTTCGGCTTTGATTCAAGCTTATTCTGCTTTCCATTATGAAGCAGACGCTGAATCTTGACCCCTAGCCAGTTACTTACAATTAACAAATCAACTAGTTCGTTATTGACCAATTGATAAGAATACCACAAAATTACTGGTTTTCTTCATAAAAAGAAATACAACGGACAGTATGGAATAGTTCAATAAAAACTAATTTAACTTAAAATCGTTTTAATTTTGATCTTTTTCAAGAAACTTTTACGTCTAAAAACTAGATATATGACCAACCGACTATTTATATTGATCTTAAGCTTAACAAGTATCGCCTTTTTATTCATGGAAACGGCATGTACAAGTGATCAATTACTAGAAATGCCCCCTTTAGAATTTTGTGATACCTTAGCTGTAAGTTATAATTTACAAGTCAAAGCCATTATTGACACCAATTGTGCTTTTGCTGGGTGTCATGTATCTGGTACTGCTGCTCCTGGTAATTATACGACCTACGATCGAATGCTTCCATTTTTGACAGATCGAGAATTCAGGCGATTTGTCATTGATTTAAGAAATGATCCAGAATTAGGAATGCCTCCTAATTGGGTTACGAATCCTGGACCAAATGATTTGACAGACGAGGAATTTGATATTATTAGTTGTTGGGTACAAAATGGGTATCCTGAAAATTAGTTTGTCCAATTTAAAATCAACTTATTTTATGCATAAAATACAAGTATTATCCTTGTTAGTTTTCTTACTATCCGTAGGTTGTTCGACTAGTAAAAAAATCACTTCTGAAGCACCATTGCCAGAAGCTACCTTAACAGAAGAAAGGTTTTTGGACACTATGTTTGTTACTGCCTCTATTCCAGATGAAATAAAAGCGGCAGAAGATTATCAATTGCCGAGCTATCAGTCGACTTATTCTCTAAAGAATGATTTAATACATACGAAATTAGATCTAAAGTTTGATTGGACAAAGCAGCAAGTAAATGGTAAGGCAGAATTAACTTTAAAACCTTATTTCTATTCAACGGATGAAGTAGCGATTGACGCTAAAGGCTTTGATATTCATAAAATTACTTTATCAAATGGTAAATCTCTGACCTATGATTATGATAATAAGGTAATACAAATTCAATTAGATAAATCCTATACCCGTAAAGAAAAATATACAATAGTCATTGACTATACGGCTAAACCAGCAGAGGGAGAAATAGGCGGTAGTGCAGCAATTACTTCTGAGCAAGGCTTATTTTTTATCAACCACGATGGGAGTGACAAAGAAAAGCCAATGCAGATATGGACGCAAGGAGAAACAACGTGGAACTCTCGTTGGATGCCAACCATAGATCATCCTAATGAGCGAACGACCCAAGAAATGTACTTGACGGTACAGGATCGATTCAAAACATTATCAAATGGTACTTTACAATCTTCCAAAAAGAATGCAGATGGTACTCGTACCGACTATTGGAAGATGGATCTACCACATGCGCCGTATTTATTTATGATAACAGTCGGTGAATTTGCAAAGGTTAGTGATACCTGGGAAGGTATCCCAGTGGATTATTATGTAGAAGAAGCGTACAAACCTTATGCAAGACAGATCTTTGAACATACACCAGAGATGCTGACTTTCTTTTCGGACTTGTTAGGCGTGAAGTATCCTTGGCCTAAATATTCTCAGATTATTGTGAAAGATTTTGTGTCAGGTGCAATGGAGAATACTACTGGTGTAATCTTTGGTGATTTTATTCAAAAGACCGATCAAGAGTTAATTGATGATGATAATGATTACATAGTAGCGCATGAATTATTTCATCACTGGTTTGGGGATTATGTAACTTGTGAAAGCTGGGCCAACTTAACCATGAATGAAGGCTTTGCTAACTATAGCGAATACTTATGGTTTGAGCATAAAGATGGCAGAGATCGAGCAGATCATCATAGAATCAATGAACTAAATGGATACTTGTCTAGTAGTGAATTGCATCCCTTAATTTGGTTCGATAATCCAGATAGTGAGGCCATGTTTGATGCGCATAGTTATAATAAAGGAGGCTTGGTGCTACATATGTTACGCAACTATGTAGGTGACGATGCTTTTTTTACTGCTTTAAATAAGTACTTAGTAGATAATGCTTATACGGCTGTAGAGGCTCATGACCTACGATTGGCATTTGAAGCAGTGACAGGACAAGACTTAAACTGGTTTTTTAATCAATGGTATTTTTCTTCTGGACATCCTCAGTTAACAATTGACTATGACTATGATGAAGTAAACAAGAAGGCGAGTGTTACCATCGAGCAAACTCAGGACCCAGACAAAAATCCAGCAATCTTTCAATTACCAATTGAAGTAGATATTTATACAGCAGCTAATGAGGTAACTAGACAGCAAGTGATGATGGATATGCGGAAACAGACATTTGTTTTTGATGTAGCCACAAAGCCTGCGTTAGTAAATGTAGATGCAGATAAGGTACTATTAGCAGAACGAGTAGATAATAAGACCACAGAAAATTATATTTTCCAATACCATAATGCACCTAATTTAATGGATCGCTTTGAAGCCATTCAAGCTTTGCAAGGAGTTGATTCTAAAGAAGCAAAGGCAGTTCGAAAAGCATCTTTAAAAGATGACTTCTGGTTTATTAGAAATCAATCTATAGGACAAATACCTGTGGATGAAGAAGCATTTCAATTAATGTCAGATTTAGCAGTGAATGATAAACATTCAAAGGTGAGAGAAGGGGCATTGACTTATTTAATTGCCAATGAATCCCCTCAATTAGGAACGGTATTAGAAGATATTTTAGCGAATGAGAAATCCTTAGCTGTTGTTGCTACTTCTTTGTTTGCATTACAACAAGTAGATCCTACAGCTGCATTACAAAAAGCAGAACAATTTGAAAAAGAATCAGATAATAATGCAATTTTAGCAGCAGTAGGCGGGATATATGCTTTAAATGGTAACGCAGAAAAATTGCCATTTTTTGAAAATAATTGGAGTAAAATTGATGGGCCATCCGTGATGGATTTCTTTGGTGGTTATGGCTATTTATTGCAGGCAAGTGGGGCAGAACTAGCACCTTCCTTATCTAAATTGCATGGCTTAGGAATTGATAGTAGCCAATCTTTATGGAGACGTTTTGCTGCTACCAAAACTTTGAATGATTTAAAAATGTCGCTTACCCAAGCAGTCCAACAGATAGAAGGGATAGAAGCAAAGGCAGCTGCTCAGGCTAGTCTGGATCAAATAAAAAATTATATACAGGAGATTAAAGAGAAGGAAACCGATAACCAGTTGAAAGGATTGTATAATAATTTCTAGGCTAGGAGTTTTGGAGAGTGGCGGAGCTACTTAGCTGAAGGTTTGAACACGGAGGCACAGAGCGCACAGAGTTTGATTCGATACTTATAAGGTCTAAATTAAACTCTGTGCGCTCTGTGCCTCTGTGTTCAATTCCTCATTACTTTCGACAGAAAGTCTCCCACTCACACTCATCCCACCAAATTTTTCAACATCTTAATAGCCTCCCCACTTCTTATCGCATGATCCGCTTCCGCAATACAATCATCCATTGAAGCAGTTGGTTTAAAACATTGAATGGCGTGTCCAGCATTGGCGCAAACAACTTGATGCTGTGCAGTAGTGCCGCTCCCTTCTAAAATAGATACTAAAATTTTTGCAGATTCTGGAATCGTTGAACCACCATGTAGTGCTGCTTGATCTAAAGCTTGATAGCCAAGATCGGCAGGTGTTACGGTACCATCAAATTGATTAGATCGAACTTGGAAAGGACCAGTCAAAGAAATCTCATCATAGCCATCTTCTGCGAAGATGACTTTATATTCAATACCCATATCTTCAAAAACTGTCTTGAATAATGGGAGTAAACTTTCCGCATAAACTCCTACCAACTGACGTTTGGGACGAGAAGGATTTAATAAAGGGCCTAACATATTGAAGAACGTCTTTACCTTCATTCCTCTCCGAATAGCACCCACATGCTTCATAGCAGGATGGAATAGAGGCGCGTGCATATGGCAAAAATTCGCTCGATCTAAATAGGCTCTTAATACATCCCGATCATTGGTCATTTTATAGCCTAAGTGTTCTAGCACATTGGATGAACCACAAATAGAAGAAACACCTACATTACCATGCTTAGCTACTTTATACCCTGCTCCTGCAACTACTAAAGAAGAGGTAGTAGAAATATTAAAAGTATCTTTTCCATCTCCCCCTGTTCCTACAATATCAATCGTATCCATATCACTCAAATCAATTGGGAGGGCTAACTCTATCATCGCTTCCCTAAAACCTGTCAACTCCTCTCCAGTAACTGGGCGCATTTGAAAACAAGTTAGTAAAGCGGCTGTTTGAAATTCATTGACTTCCCCTCTTCCTACCGCACTTAAAATATTTTTTGCAGCTTCCTTTGATAAATTTTCTTGTTGGAATAGTGTGTTTAAATTTTCTTTTATGTTGGTGGTGCTCATTTTATTTTGTGTGATTTTTATAGTTGAGCATCTGTTTTCTAAGTCCTCCCGACCTCCTATTCAAAGAGAGAGGCGTTTTCCTTTGAATATTTTCCTTTGAATAGAAAGACATATTCGATAGAAAATATTTACTCGAATACGTTTCCCTCCTTTTTTAAGGGCGGGGCGGGTTCATACAGATGCTAAATAATATGCGATTGTTTAAAAAGAAACGCTATCCTCCACATTTTCGACATCAAATAAGAAGTAACCTTTTCTACCTTCCGAAGAAGTACTTACGCTAACAATATTTTTTTGATCCTCAAAGGTACTAGTCAATATTTGATTTCTAATAGTTAATTGATTAACATTTGAAATGTTTTCTATTTCCAAATAGCACCATACGGCTAACAAATCTTCTGATTCTTCTTTTCCTATAAAGGTATATCCAAGACTATCGCCATTTACTTTTATAGTAAAATTCTCATGCAAATAAGCTGCCATATATTGCTCTGCATCAGGCGCTTCTTTATCTGTGCAAATGCGTAAATTTTGATGCCCTTTTGCAGCTAAACCCTCCTCTAAGTCATCAATGAACAAATGAAGACTAATTTGTATAGCTGATTCAGCTTCGTTAAAAGCAACTTCGCATTTACTCATATGAAATTCATGATCTTCTTCCATAGGACTTCCAAGAATAGAAAGAAATAATAACAAGAATGGAATCATAATTTTTTTATTGAAGTTTATTCTTAGTAACGACGAAAGAATAAATCCGTCATTTGGGCTAGATTATTTTGGTCTCAGTTTTTCTTAAAAAATCCTTGCATAGCAGAGCTACGGAAGTATTTTTTAAGAGGAGCAAACACCCTTTGTGAACCGCAAAGCGGATGGGCTGCTGAGGGCAAAAGAAGCCGCCCAAATGGTGGAGTTATTTTTTTGTCGTTACCTAATAGAAATACGTTTTTTTTGC
>CAYOBX010000233.1:6343-8610 GCA_964402245.1 uncultured Saprospiraceae bacterium | reverse complement strand
ATTATTCTAACCATTTCAGGTGGAGTTCTTCCATATTCTTATCAATGGGAGAATCCAGAATTATCTGGTTCTTTCTTAACGGAATTAGCAGATGGAACCTATAATTTAACGGTAACGGATGCAGAAAACAATATGGGAACAGCGTCCATTGTAATAAACAGAGAGACGATCATAATTGATGAAGCAGCTACTATATTTATACCTGATTGTAGTAATGATGAGGTAGCTACTGGCAGCATACAATTAGCGGCTTTAGGTGGAACGCCTCCTTATAATTATTTACTGAATGATGTTGCTTCTGAAAGTGGCTTATATACTAGTGTTCCATCAGGTGCTTTCTTATTAACCATAAGAGATACTAACGGATGTGCAGCAATTTATTCCTTAGAATTACCAGGAGTCGATGTCAACCCTGCTTTTGTTTTTGAAGAAAGTGGAAATAGTATTCAGTTTACAGATGTTTCTAACAATAACCCTAATACATGGTCATGGACTTTTGGGGATATTGCTACTTCAGATCTTCAAAATCCTCAATTGTCTTTAGAAGGAATAACTGAACCATTAGAAGTTTGTTTAAGCACTATCAACCAGTGTGGCTCTGCTATAGTTTGCCAAATAGTAAATAATACAGATTCAATCGCATTAGATACGGTTGCAATCGGCCCTATTGATACGACGGTAGTTTCCAATTTAGATATTTTCTTAACTTCCACCGAAGTTAGTTGTTTGGGCAATGACGGTACTATTATGGTAACACCAATTGGAGGCACAACGCCTTATACCTATACTTGGAGTGTTCCAGGATTGGCAGGCAATAGTGTAAGTGATTTAACACCAGGTAGTTACATTGTAACCGTAACAGATGCTGATGGTACAAGAGAGACAGCAAGTATAGACTTAGAAATGACAGAGGCTATAAGTTTAGATAGATCTAATACTGAAATTATAGCAAGCTGTTCGGGTGGAGAAAGTGGAACAGGTAGCCTTCAATTGTCCCCTATAGGAGGTACAGCTCCATATAGATTTAATTTGAACGGGCAGATAAATGAAACTGGAAGTTATACCGATCTTTTATCAGATACTTATTTTGTTAGTATTTCTGATTCAAATGGTTGTATGACTATAGATACCATAAGGGTACCGACAGCAGATAGGAATCCGACTTTTACTTTCTTGGAACAAGAAACCCAAATCATATTTACCGATATTTCCAATAATAGTCCGACTAGCTGGTCTTGGACATTTGGTAATCTTGCTACGTCAATGGCCTCCATCCAACCACTTAATATTGAAGGTGTTACTGGACCTCTTGAGGTTTGTTTAACTACAGAAAATGCCTGTGGTACAGGTACCAGTTGTCAGACGATTCAGCTAGGAAATGTACCTGTAGATACGATAGACATGGACATAATGACTGTGGATATGGATACAATGGGTATGGACATGGATACAGTAGATATGGACAATATGCCTACTACTGATTTATCCATTACTCTAAATGCTACAAATACAGATTGTCAAGGAAGTGGTGGTACTATTGAAGCGATCGTAAATGGCGGACAGACACCTTATACCTATATTTGGAATGCTCCTAGTATAGTGGGCGCAACAGGAACGAATCTTACCGTTGGTGGCTATTCTGTGACAGTTACAGATGCAGTTGGAACAACTGCTACTGCGACAACTGTGTTAGAAATGGGAAGTGATATAGTATTAGATGCCAGTTCGCTTATCATTCCTAGTTGTGACGGTACATTGATTGGAACTGGTGAACTACAATTGGTTGCTAGGGGAGGTACGGCTCCTTATACTTATAATTTGAATAATAGTATTTCGGAGACAGGTAACTATAGTGGTTTATTTGCAGGTACTTACTTTTTATCTATTCAAGATGCTACTGGGTGTACCGCCTTGGATACTATAATAATTCCTGCCACAGGTGGAACTCCTTCTTTTACTTTTGAGCAAATGGGTAACTCCATAGTATTTTCAGATGCGACTACTAATAATCCGACTAGTTGGTCTTGGACATTTGGTAATCTTGCGATCTCTTCTACTCCTAACCAAGCTTTAAATGTAGAGGGAATCGAAGGCCCATTTGAGGTGTGTTTAACTACTAGAAATAATTGTGGAACTGGAACTATCTGTGAAACCTTAATGCTTGGTTCTGCTATGGACACTATAGGTATGGACATGGATACCACAGGTATGGACATGGATACCACAGGTATGGATATGGATACCACAGGTATGGATATGGATACCAC
>CAYOBX010000233.1:4441-6243 GCA_964402245.1 uncultured Saprospiraceae bacterium | reverse complement strand
ATGGATACCACAGGTATGGATATGGATACCACAGGTATGGATATGGATACCACGGGTATGGATATGGATACCACAGGTATGGATATGGATACTACAGGTATAGTAGAAACACCCATTGTAAATTTATCCATAGAAAGTTTAACTAATATAACTAGCGATACGATCAGTTTGTCCATTTCAGCAGCAGGATTTGAAAATATGCTTTCATACCAATACAGCATTCAAATACCAGCTTCTTCTGGTGCTAGCATAATTGGAGTGACGAACTTTAACTTAGAAGGATTATCTGCAAATAATTTCTTTCAAGTTACCGATCAGGCTTGGACCTCCGTATGGTTTGATCCAACTGCGATGGGAATAAGTGTTCCAGATGGAACTACCTTGTTCACTATTCAAATGGTCAAAGGTGATTTAAATCAAGATTGTTTAGAATTAACAATTAATGGAAATATCATACCTACCCAATTAGTCATGGCACAAGGGAGCAGAGTGGTGGAAGGAATTTTAGAAGTCAGTAATGGTAGTGCATGTACTAGTGATGCAAGAAGTATATTTGGTAATATAAATACAGAAATTGGAGTACCTGTACAAGATGTATCCGTCGCCATTTCTACGGATACTATTACCGCTATTACTGGTGCAGATGGCTTTTATAGTTTTAATCAAATTCCAATTGCAGATCAAATAAATATTACTCCAAGTAGAGATGGAGACCTTCTAGCAAATGTTACCACATTTGATATTGTATTGATGAATCGCCATATTTTAAATATTACCACTTTAGATTCACCTTATAAAATAATTGCGGCGGATATTAATAAATCAAATTCTATAACTGCTTTTGATTTAGTATTAGTACAAAGAAGCATTCTTGGATTGAGCCAAGAATTCCCTGGGAATACTTCTTGGAGATTCCTGCCTGCATCCTATGAATTTATTGATCCAACCAATCCTTTCGGAGAAGATTTTCCTGAGCTATTAACGATTAATGGTTTTAGCGGTGATTTAGGAAATCAAGATTTTATTGGAGTGAAAATAGCAGATGTCTCCTATACTATTTCCGATGGATCATTTGTAGGAACTGCTAAAAATAGAACTGCTAAACATTTAGCACTGTCTATAATAGATCAACATTTTGAAACAGGAACAACTATTAAAGTACCTGTGCAGGTTGAAAATATAAATACCTATAGCGGCTTTCAATTCGCTTTGAGTTTTGATCCGTCTACCTTACATTTTGAGGGATTGTCATCCACTAATGGGATTCCCTTAACTGCTAATAACCTTAGTTATCAGCATATTGAAAAAGGTAAATTACTAGTAAGTTGGGTAGCTGGAATGGAGCAGACCTTATCCATAGATCAGCTATTTGAGTTATCTTTTACAAGCCAACAAAAAGGTCAATTAAAAGATCTACTTTCTTTAGATAATCAATTTTTGCAATCAGAATCTTATACTAAAGATTTACAGGTAAGTGGCATTACCTTAAATGTTGAAGAGGCGAAAATTAATATAGGTAGTATTAGAATTTATCCGAATCCATCAAAAGGAGTATTTGTAATAGATATACCCGCTGAACTGATCTCCCCAAAAGAGATTATCGTTTATACACTTACAGGTCAACAAGTAATAACTATGAGTGGACTAGATACCACTACTGAACAGTATAGCATAGACTTAAGTAGTCAATCAGAAGGAACTTATATCGTGATGATTAAAGGGGAAGATCGAGTGGAGGTGCAGCGAATAGTGCTTAGTCAATAGGTTTTGAAATGATGTTTTTGAAATGATGAATGATGAAT
>CAYOBX010000233.1:0-4341 GCA_964402245.1 uncultured Saprospiraceae bacterium | reverse complement strand
CATTCATCATTAAAAAAAGTCAACATCAAAATTAAAACTTCTCCAAAATACGCCCCTTCATTTGAGCAAATTCCTCCTCGGTAATAATACCCGCCTCTTTTAATTCTGCTAGTTTTTTTATCTTTTCTATGACGGCATCCGTTGCTGCAGCCATTTCTATGTTACCCTTTTTCTTTTCTGGAGCAGAGGTAGTTTCCACAATTGGAGAGGGATCAGATGTAGGAGCTTTAGCCTTTTGGGAAGGCACGATCAAGTCATCATCCGTTTTAGCCGAAGCACTAGGAACAATATCATCGTCGTCTCCATCCACTTCGATAATCACTTTTTCTTTAACTGTAAATTCAGGATTTGGAGAAGTTGTGTTCGTGGCATTTGTTTGTTCTCCTTGCCACTGTTTAGCTACAGTTTTTCCTTTCTCAAATTTTTCCTTGTAATACTTTCTTAATCGATCAGGATCAAAATCTAAAATAGTGCCTCCAGATTCTAGATGTTTTTTGAAGACTTCGCCTAAGGCATAGGTAGAAGCACCTGCAAAAGCAGAAACCGTAGCACCTCCTAACACAGAACCTAAACCAGGCACCAACTTTACTAAGCTTCCTGCTCCTAAACGAGCTAGGGTCGTACTAGTTAGTGAAGTAACCAGCGCTTTGCCTTGTGTCTCTTGGAAGTCTACATTATATACTCGACACATTTGACGGATCATATCCAATTGCAAGGCACTTACTGCAAATATATCGGCCACCATTACAGGAATAAATCCTGCTCCCATGGACCAGATAACATGATTTCGAATGATATTATCCGCTTGTTCTAAATTATTATTTGCGCTCATGATTATGTTATTTTACTAGTTAAACGTCAAGAAGTCTTGGATAGTTATTCAAATCTAATAGAAAACAGCTCTAATTGCTATATTAATCGACTAAAATCTTACATTTTCAGATTAATTAAAAACCAATGGAGAACTAATATTTGGAATAAATGTTCAAAAGAGGGTCTATTGAAAAGAAGTATTTCTTTTCATTCATCATCAAGTAATTGATTTATTTTTATGTAGGAGGGGAGACAAACAACTAATTATTATCTAAGAAAATTATAATTTTATGCGTTATTAGTAGTGGTTAAACAAATCCAAGAATATGAATAAACAACTATATCTTTTTTTAATAGCTATTATCGTCTTTTTATCTGCTTGCAACGAGGAAAATGCTACTGAAACAGGAACCATTGCTATCAATTTTCAATTGAAGTACGATGGAGCACCCTTGGTAATGTTTGATCGCTATGCCTATCCGAATGGGATGGAATTTTTCTTTACTCGTTTCAATTTCTACCTTTCTAACCTAAATATAAGCACAACTACTGGGGAACAAGTCTCCATTAAAGATATTGAATTTTTAAACCTTTCAGATGACCATGATACTGCAGCAAAAGCAGCAAATGGGACATCTTTAATCTTAGAAAAAATTCCACTCGGCACTTATAATACACTTCAATTTGATATTGGAGTTCCCGCTGATTTAAATAGTCAAGAACCAAAAGATTATCCTAATGATCATCCCTTATCAGCAACAGGCGAATATTGGGATAGTTGGAATAGTTTCATCTTTAGCAAAACAGAAGGTAAATTAGACACAGATGGAGATGGGCAAGCAGAACTCGGATTAGCCTACCATATTGGCGCAGATGAAACTTTACGTAATATTGCGCTCAATAAAAATTTCTTAATTGAAGATGGACAAACGACCACGGTGACTATTGAAATAGAAATGAAGCGAATGTTTGATGATGGAAATACCATTTATGATCCTTTACAAACTGCGCAAATTCATAGTTTAACACAGTTAAATGAAGCGATTATTTTGGCGGACAATTTGCAACAGAGTTTTCAATAAATAGAGCAGAGAGCAGAGAATAGAGACAAAATTCGTTTACAGACGATGAAATTTGGATCATTTAAACAAAATATGTCTCTGTTCTCTATTCTCGCACCTCTGTTCTATTAGTAACATATTCACCTTACTAAAAATATACAATGAAAAACGTTCTAAAACCTTTGCTATTTATCTGTTTAGGAATATTTATTTGGACATCGTGTGATAATGATGGAGAGGAAGCAACAAGCATTGATTTTCAATTTAACTTTATGGTTGATAATGAAAATCTAGAACTAGGGAAAACTTATCAGTTGGGAGGGACCACTGTGCAATTAGATATTGCTCGCTTTTATGTGGGGGGTATTGAATTACAATCTAGATCAGGTATTACTTCTTTTGAGGATTTATATCTTTTAGTGAAAGCCGAAGAAACAGAATACGAAGTTGGAAATATAGAATTGACTGATTATACGGGAGTTAAATTCTTTGTAGGTATTGATTCTGAGGCAAATAACCAAGCAGAATCAGATTTTACTACTCGTGCTTCTTCGGATCCATTAGGGGTACAGGATCCTTCTATGCATTGGAATTGGAATTCTGGTTATAAATTTATTCGTATAGATGGGCAAACAGATACGGACGGCGATGGAGTAGTGGACACTCCGCTTGCCTTTCATATAGGAACAGATGGCTTGTTGAGTTCTATGGAATTTGCTGCGCCTAGTTTACAAGAAGGATCGAATACGCTAGATTTTCAACTAGACTTAAATCGATTATATGAGGACATTGATTTGACAGTTGATTGGGATACGCATACGGGTAATAATTTTCCATTGGCAGAACAGTTTTTGGCTAATTTCCAAAATGCTTTGACTTTGAATTAATACTTGGGGAGCAAGAGCATATCGTTTTTAGAGGTAGCAATCTTGTTAGGCATTTTTTGAAAAAATGCCTAACAAGATTGCTACCTCTAAATTAAAATACTAAACATACTTGTTACCGAGTCTCAAGATAAAGATCCAAAGCAGATACGATTCTTTTCCTTCCTTATGACTAAAAAACTACTGGTCTATTTTGCATGCTTATATTTGATAGTGGCTTGTTTGCCTGTAAAAGAAAAAGTTCCTACCAGTAATTACCAATTAACGCTACCTTCACATATTCCTAGTCCCAAATTACCTACCAATAATCCATTGACTAAAGAAGCAGTAGCTTTAGGAGAAAAATTATTCTTTGATCCTATATTGTCAAGAGACAGTAGTATTGCTTGCAAAAATTGTCATCTACCTCAACTAGCTTTTTCAGATTCTGTAGCAATCAGTCCTGGTGTGGATGGTCGATTAGGATTTAGAAATGCACCTACCTTAATGAATTTGGCTTGGTTAGATTTAATCAATAAAGACGGCGGTATTTCTAAGTTAGATCTACAAGCAATGACCCCTATAGAAGATCATGAAGAGATGGACCTTTCCGTATTGAAAGTTGCTAAAAGGCTAAACGACCAACCAGAGTATGTAAGCTTATCCAAGAAAGCTTATCAACGCCCAATAGATGCATTTGTGATCACTCGTGCCCTAGCAAGTTATTTGCGAACCCTCACAAGTTTTAATAGCCCTTATGATCAATATGTACTTGGAGATACTACTGCGTTGAGTCAGTCTGCAATTAGAGGGAAAAATTTATTTTTTAGTAAAAAAGCCAATTGTAGTGAGTGTCATTCTGGATTTAATTTTACTAATAATGCATTTGAAAATAATGGCTTATATAATGCGTACATAGATAACGGACGACAAAGGGTAACACTTTTGCCAGAAGATGAAAGTAAATTTAGAGTACCCACTTTAAGAAACATTACGCTGACTGCTCCTTATATGCATGATGGTTCTTTAAAGAATTTGGAGGCTGTTATAGTGCATTATAATAAGGGGGGTAATAACCACCCTTATAAATCTACCATCCTTCAACCACTAGATTTATCAGCTTCAGAAAAGAATGATTTATTAGCTTTCCTTGAGACCTTAACAAGTAAAGATTTTTAGACTACTCGTCTTTAAGGGATGGGGTAGAAATAAATTGTAAGTTTATTTTTAACCCATCCCTAATTGAACGCAGAGACGCAAAGATGCAGCGATTATTATTCTATATCCTTGAAAATCAGCTATTTTGTAATTATCTGATTTTTGAAGATTTACAACGTTAGGCGAGTAGCCCACAGCTTTTTCATTACATGATATAAAAAAAGAGGGGAACAAATTGTATGTTCCCCTCTTTTATAAAGTAAGATTAGTACGTAAGTTACTCAAGAATAATGAACATGGAGTCACAGAGCACATAGAGTTAAATTATTCTCTGTGTGCTCCGTGCCTCCGTGTTCAATAATTAAAGTTTCACAAGAAATTCCTCCACTCTCTTAGAAAGAAAATCCAATTCTAGCATAATAATAAGCACCACCAAAACCCATTTG
>CAYOBX010000232.1:0-8611 GCA_964402245.1 uncultured Saprospiraceae bacterium | reverse complement strand
TATTTGAAGTTTGTAACTTCAAATGGATATTTTGGAAGTTTGTAACTTGATTTTTCAGGCAATATTCTTTTTATAAGAAAACCCTTGCTTATTCTAAAAGTAATAGTAGTATAAATAGAAAATTTACTATCTTGTCGGCTATTTAGTAACGGCAAAAAAATAACTACCCCATTTGGACGGCTTCTTTTGTCTTTATTTTCCTTGAAAAAATACTTCCGTAGCTCTGCTATGCAAGGATTTTTTCAAGAAAACTAAGATCAAAATAAGCTCGTCGAAATGCGGCATTTATTCTTTCGTCGTTACTTAGTATCCAAAAATATT
The DNA here is from genome assembly GCA_964402245.1 of uncultured Saprospiraceae bacterium. Lineage (GTDB taxonomy): Bacteria > Bacteroidota > Bacteroidia > Chitinophagales > Saprospiraceae > JAFMDF01. The sequence continues at coordinate 8,290 of CAYOBX010000232.1, read as the reverse complement.
AGAGAACCCCACTTTCAAATATTATAGAGTCAATTCTCCCTGACCATCGAGTTTAAAGTAGGCCAACAAAACCGCCTAATTGCGTAGTGAAAATACATTCACATTATGAATATAAAAATGTATAAAAACAAGGTAGATAATACCTTTACCTTCAAAGTATATCGTGCTAAGAAATCTATATTGTTAGGAAAATCCTTTCCTTCTAAGCAGGCATGTCTGACAGGAATTGAGCAAGCATTAGCTTCTATTCGATCGAATAATATGATTAACATTCGCTCGAAAGAAGGGGGCGGTGGTTTTTTATTTTCTACTAATAATGTGGAAAGTTGTGTATTTAAGTCATTAGATCAAGCTAGTGATGGACTTGCTTTTTTAAAAGAAACGCTTGGGAAAAAACAAAATTTCAATGTTGTTTTTGATACGCTAAAAAAGCAGGTTATATCTAAAAAGAAAATAGGTAAACCTTCCGAAGGATATGACTTTAAACAAGTTTCTAAAACTAAAAAATTTGGATTTGAGTTATTAGATAAAGATAGTGCTAATTTTTATTTTCATTTTAATGATAAGGAAGGAAAGCCCATTTTATTTAGTCGTTCATATGATGGAAAAACAGCAAGAACCAAAGCTGCTAAGAATTTAATAGTAAGCATAAAAGATAAAACACTTATTGCTGAGATTATAACGGCAGGTAACTCTTATGTGTTTCTATTGAAAACAGCAGAGCAAGAGGAAATAGGTAGAAGTAAACGTTTTAGAAATAGTGCGCTTGCAACGGAGGCTTTAAAAGTTTTTAAAAAAGACGCTGTTGGAAAAGTGAAGATTTTAAAACTAGCAAAGAAGAAGAAAAAGAAGAAAAAATTGCCAAAGGCAAAATATGGTTTAAATGAAGTTGCCCCAATTGGGAATATAGGATTTGAAGCATTCCGCAGCAAGAAATATAAGTGCCACTATTTTCAGTTTTTTGATGAAAAAGCAAAACCATTATTATTTAGTAAAGCCTTTGATGGTAGAACTAAGAGGGATGAAGCCATCATGGAAGCTATTGAATTAAGCCAAGACAAACGCTTATACGCTATATCAGAAAAGAAAGGAAATTACCATTTTGTTCTGCAAAATAAAAAAGGAAAAGGTATAGCTAAAAGTCGAGTTTTTTCCTCAAAGGCTGAACTTATTGAAGGGATGAGGTATTTTCATTCGAATGCTAAATCCTATTTGAATTTAAGTAATGTATTAAGCATTCCTTCTTCTGAACAAATTCCGATCAACATAAATAAGAAAAAGAAAACACCACCTGCCCCTAACAAAGTAGTTACTAAACCTACAAATGTGCCACCTACTGCTTCAAAAGAAGTTCCTCCTACTAAAAAAGAAGCAAGTCCAAAAGGTAGAAATGAAATATCGAAGAAAACAGCCCCTAAGCAACAACTTGACAATTCTACAAATAGGAGAAAAAATACGCCTTCAAATCAATCAGCATCAACAGCGAATACGAAAAAGCCTCAAAAGCAAACGGGCAATAAACAACCTCAAAAACAAAATCCTCCGTCTAAGGCTAAACAGCCTAGACCTACCCAGTCAAACAATAGAAACACAAAGTCAAACAATAGAAACACAAAGACAAACAATAGAAATACAAATACAACCAATAGAAACACAAATACAACCAATAGAAACACAAATAAAAAAAATCGGAACAATCCACCTTTAAAAGAAGCACAATCTCCTAAACAGGCTTCAACTAGAACCAAATATTCGAAACCCGTAGTATCTAAATCAGTGCTCAATAAAGAAGATCCTCCTAGGATTTTGCCGCGTGGAGAAACGGAGATGCCACAACTTGGTTTTTGGAAATGGTTGATTCCTTTATTATTGGCTCTAATTGTTGGTATGTGGTTCTTGCGCTCCTGTGGAGGTGCAACTGAAGAATCTGTAAGTGCCAAACCAGTTATTGAAAAAACGGTAGAACCAATAGTAGAAAAGCTACCTACTTTACTAGGCAAAACTGCGACAGATTTAGGATTTAAAAAAGAAATGGTGGCTGCGAAAATTGCTGATTTTTTGAGTTTACCTGAAAGTGTATTTCCTGCAACTTTTGTCTTAGACAAAGTTCACTTTGCCTCCAATGAAAATCAATTAAATCGAGAGGCTGGTGCTCAACTAGATAGAATGGCATCTATTCTAAAAGCCTATCCGAATGTGGTGGTTCAAATAAATGGACATACAGATGATACTGGAAAAGCAGATATAAATTTACAATTGTCAGAAGAAAGAGCAAACTTAGTTCTAATTTATCTACGGGAAAAAGGGGTGATGCCTAGTAAGATTTCTGCCAAAGGATTCGGAGAAACAGCTCCTATTAAAACAAATGATACTCAAGAGGGACGTGCAGCAAATCGACGCTCGGAAATAGTACTGATAAAACGCTAAAAAGTCACTTTGATTTATAACTATTTTTCATAAAAAAAGCCCGTCAACGCTCAATAACGAGAACTAACAGGCCATCCTTAAACTGTACTGCAAATATAAGGAAATAGTGAGATTTATTGGATACCCCATTTCTGGTAAATCTTACTATTTACTTTACTTGGAATCTCTCCAAAATTTAATAAAAAATCATCCTTTTTTTATTCCTTTAACGATCATCGGTCTAATACTAACTTTTTCGGTTAGCTATATTGTAGGATCTGTTCTAACCTATCTTCCAGGATACCAAGCAATGTTAAGGCGAATGTTTGAAAAGGGACGTGCATGATTTTTTATTAAAACAAATTGAGATTAGACCTATGTTTTATTTCATTAGTCGAAAATAATCATGGTTAAATAGGAACTTTTCTATTTTAGTAACGACAAAAAATAATCTCCTCCAGATGACGGACTTATTCTTCCGTCGTTACTTAGTAGCAGATGGATTAGTTAAAGATAGGCAGTTACTTTTTATCCATTCATTGACTCGTTACGTATATACTAAGTAACGATAAAAAAATAACTCCATCATTTGGACGGTTTCTTTTGCCCTCATTTTCCTCTTAAAAATATTTCCGTAGCCCAGCTATGCAAAGATTTTTAAAAGAAAACTGAGAACAAAATAAGCTCGTCCAAATGGCGGACTTATTCTTTCATCGTTACTAAACACCAAAAAATGATAACACAACTTCTAAAACACAGTTGGCTAAAATTTTGGCGATCTCCAGCCTTAAGCCAAAGTATGGTACAGAATATTATACTAGGAGTAATAGGACTCTATTTCTTAGTAAACATGTTGGTATTAGGTTACTTTTTAGGAGACTTTGTAGAAGAACATTCCGCAGAAGAACGAGCTATAACCCTAGTGGTAGTAGGTCTGTTTTATTATGCTTTATTGGATCTACTAGTCCGTTATTTTGTTCAAAAATTTCCAGCAATAGATATAAAACCCTATCTAACTTTACCAGTCAAAAAAAGTACACAGGCCCATTATTTACTACTACGTTCTTTAGGGAGTTTCTATAATATTTTACCCCTCTTTTTCATAGTGCCTTTTTTCTTAAAAAGTGTTGTAGGAGGTTATCCTATTGGTAAAGTTGTTGCATTCGCCGCTTTTAGTATAGGCTTAATTTTATTGAATAATTTTTTATCCTTCTATATTGAAAAACGAATGGCGATTAAGGGCGTTTGGATTGGAACTATATTAGTTGGTATTGTCGTTTTATTTTTCTGTGAAGTACAAGGATACATACAATTATTTCCATATGTATTGAAAATGGCAAAAGGTGTTTTAAGTAACCCGCTAATAGGGGGCGTTCCATTACTATTGGCTGGCGGTTTTTACTTTCTATCCCATCGTTTTTTTACCGATAATTTCAGTTTAGATACGAACAAAGAATCTAGCTATTTATTTGGACAAAATCTACCAATGGGCTTATTTGATCGCTTTGGGGAGGCTGGCAAATTAATGGAACTAGAAATTAAATTAATGCTCCGATCACAGCGATCCCGCACCTATTTAATGATGAGTGTTTTTTTTCTGCTCTATCCCTTTATTTTTATAGATATGGGAGAAGCGACCAATCCCTATATGTTAGTTTTTATCGGAGTAATTATTACGGGCATGATGGCAATGAATCACGGTCAATTGATGCTTTCCTGGAATAGCCTACATTTTGATTTGTTACAATCTAGAAGTTATACCTACCATGATTTATTTAAAGCTAAATATTATATTCTAGCTTTATCATGCATCATTCCTTTTGTGCTCTGTTTGCCTTATTTTTTTATAGAAAAAGATATTGTCATATTCAGTTTTGTTTTACTACTTTATAACATGAGCATGTCTATTTTTGCGTACATGTATCTAGCGAGTTATAATTCCTTGCGAATAGATCCAAACGAAAAAGGAGCATTTAATATGAAAGGCTTTGGTGCTGCCCATTTTCTAATACCCATGCCTATTATGTTTTTGCCTTGCTTGTTATATCTAATAGGCTCTTTTTTAGGTGGTAAAACAGGAGGACTGGCTTTCATTGCCATAGTCGGCATTATAGGTTTATTATTACATCAACCCATCATTCGATTATGTGTAGAAAATTTTAAAGAAAATAGATACCAAATAGGCGCAGCATTCAGAAAAGCTCAATAACTAAAAGCCCCAACGGGGCGACATCTTGTAACCCATGACGCAGTCATGGGAGAACAAAGAAAAAGTCAACATCACAAAAGCCCCAACGGGGCGACATCCTGTAACCCATGGCGCAGCCATGGAGAAACAACAATCATGATAACAATAAACAACTTACAAAAAGAGTACGGCGATCATAAAGCACTAGACATTCCAGCACTAACATTCAACAAAGGCGAAATCATAGGCGTAGTAGGCAATAATGGAGCAGGAAAAACCACTATGTTCAGTCTAATTCTAGATCTCATCAAAGCCACAAATGGTAGCGTCACATCTAAAGAGCAAGACGTTAGCCAAACAGAAGATTGGAAAAAATACACTACTGCCTTTATAGACGAAGGTTTTCTAATAGGATTTTTAACCCCAGAAGAATACTTTGAATTTCTAGGAAAAGCCTACAACTTATCCAAAACAGATGTAATGAATTTTGTATCGCAATTCGAAGATATTTTCAATGGAGAGATTATAGGGAAGAAAAAATACCTGCGAGATTTATCAAAAGGAAATCAAAAGAAGGTTGGCTTAATAGGTAGTTTAATTGGCGATCCAGAAATTGTTTTATGGGACGAGCCTTTTTCTAATTTAGATCCATCTACACAGCTACGTATCAGAACGCTAATTCAGACCCAAAGTCAGGGACGTACTTTTTTAATCAGTAGTCATGATCTAAATCATATTTCCGAAGCTTGCTCTAGAATTATTATTTTAGAACAGGGTTTATTGGTCAAGGATGTACAACGGGAAGCTATTTCTGCGGAGGAGTTGGTAGATTTCTTTACACCTGCTTGATTAGACTTGTTACCCTTTAATAAACAGCTATCTGAAAATATTTTGGCATCCCATCCGCTTTGCGGTTCGGAATTGACTTTCCTCATGCTATTTTCCTTTAAAAAATAAGTCCGTAGCTGGGCTATGCACTGATTTTTTAAAGAAAACTATCGAAAAAATCTATAATTCATATACCCATTTCTTAAAGAGTAACAAGTCTATTGATAAATTGAAAGTAGCTTAGACATTCTTGTCTGAGCAGAGCAGAATAGCTACTCAGGCAGGAATGCCTAAGCTACTTTCATTTTACAAGTACAATTTAGGATATAAAAAGTTAACAACTTTTCCATTTCCTTCATCCAATTCAGCCCATTTATTGATCGTAGCAGCAACCTCAACAATTCCACAAGTAGGTACATTATCTATATGATTTCCAGTAAAAGAATTAGCAAGGTTTGTAAATGCAGGATTATGACCAAAGACTAATAGGGTATCCAACTGATCAGACTGTTTTTGTACAACTGCTAGAACCGTAGAATAATAAGCTTCATATATAGCTTTTTCTTTAATAATATCTGCTACTTCAATGTTTAAGGCTTTTGCAAAGTAACATGCTGTAGTATAAGCTCTATTAGCAGGACTTGATACAATAGCATCAGGTTCCACGCCTTTTTCTTTCAATAAGTTGGCCATAAAAGGAGCATCTCTTAAGCCTCTTTTATTGAGTGGACGATCAAAGTCCCTAAGACTCATATCCTTCCAACTGGATTTCGCATGTCTAATAAAGTAGATAGTTTTCATAAAGTGTATTTTAGTAACGACGAAATAATAAATTGGTCATCTGGACGAGATTATTTTGGTTCTAATTTTTCTTTAAAAGAAGGAATGAGCAAACACCGTTTGTGAACCGCAAAGCGGATGGGTGGCTTGATACTATGACTGATTTTAAAGGAAAAATAGGGGCAAAAGAAGCCGTCCTAGATGACAAAGTTATTGTTTTGCCGTTACTTAGTATTGTTTCCTTGATGAACTATTCAATTATTGTAAATTTACGCTTTTTATGTTTTTTACAAAATGTCGCTACCTGCGGTAGAGAAATTAGGGATGATTTGGAGCTGTCTAATAAGACGCAAATGAATTTTGCAAGCAAAATAACGTATTGAACGCAGAGATGCAGAGAACAAAATTAACGCTGCATCTCAGCGTCTTTGCGTTCAATAATGTTGTCGTGATTTTTGCAAAATATGTTTTTAGACAGCCCCAAGCTCATCTTGCGAGGCGGCTTTGTCGCCGAGCAACAGCTTATTAAAAGTTTAATTGTTAGATAATGCCCACAAATACGAACTCCATGCCAGACCCTATTAAAAAAGATAATACCATGACTACTTGGGAATCCATCAAGGATTTTTTTAATAGTTTATTGGATTTACGAACAGGGATGGATCGAGAAGGAACCCTAGAAAATATCCAGAACAATAAGCGGATGAAGGGATCGAATGCTTGGTTGCTGATGTGTTCGATTATGGTAGCTTCTTTAGGTTTAGACCTTAACTCTCCAGCAGTTATTATTGGTGCCATGTTAATTTCTCCATTGATGTCTCCTATCTTAGGGATTGGTTTGGGGATTGGAATTAATGATCGTAGAACCTTAGTGATCTCTATGCAACACTTTGCGATTGCCATTGCGATTGCTTTAATTACTAGTTTCGTTTATTTTAAATTAACGCCCTTTGGCAATATTACCGATGAAATTTTGGGCCGAACAGAACCTACCTTGCTAGATGGATTAGTGGCTATATTCGGTGGTTTGGCAGGGGTTATTTCTATCACTAGAAAAGATAAATCAAATGCAGTACCAGGGGTTGCTATTGCTACGGCATTGATGCCTCCTTTGTGTGTAGCAGGATATGGCTTGGCGAAAGGTGAGATGGATTTTTTCATCAATGCTTTTTACTTATTTTTCCTCAACTCTTCTTTTATTGCCATTACGACCTATATCATTATTAGAACCCTTAGGTTTCCCTATAAGAAGTATATGAATCAAAAGGAACGTAGAAAAAACAACCTGTATATTCTGATTTTTTCTACGATTATTCTAATTCCTGCTCTGACGATCTTGTATGATACTGTACAACGAACTAGAGAAAAGCAAAATATTGAGGCCTATTTAAAAGCCAATATTCAAGATGATGATACGATTATTTCTGATTGGACGATTGTCGGGGAAAAAGAACAAGAAGATTCGGATACTACACAATTAATTTTGAAAATAATTGGAGAACCAGTTAGTCAAGAGCACTTAGCAAAATGTGATGAAGAATTAGAAACTTTAACCGGAAAACATATCCGACTAATTACCTATCAAAGTGAGGAGATTCCTATAGAAGATGTGAAAAAATTAGAAAATGAACTCAGTGGCTTTCAAGGGGAATTTGCTAAACGAATACAGGCTTTAGAACAATTACAAGCTAATAAAAATGCGGAAATTGTTGCGCTTACTGCTCAAATGGATAGCTTGAATACTGGTAATATGTTAGATGTGTATCAAGAAATAAAAACTTTATTTCCTTTATTAGAAGAAGTAGCTATTGTTAAAGATGTAATGAAGACAGATTTTGTTAATAACTCCACTATTCCTGTTGCGATGGTTAAATGGGGTAGTGAGAAATCTTCTACAGGCAAAAAAAGAGATGAACCTAAATTGGCTGATTTTATCAAAATGCGAATCAAACAGGATACGATACAATTGATTCGTTATTAAAAGGTCAAGTTCTTCTAGGATCTCCATATTAAAAAAGGATTCTTTTCGTTACTATACTTTAAACGGGATAAAAGAGTGATTTTGAAAATCTACTCGTAACCGCCAAA
>CAYOBX010000231.1:0-8628 GCA_964402245.1 uncultured Saprospiraceae bacterium | reverse complement strand
CAATCTATCCTGTCCGTAGTGTAATTACAAGAGATTTAGATAGAGGTATAGAGACAGTCCTTTTCTAAGAATTATCTTTCGAAAAGTCTGCCTCCAAAAACCCTATGATGTTGCGTGAACGAACAATATTTTTAGTGAAGTTTTAATGGTTCTTTGACAAATCCATTGGAACGTCTAGGATTGTCGAGGTTTGAAACCTCGATGCAATAGGATAATCGTATGGCATCGAAGTTACAAACTTCGCCGATCCATTACAATCACGGGATTTGTCAGAAAACCGTTTTAATTAATCTTTTAAAAGAGCTGCCGTTTGTTCTTCTCTAAAAATCATTTTTTTACTTAAAATCTGATCAGGTGTTGTCACTTGATAATATAAAATTCCATGTACTATTAAATCCTCTCCATTTACCTTGATTTGGTTTTTTCCTTTCCCAAAATCTCCCTCATACGTTTTCAATACTTTCCCTTTTGGATCATAAATCGTTAAGGTAATTTCGGATGCCTTAAGCAATTCAAATTTGATATAAGTTTCTTTTGAAAAGGGGTTAGGGGTATTCTGATATAAGATAAATGACTGTTCAGGAATCAATAATTTATTTTCCATTACTAGATGCATGACCGTTTCTTCCTGTACATAAACCCTTGCATCTTTCTTGTATAAATGGGTTGTTTTTCGATCTACTACTGGTGGTAAAAAATTCGTTTGTCCACTCGCAGTAACCGTTAATTGAAATAAACAAAAAGCTAATAAGGACCATCTATATCTTTTTGCCCATTTAGCAAAATACTGAATTAATGTTCTTAGTAACGGCAAAACAATAACTCCACCATTTGGACGGCTTCTTTTGCTCCTAGCTTTCCCGCCCGCTTTGCGGTTCATTCGCTTGAATGTCCACTGGACATTCACCCTACGGGATCGCTTTTTCATCCTCAAAAAATATTTCTGTAGTCCTGCTATGTAAAGATTTTTTGAGAAAAACTGGAAACAAAATAAATTCGTCCAATTTGATGGATTTATTATTTCGTTGTTACTTATTATTTGTTTGTAAGGGTGCTTCATATAATGAATTAAGAGTTATTCATAAATTCTATAGAAGGGGCTTTTTTTTAAAACGCAGAAATAGAGAGATGCAGAAGTCGTATTCACTCTCTGCATCTCTGCTACTCATCGTTCAATACAAAATTAAATTGTTACTTCGCATGAATCATCTTCATGGTCGCTACTTGGGTAGGTGTAGCTAATTGGTAATATAATGCGCCATACTGTGTCAAATCTTGACTGCTAATAATGAGTTCATTATATCCTTTTTCATAGTAACCATCATATACTTGTACCATCTTTCCTGCTGCATCAAATATTCTTAATGTCGCTTCACTTGCCTCTGGTAATGCAAATCCAATCGTTGTTTTTCCTGTAAAAGGATTCGGTCTGTTCTGGAATAATTGAATAGATTTAGCGGCAACTTGTGGCGCAATTTCTGAATCTATTAAATGTACATTTAATAAATCGCCATTGGCATCATATGCCTCTGCTTTCAAGTCGGTATCTGCTATTTCTAATAATTCATCGGTAGTTACTTCTCCATTGATTTGGAAGACCAAGCTGAATAGCACTTCGTCTGAATCTATATCTACCCCTTCTGCTTGACTCCAACTAGTGGCAATCTGTCCCCTTTCAATTTGAGCCAAACCGAAGTTGTCTTTATTCACCCATGAAGAAGGAACAATCTTATCAAAGGCAATCACTTGTGGATCAAATTGTAAGGTAAATTGATACCCTGAGATGGCATTAAAATTATTAGCTGTAAAGTCAAATATCAGATATTGTCCATCTTCGCTCAATCCTTGTTTCGTTTGGAAATCTAAAGACTTAGTAGCAGATCGACTCTCTGTAGTCGTCAAGTTATTAACCACTGCACTGTTATTGACATCTCCAATTTTAATAGCAATGAAATCTAACCAAGTCATGTCTACTGTCAAATCCGTAATATTATAGGTTTCTGGGATGGCCTCTATAAATGGATTTGTTGGATCAGTAAATACATACGCAGCATCGACAAAACGCCAAGAAGTATTATTCGCAAAGTCATCATTAATATTCAATATCAATTGTCGCAATTGGACCATATCAAAAGCAGTGATTGTACCAGATCGGTTAATGTCTGCTGCAATCATTTTATAAGGAGAATCCAATGAAGTGATCCCTAATATATGTTTGCTAATCAATACTAAGTCATAGGTAGAGACTCCATTCAGTGGATTCATATCTTTTTCTGGTACTACGGTATAGTTTTCATACAAGGGTACTTCTTGGAAACCGTAGTCGCCTGTTGCACCTGTTACTTGTGCAGGCATGTCATAGTCCGTTAGGTTGATGGTAGTGCGTTCTACCATTTCTCCTTCTTCTGTAGAGATGGTGCCGGATAGGGTGGCCATGGGGGCGGGTCGCATTGGAGCAGTTACATTTATCATACCTGTACTATCTTCCACCATACAACCAAAATTATCTGTAACTGTGACAAAAAATTGAGAAACACCAATTTGGTTTTGTGGATCAAAAATTGGCATAGCAGGGTTAGTTAAATCCAGATTAGTAGTCGGATTCCAGCTATAACTAACTATTGTAGTATTAGTATTCTGTTGGGCAACAATAATATTTGAAGTCTGATCCGCCTCAAACGCTCTTTCTGACAATACTTGTATCTCTGTTTCTGGTGATACCGTAATAATTACGCTATCCATAAGTACACAGAAACCATCTGTAATTGTAACAAAATATTCAGTAGTAACTTCCGGTGTAACCATAGTATCTGCACTTACAAATGTAGTTGCATTGGTATCAGCTGACCAAGTATAAGTAAGTCCGTTTACTGGATTCGGTATTAATTGTATACTATCCTCTGGACAAATAGACATATTTGTTTGAATAGGAGCAGACAAATCTGTTCTAGCAACTACTATAGATGTAACAGCCATACAACCATTTTCATCTGTTACAGTTACCGTATAAGTACTATCATTTTCTATTGTAATATCATCCGTATTAGCACCAGTATTCCATACATAACTAGTCCCACCACAAGCCACTAAATCTAACATTTCCCCTTCACAAAAGGTAGTATCAGTAGTTACTACCCCTCCTACTTTAATTGCTGCATCTGGTAATGGATTCGTATTAATAATTACAGAATCCACAGAAGTACAATTCGTAGCTATTTCCGTAACAGTCACTATATAAGTAGTTGTTACTCCAACAGTTGGCATAATAGAAAAAGTGGTTGCACCACTAGGGGCCCAATTATAGGTATAGTTTCCTTGATTATTGATCGTATTGTTAAATGGGGTTAGTGTAACACTTTCTCCCACACAAACGCTTCCATTTGCAGATGCTCCTATTACTTGTGGATCTATCGGAACGATCGGAACAGTGACGGGTATGCTTTCGACAATAGAACAACCATTAGCATCTGTTACAGTGACCATGTAAGTGGTACTTGCTGTAGGCGTAATCGGCAATGTGTCAGAGGTAATAGTGCTACCAGACCATGCGAATGTGTAAGGAGCAGTACCTCCTGTAGGTGTGACGATCAAAGAAGTAGCTGTGCCACTACAAATAGTGCCTCCTCCCATAGTAGTAGCGGTAAGCACGGGTGTCCCCATAATAGTAACGGTCTGTATCGAATCACAACCAAAACCATCAGAGACAGTAACAGTGTAGGTTGTAGTAACAGTTGGACTAACAGTAACTATTGATGTAACACTATTATTATCAATAACATTAATTGGTGCTGCCCATGCATAATTCGTTCCGCCACTCGCTGTCAAAGTGGCTATATCTCCTCCACAAAGAATGTCATTCGTTAATCCTGAAATAGCAATTTGTGGCATCAAACTACTACATTCACAAACTCCGTTTTTATCTACAATAATCACCTCGGTCATATTTTGTCCAATATTCCCACAGGCATCTATTACCTGTACCTGTACCATAATAGTATCTCCTAAATCATCACAAGTAAAGCCGACTGATTCTGTAAAAGGTATAAGCGTAGAATTAGGATTATCAGGCATTCTTCTGGCCAAAAAATCTGTTACCCCACAATTATCATGACTGCCATTATCAAAAGAAGTGGCAAATATCCAAGTTTGGTTTTCATCATTTGTTAAAGAAACATTAGATCGCTCATCTACTATAGCGACAGGATTAATCAAATCCTTTATCTCCATGTTGATCGTATGCCTGGTTTGATTCCCACAATCATCTTCTCCAATATATATAAAATCATGCGTACCAAAAGGAACATTCCACATCGTATCAGGAGCGGTACTGCCTACTGTATGAAAAATAGTCGATAATGGTCCTTGTACCTTATAACTCGTAGAAGGGGTACAAGCATCTGTAACGGTTATAGCTGGAAATATCACATGGGCACTACAAGCGCCATGACTAGAAAAATGTTCTAATGTAATTGGTTCTCCAACCAATACAGGAGGAACCGTATCTATCATTTTTATCAATTGCGTATCCGACTGTATTACGCTTAAGCCATTACCACTCCCACACCAATCTATGATGGTCCATATACGACCTTTCTTTACTACTCCTTCACAATCTGTAGTGAAATCCGTATCATCATAATCAATCCCAAATAAGCAAGTCGTTTCTAAATTGATTAATTGTCCATTGATATCCACTTGAGGAAATCCTGTTATAGTAGGAGGAAAATTCCTATCAGGATTATCTGAACAGTAAAAGGTAGTATCTTTAGGCCATACAATATTATTAGATGTCAAATGAGGCCGTAAACGATAGATGTTCTGCACACATGGTGTTGATCTTGAACCGGCTGCATCAATAGCGGTCCATGTTCTTTGTATTATTCCAACTGTATCTGCATCACTTCCTATTCTAGCATTATTGCATCCATAACTAGATGGAATCCCATCAATAAATTCAAAAGTAAAAGAAGTACAATCTTTACCATCTGTAGGAAATAAATTAGAAATGGTAGGATTCAAATCTATCCCACAATAAATCGCTGTATCTCTACAAGTAAATGTAGGCGGTGCTTTATCTTCTACTAATACTAGCCCCCAACATTTATTTCCACTTGGGGTTGCCACCTCTACCTTTATTGTTTTTCCCACATTATCATAAGTCACAATATCTGTTCCTGCATCTACTCCATCCAAAATATTAGTAGTGTACCCAACCCAGCAATCATCTCCCTCTATTAGCATATCTGCGTTTAATTGTGCAGAACAAGTTGATGTGTTTAAACTTATATTTACTTGGTTGTTACACACAGGCGCGATTTCGTCGACAGTTACAGTGAAGGTACAAGTTTCGGAAGCAGTTGAACTAGAAATCGGCATATAGCTATAGGAGAAATCGTAATCTCCCATTTCTAAAAATATTTTATCACCTGGGGATAAACCTGCAACTCCGTCTAATTCTACGTAATCTCCATTTGCTACTAAGTCTGCTTCACTTGCTCTCAGTCTTCTAGAAAAAGATGCTATTGTAGTTGTTACCATCAAGTTAGTAGGCATGGTTAATGGATCATAAGTACAGGTAGTAGTAGGTCTTGGAATGGTATATATAGCTGCTACGCTATTAGTATGATTAATCCCACAAGCACTAGGTATTGTAATATTTCTTTGTGGGCATATTACTTCTGCAGGTCTATCTACACAGTCAATAAATAACTCTAATCCACATCCTTTTCTAGTATCTCCATTCGGAGCAAATACAAACGTTAAACAACCACTACTATTATCACAATCTGCTTGAACCCAAGAGGATGGCAAGGCAGTAGCTGCACTAGCACCTCCAGCATAGGTACTTGCCACAATAGTATTTGTAACACCACAACCTTCATAGATCGTAAGAGTATCTCCAGGAGCTACATCAAATTTGGTTATTGCTACTTTCACTAACATCTTATTAGTGTCACTAGGGCATACAACATATTCTATCCTTCCAGAAATTGGATCATCATCATACTGTGGAATATTAGCATTTTGAAAAATACCTAAGCCATGAGGAATACCACACATGGTTGACCCACTTCCACTGAGTACCTTTTGAGCAGATAAGGAATTAGATAAACCAAAAATAAGAAGAAATAATCCTATATATCGCAGTAGCAGTAATCGCCAAGTGTTAGAACATTGAAGCAAAATTTTCCTTTGGTTTAAAAATGTGTGTTTCATAAAATTTTAATGGTTTGAATAATTAATAAAATCGGTTTAATTAGATTCTTATATATTTTAATAGATCGAAATAGGTATTTCTTCAAACCGAGCAATACTACTCAATCATAGAGTCAAATCAATAAATGAAGGATCGCCTAAATCAATTAGGCGACCTCCTTTTTCATAGGATTATAAATGTATTTGGACTGTTATATAGCATAAAGATTCTAGCTCTAGTACTGCATGAACAGCCTAAAGAAAAGTCTTCTTAAAATGTTAACTGGATAAATTCGTAAGAATTGGTGGTTTGAAATAGTTACAAAAAGTAGGTTCGGTTGGTAGCATATTGTCAGATACAACTACCAACCATGAACCACTACTAACATGATAATAAACCACTTATTATAATTAAATCACACTTATAGCGCTATTGAGGCACCCTGCTTGTCGCTAATTTTAGAAATTAGAGTCAGATTTCTTTATAGATCTGAGTAGGTCTACTATAGCGACGACTTTATTTGCCGATAGGTCTATTCGGCGACTAAAGTCACTGCTACACAAACATTAGCAGTCAGCCTATTATTGACTTCTAAACAAAATGCCTGATTAGATAATTTAGGAGCGAAAAGACTTACCTCTCCCCTACTACTGAAGTTAATACTTCAATAGATACAGGGATCAATCTTTATTATAAAATTGGAAATCAGTTTCTCATAGTATGGGTCTTTTGGTGATCATCAATTAGAATCAAATCACAGGAAAGGACCATACCTTACGAAGTCTTTTCGACTCCTATTATCTTAAAATTAACTTGGTGTAAAAAATACTGGTGTGCATGAAGGGAAGTACCCTTTGAATGTAAAATAACTGGAAGATTAAACTAAAACTTGATTTGTTTTACATTACTAGAAAGTTCAATATCTATGCCAGAAAAGAGATATTGAACCTTTTAATCTTTTGTAAATCAAGTAATTACATTATGATTTTTTATAATATAAATCATATTTAAAAAATAATATATTTATATATTGCTGCAAAAAAGGTATTTATAAGAATGGATTAAAATTAATCATAATATGATTTTTTACTAAAAATAAAAATATAGTTTATTTTAAATAATATGTATAATACTTTACTCTTTCAGCCATTGATATAGTATATCTCACAGCAAAGAATTTTCTAATTCCACGATATAAAAAAAGCCAACTATCTGTAGATAGTTGGCTTAAAATAATGTTGCTTCAGTTATTTCTCTGCTCTATAAGAGCTATATATTATTTGAGCAGATTGGCTTATTTTACAATCACTTTTTCATTTCCTACTAATTGCCCATTGGCCACAATTGTTAAGTGGTAAATACCGCTTGGCGCTTGCCCTAATTGTATAGCAACTGGCGTATCATTAATTTGATCCAATACTACTGTTTGTACTAATTGACCCATTTGGTTATGAATTTGAATCATACCACTCTGTCCAGCTACACTACTTAAGTCTACATTCAATTCATCAATTGCTGGATTAGGGTATACACTAATATCATTTGAAGTAGTGCTATTAGAAGTAATTTGTGTATTCGTGATCCCTGTAGTATTCACATTAGCTCCAGCTTCATGCTGACCATTAAATAAATGACCTACTGCTGGTGTAGTTCCCACTCTATTTCTACTAGAAGCGCTTGTTGAATTATCTAGTGCACGAGTAACACTTACTGATTCTATTTTTTCACAAATCATATTAAATGATCTATCTAATAACCTTGCAATAACAATATAATCACCAGCAGGTAGATCAGAAAAATCGTATGATGAACCACAATCCGTACAAGTATTTCCTGTAGATTCAAAAGTTGGTGTCAATACTAAAACTGCAGTAAGGGGTGCATCCATTTCCGTTACTCTTACACTTCCTGCACCAGCTGTAATATTTATAGGCGTACATTCATCAATTACATCTGGGAAACAATCTGCTTCTACTCCTACTGGATCAGTTTCTCCTAAGAAACGCTCACTACAACCTACAATTCTTGCACATCTTAAGTAACATGCACTATTACCATCTATTACCGTCAACTGTAAATCATCTCCATCATTATCTGTTACAAATACCCAACTAGTTGTACCTGGTACACTTGGATCAGCTCCACCTTCAAAACCTCCTGCTGCGATAAATGCATCATATGCTGCACCTACATTATTACTTTCTACTCCTAACTGTCCTAAGTCTTGACAAGCACTAAATTCTCCTTCAGATTTAATCCATACTACTTCTATTTGCATTCCATTAGATGCCGAAGGTGATTCTGTGTTACCTATCACAAATGTTCCGTTATCACAAGCACCTGCTGTTATAGAGCCTCCATCTACTGTTATATCATCGCATAGATCAACTGCTATACCTTCTACTTCTACTTCTTCTACTTCTTCTTCTACT
>CAYOBX010000230.1:0-8628 GCA_964402245.1 uncultured Saprospiraceae bacterium | reverse complement strand
CCTAATAAATCTTGCTTGACGGAAATTGCTAAACGACAAATAGCGATACTAAATGCAGATTTTCAAGGAACCAATGGAGATATTGTACAATGGAATAATACGGCATCTGCTGCTTTCCCTGGTATCAATAATGGATCTGCCTGTTTAGAATTTCAAATTGCTACTAAGAATCATCCATCTGGATATGGTCTTAACGACGGAGATTTAGCAATTACTTATAATCAAACAAATGGCGATCAAGTGAATCAATGGTCAGGCTATATTAATATTTATGTGAATGATGCAGATGGTAATTTAGGATATGCACCTTTTGGTGGCGATGGGAATGGCGATGGAGTGGTGATTGCCTATGGAGCATTTGGTTCTGGTGCTGGCTGTGGAAAAGTAACGCCACAAGCACCGAATGATTTAGGTAGAACATTGACACATGAGATTGGTCATTACTTCTTTTTAGACCATATTTGGGGTGAGAATGAAAGCTGTAATAGCGATGATGGCGTATCAGATACTCCTAACCAATCAGAAAGTTCTTTTGGCTGTCCTGGACTAAATAGTGTGAGTTCTTGTGGCAATAAATCTTTACACATGAACTACATGGATTATACAGATGACCCTTGTATGTATATGTTTACGGCTGGTCAGGTAACTAGAATGGAAAATTGGGTCAATAATAGTGGTTTATTGAATAGGTTAAAAAGTGCTGCTTCTGTTTTAGGTGTTGGTGGAGGTACGGTTGATACTGGTGGTAATACAAATACAGACACAAATACAGGAGGTAACACAGGTACGGACAGTAACACAGGTACAGGAGGTAATACAGATACTAATACAGGTGGTAACACAGGTACAAATGATGTTTGTTCTACCCCAACTGGTGTAAGTGTACAAGCGACTAGTGCTACTTCTTTTGTGGCAACTTGGGATGCTGGTACAGATGTACAACGATACCAATTGAAATACAGACCATCAGGTACTACAACATGGAGAACTAAAAATGCTACGACTACTTCTGTAACGATCGCTAATTTACAAAGTGGAACTAACTACCAATATAGATTAAGAACAAGATGTCAAAATAATAGATGGACAGCATTCACAAGCATTGGTACAGTAGTCATTCCTGCTGCTACAGATACAGGAGGCAATACAGACACAGGTAATAATTCAAGTACTAGCAAAATTACATTGAAAGTAACTTTAGATGACTATGGATCAGAGACGACCTTTGCGATAGAGGATGGAAATGGAGATGTGGTTAAATCATGGGGTCCATTTGGAGACGGTAGATCAGGAGCTGTGATTACTAGAAACATCACTTTACCAACAGGGGGCTATACTTTTGTAATCTTTGATGACTATGGAGACGGTATCTGTTGCTCAGAAGGCGCAGGCAACTGGAAAATTTTAAAGGATGGCGTACAAATTAAATCCTCTACTGGGCAATTTGGTTACTGGGAAGAATATGATTTTACAGTAGGTAGTGCAAGATTGAGTGGCCCTGCGCATAGAGTAGATGCTAAAGATGAAGCTGCATTGGCTAAAAAACAAAAGTAAGTTTTTAATGATGAATGAGAAATGATGAATGATGAATGCGTGACGTATTCATCATTCATCATTTCTCATTCATCATTTAATAAAGCATCCCCGCAATAGCCGCTGTCATAAAACAAGCCACCGTCCCACCAATCAAAGACTTAATACCCAATTCTGTTAATACTTTTCGCTGCCCAGGGGCAACTGCTCCAATCCCACCAATTTGAATACCAATAGAGGCAAAATTAGCAAAACCACAAAGGGCATAAGTCACAATAATAATAGACTTAGGATGTAATGGAAAATGACCATCTACTCGCATATTGTTGAGTTCTGCATAAGCAATGAATTCATTCAAGACTGTTTTTTGCCCTAGCAACTGTCCTACTTGCATGATGTCAGGTGTTGGCGTTCCTAATATCCAAGCAATCGGAGAGAAGATTAAACCTAGCAAATAAGTAAAGGTAAATCCTTCAAAACGTTGTCCTGTAGCATCCACTACATATTCATTCAAGCCTGTCCAATCGCCAATGGTATTCATTAAGATTTGATTCGCCATGCTAATTAAGGCAGTGAAAACCAATAGCATCACACCGACGTTTATCGCCAATTTTAAGCCATCAGAAGTTCCTCTAGAAATAGCATCTAATAAATTACTCCCCACATCTCCAGACGTTTTTAATTCTTGATTCAGGATATTTTTGGTTTCAGGATAGAGCATTTTAGCAGCGACAATTGCCGCAGGTGCAGATATGATAGAGGCCGTCAATAAGTGTTTAGCAAAATATTGCTGTTGTACAGGGTCATCTCCGCCCAAAAAACCTATATAAGCGGCAAATACGCTTCCTCCTATAGTAGCCATTCCCCCTGTCATTAGACACATGATCTCGGAGCGAGACATACTTTCTAAATAAGGTTTGACGACTAATGGGGCTTCTGTTTGACCAATAAAAATATTAGCAGCGGCAGCCAATGATTCAGGACCAGATAAGCCCATACTTTTAGCCATTACCCAGGCCACTCCTTTGATAATAATTTGAAGAATACCAAAATAATATAAGATGGAAGTTAGCGCAGAAAAGAAAACAATAGTAGGCAATACTTGAAAAGCAAAAATATATCCGAAGGTACTAGTATCGGTTATGATATTACCGAACATAAATACGGCACCCTCTTCTGTAAATTCTAATACCTGTCGAAAAAATCCTGCTATAGTATCAAAGATTATGCTAACCAATGGAATTTTTAAAACGGCTAATGCTAATGCTAGTTGACTGGCGATACCTATCCCTACTAATCGCCAATTAATCGCCTTTCTATTATTACTTAATACATAACATACTAGTAGCATCGTAAATATGCCTAAAAATCCTCTTGCTATATCCATAGTATTTTTATGATTTTTTTCTTTTTAGTACTCGATAGTTTTGCTCAAGATTGAGGCAACAAGTATGTTTAATGTTATTTTTAGAGGAGGCAAATTCATTTTGTTTTTTTGCAAAAAAACAAAATGAATTTGCCTCCTCTAAAAGAACTATATCAAAGCTACTGCTTGCCTAATGTTAAGAGCCTAGGATTCTATACGATTTAGTTTTTTAGCCACAGCAAGATATTCATACAAACCAAAAGTAGCAGTTTACCTTTACATTTTATATTTTGTGCTTTTAAAAATAGAATTTTATATGCCTAGACCTTTTATTATTGGTATTACAGGAGGAAGTGGATCAGGAAAGACTACTTTTTTGCAGGAGATTAAAAATCGATTTAATGGAACAGAAGTATGTTTTATTTCGCAGGATGATTACTATGTGCCTAGAGAAGAGCAATATATTGATGAAAAAGGCATCAAAAATTTTGATTTACCCAGATCTATAGATAAGAAAGCTTTTAGAAAAGATATTGAAAAATTAATAGCTGGAGAAAGTATAATTAAGAAAGAATATGTCTTCAATAATGAGTTGAAAACGCCAAAAATGCTGACTTTTCATTCTGCCCCAATTATTGTAGTGGAGGGTTTATTTGTCTTTCATTATAAAAAAATTCAGCGACTATTGGATTTAAAAATTTTCTTGCATGCTAAGGAAAACCTGAAAGTTATCCGACGGATCAAAAGAGATAGGGTAGAGCGGAATTATCCGCTAGATGATGTATTATATCGTTACAAAAATCATGTGCTTCCTAGTTTTGAAAAATATATAAAACCACATCAAGAAAGTGCAGATATTGTCATCAATAATAATGAGCAAATGAATATGGGAATTCAAGTAGTCTTGGGCTTTATTCAACAACAATTGGAGGTAATAGGTATTAAGTAGCCGCTCGCCCTTATTACCTATTACCTATTACTTAAAAACCTATTTCCGAAATTCATAAAAATACTCCCCATCATAGCCATCATATACTCCGCCAAGGGTAATGACACCACGACTTAATTGTAGACTACGAATAATATCATCCACGGAAGTAATTTCATCCTCATTAACATTCGTAATGATGAAGCCTAGTTCCATATTAGTATCTTGGATAACGCTATTCTTATAAATACTTTTAACATAAACGCCTTTAATCGATAAGCGTTTTTCTTCTGTTCTGGTTAGATTTCTGACTTCAAAACCTAAGTCTTCTAGTATTTTACCTTTTCGAGCATTGACTAACTCTGTGGTATTTCCTCTATTTTTTAAAATAACTGTCGCTATTTGTTTTTCTGCATTCCTAAAGTATTCGACTTCAATCGAATTACCAGGTCGGAATCTTGCAATTTGTTCTTGTAGTTCAGGAAGTGTTTTTATTTTAATATTATTGATGCCTATTATGACATCATCTATTTGTAGGCCAGCATCCTCTGCGCCACTCTTAGGATGTATATCCGTAAGGTGAACCCCTTCCACATTTTCTAGTTTTAGTCGTTTGGCAGTTTCTACATTTACCTTATCAATACCTACCCCCAAAATCCCTCTTTGTACAATTCCAAAATCTCTAAGATCTCGAATTATTTTTCTTGCTAAATTAGAAGGAATAGCAAAGGAATAGCCTTCATACTTTCCAGAGCGGGTTATAATAGCAGTATTGATCCCCACCAATTCGCCATTCGTATTAACTAAGGCGCCTCCACTATTACCGGGATTGACAGCAGCATCTGTCTGAATAAAAGACTCGATAGATTTTCTATCTTTTAAAATATCAATATTTCTGCCCTTGGCACTTACAATACCAGCAGTAACAGTCGATTCCAAATTAAAAGGATTGCCAACTGCTAGTACCCACTCTCCAATATGTAAAGAATCAGAATTACCAAAAATCAAATAGTCAAATTCACTACCTATTATTTTTAATAAAGCTAAATCTGTGGAAGGATCAGCTCCTATTAATTTTGCATCATATTCTCGATGATCCGCTAGAGTTACTTTAAAGGATTTTCCTTCTTCGATTACATGATTATTAGTCACTATATAGCCATCAGGTGATATTAATACGCCAGAGCCAGAGGAAGCATTCAGGCTTTCCCAAAAATAATCCCCACCTTGAGAAGACTTAATATTGACGACACCAGGAGTTGCTTTTTTGGCTCCAAGAATAAAATTAGTAGGGGAGGAAGAGGCAAATGTGCGTTGGATATTACCAGCTAGTAATTCATCTGTATAGTTCGTATATATAGCAGGAGAAGGTGCTTGAATGATGACTTCTTTGGGTGTTTCTAATGCACGATATATTCCAATGGTAAACATAGAACTCAGTAGTGCTGTGATGATAATAACCCAAATTGTTCTCATGTACCGTTTTTTTTGTTAGAAAACTTAGTTTACACTGTAGTCTTATATGAATAAAAACTAATATTAATTCTTAAAGTTCTATTTCATTAACGATTTTTTGAAATATAAAATTATTTATAATTTAAGTAGAAATGTAGGTTTTTTGTCTAAACCTCAAAATCCATCCCTCGTTTCATTAGTCCAACAGATTTTTCTTGGACAAAGAGATTGTATTTTTTTTTGTCAAAAGTATACAAATTAGCAGGTCTATGCGCCACATTCGTTTGCTTGCCAACTAGCTTCAAAATATCCATTTTTTTGATACGAGTTCTGAAATTCCGTCTATTTAAAGAAATATCTAAAATCGTTTCATACAATTGCTGTAATTGATGGATCGTAAAGATTTCTGGTAAAAGTTCGAAGCCTATAGGTTGGTATCGTATTTTGGCTCGAAGCCGCTCTATGGCGATTTTCATAATTTCATCATGATCAAATGCTAATGGAGGTAAGGATTGAATAGGAAACCAACCAACATTTTTTGCATCCGAATCCGCCTGGATTGGATGTTGATCTAAATTGACCAGTGCATAATAGGCAATACTTATATTTCTACCTCTAGGATCTCTATTAGGTTGACCAAAAGTATAGAGTTGCTCCATAAATACATCTTTAACCCCTGTTTCTTCTTGTAATTCTCTAAGCGCAGCCGTTTTTAAGTCTTCCTCCATATCTACAAAGCCTCCAGGTAATGCCCAGCTATCTTTATAAGGATCATTGGCACGTTGTATTAATAATACCTTTAATTGATTGGTATGGTCTAAACCGAATAAAAGGCAATCCACCGTTACTGCTGGTCTTGGATAATCGTAAGTGTAAGACATTTGACTTAGTTTGAAAATTAAACTAAGATAAGAATATCTAGGATTTTAATCAATATTCCTTTTTCTATCTTCTTCTTAAATTGTTTATTTTTGTAAAAAAAGCTGAAGTATCTAGGAATCAATGACTTGCAAATAATACATCAATTCATTTTTAAACAACTTCAGTGTAATAAAGTATATCCTGTATTCAATTAGAGTAATAAAACCACTAATTACAAACGAATACACTAATTTATGTCTAACTCGCTCTTAAAATTCGTGAATTAGTGGTTAAATTTTCAAAAAATTTGACAGAAGAAAGACTAGCAAAATTCAGACAAGCCACGAAAAGGCGACAAAATAACCTGACCGTTATTTTGGAAAATGTACACGATCACCATAATATCAGTGCAGTATTGCGTACCTGTGATTCTGTTGGAATCAAAGAAATTTTTGTTTTATATACCCAAGATAACTTAGATTTGACCCACCTTAAATTGAATAAACAGACTTCCTCTGGAGCTAGACGATGGGTAGATGTCAATTTTTATACAGACGTAGATGCTTGTTTTGAGCATGTACGACAGAATTATGATAAAATCTATAGTACCCATTTAGAAGAAGATCCGACCTCTTTATATAGTTTAAATTTAACAGATTCCGTAGCCTTATTATTTGGAAACGAGCATGATGGAGTTAGTAAGGCGGCATTAAAATACTCGGATGGTAATTTCATCATTCCACAGATGGGATTAGTTCAAAGCTTGAATATATCAGTAGCTTGTGCAGTTACTATATATGAGGCCTTAAGGCAAAGAGATTTGAAAGGGATGTATGATGAAAATCTGCCGATGACTCTTGAGCAGCAACAAACATTATATGACTCTTTTGTTGATCGACAATTGAATAGAAAGAAAGGAAATATTGTCGTTAAAATAAAATAGACTTGTTACCCTTTAAGAAATGCTTCTCTGAAATTTCCTCATTTAATAAACGAATTTGATTACTGAATTAAGACTTTGTATTGTTTTTATTCCCATATTTCTAATCATTTATAGATACTCCTTAGTATATGCTTATTGCTAGGAAGCAAGCCTTTATATATGAAATGATAAATTTTAATAATATATATGGTATAATTTTCCATATAGTTTGAAAAAAAATATTTGATTGAAGTTTGTTTATATTGTTTAGGTAAAAACATATGTATAGTGACTTAAAAACTAAGCACATAAAATAATATTCAAGACAGATTTTTTTTTAATCAAAGTTGATCTTGATACGAGATTTTAATCAAGTCTTGATTCTAGTGCTTAATTCGCTTACTTTTGTTCCAGTTGAATACGATAAAATATTATTTTCAAGTCTCAACTATATACAGAATAGACTTCCATAGTGACGAAGGATATTGAAAATTAAATCCTTCGCTCCCATCAGATCCTAGACAATTCCAAAAATTTTATATTTCTGAATCTCCAAAAACTCAAAAAAGACTCCTATCATGAGGCAACTTAAGATTACCAAGTCTATTACAAATCGTGAGAGCCAATCTTTAGAAAAGTATTTACAAGAAATCGGTAAAGTCGATTTATTAACTCCTGAAGAAGAGGTAGAATTAGCGAAAAAAATAAAACAAGGAGATCAAATAGCTTTAGAAAAATTAACTAAAGCTAATCTTAGATTTGTTGTTTCTGTTGCAAAGCAATATCAAAATCAAGGACTTTCCTTAAGTGATTTAATTAATGAAGGAAATTTAGGTTTGATTAAAGCCGCACAACGATTTGATGAGACTAGAGGTTTTAAGTTTATTTCTTATGCAGTATGGTGGATTCGACAATCTATTCTTCAAGCACTTGCAGAACAATCAAGAATTGTAAGATTGCCTTTGAATAAAGTAGGATCGCTCAATAAGATTAATAAAGCTTTTTCTGAATTAGAGCAATCTTTTGAAAGAGAACCCTCTGCTGATGAATTAGCGGAATTGTTAGAAATTCCTACAGAAGAAGTACAAACCACATTAGGGGTAGCAGCTAGACATGTTTCTATGGATGCTCCATTTGCAGACGGAGAAGATAACTCTCTATTGGATGTGCTAGAAAATAGAACTACTGGCAAAACAGATCAAGAATTAGAATATAAACAGTCTCTACGTAATGAAATTGAACGTTCTTTAAGCACTTTAACAGATCGTCAATGCGAAGTTATTAAATTTTATTTTGGAATCGGAATAGAGCATCCAATGTCTTTAGAAGATATTGGCGAACGCTTCGGCTTAACTAGAGAACGTGTAAGACAAATAAAAGACAAGGCTATTAATAAATTACGCTCAACCTCACGAAGTAAATTATTAAAAAACTATTTAGGAGCTTAGAGTTTCCTATATCCAACAAAAAAGGGGCAACTGCATTAGCGGTTGTCCCTTATTTTTTTTAAGTAAGAAGTAAGAAGTAAGAAGTAAGAAGTAAGAAGTAATAGGGTTCTAGATG
>CAYOBX010000229.1:0-8638 GCA_964402245.1 uncultured Saprospiraceae bacterium | reverse complement strand
TCCTTTAGAGCTAGTGATTTTGCTAGTTTTTTTTATAAAAAAAACTAGCAAAATCGCTAGCTCTAAAAAAGACTACCAAAGCTACTGCTCTATGGTTACAAATCTCAACGATCCTAAGGGCATTTATTATGGAGATAGAAAAAGAAGAAGATAAAAGGAAGGATGGGTAGTCTTTATTTTAGAAAAATCTAAAATAAAGACTACGTGTTTTTATAAAAAAATTATTTTATTCTACTATCTTAAGGTCTAGCAGAAATACTCACATCTAGCAGAATCTCATCATAAATAATTTTATCTCCAAGATCATCAAAAAACGATCCAGAGCCATATTTAACATCAAAATCAGATCGATCAATTCTCAATCGAGCTACTCCTGATATACTAGATCCATAATCGTATATGATTACTTGTGTTTTTAGTGGCTTAGTAATTCCTTTAATCGTAAGGTCTCCTACTACTTTATAGGTTTCTTTGAAATACTCTTGATCTTTTACTTGTTCTTTACCATAAGGAATTGTTTTATGGATCACATAAGTAGCAAATGTATCTACTGCTGTGTTAAAAAAATCAGGAGATTTTAAATGGCCAACTAGCTTTGCATTTTTTTCTTCGTCGACTAAATCTTCACAAGTGATGGTCCTCATATCAAGAACTAATTTGGCACCTTTTAATTTTCCTTCTTCCATTAGAAGATTGCCTTCTTGGATAGCCACTTGACCGCTATGCTCACTTCCAATCTTAAATCCTGTCCATTTCACAGTACTATGATCTGTATTAACAATATAAGAGATGGCGGTATCATTTTGGAAAGACACCAAAAATAGAAAAAGACTTAAGGCGAAAAAATAAGTTACTTTTTTCATAATAATTCAATTTGAATTTTGATGTGTTTCAATTCACGAAACACTAATTAAATAATAAATATCTAGTATTCTTTGCTCACTAGTTGTAGCATCACTAGCAGTAAAGTTACTGATTTTTTGAACGTATAAACACGCTCCCATCCAATATAATTTTTTAATATTTTGTTACTACCGTATTTTTTTACTATACCTCAATCTCTTAGCATCCCATTCAGTTGTGGCTCAGAAGTTTACACTTCTCAATATTACATAAAGTAAAAATATTTAGTAACGATCATAAATCATTCTTTGACCGTTACTTTAAGGCTAGAAAATATACAGTAGGAAAAAGTTCTTAGGAAAAAGAACTCCAAGGCGGAACTTGAGGAAAGTTCGTTATAACAATAAAATTCGAATGCTTTTGTTTGATAAAATATCTCAGCAACATAATTATCTTTTTTCAAAAGTTAAACAGCAAAATTTTGATGAACATCAATCGACTTCATCTAAAATTTTAAAAGAAAAACGATTAAAAATAGTTAGTCAGAAACTAAAAGATTATAAAATAGTTCTCTATTACAAAGATAGATAAAAATGCTCTTTAAGTAAAGAATTTAAAAAAACATTAACAAAAAAATCCATCAAAACAATAAAGTCTTGATGGATTTTTTTTTTAATTTTAATCTGGCAAAATACCACCTCGCATTTCATCCTGAAAAGCTTTTAATCCATCCCAGTCTCCTGCTGCTGCCATTGCTGCTTGAAGTGGCCATGATTTTGGTCTAGCTATCCGATAACGAGGTCCAGCGTCGTCTAAAATATCTTGTAGTTCGCTAGTAGATTTATCGGCTAATTGCTGAAAATTGAGAATCCCCGCAGCATTTAAAACCTTAGATAACTTAGGGCCTATTCCTTCAATTTTCCTTAAGTCTTCTACAATAGGTACTTCCGCTGAAGCTGACTCTTCTTCCTTTACAGGGACAGGAGTATCTACTATTGGTGCTGCTGCTTCCACTTTTACTTCTTCTACCTTCGCTTCTATAGGAGCCTGCATTTCTTCAACAACTGGCTCTGGCACTTGCTCTATAACTGGTGGCGCTTGCTTAGCTATTACAGGGACTGGTGGTACCACTATTTTTCTACTTGTTGCTTCTTTAAATGCTGCGGCAGAAGTAGGTGGAATTTTCTTTTCCGTTGGTGGTACGGCAGGCAAAGGAGGCAATTCTACTTTAGGTTCTATCTTTTTTTCTACTTTTTTGGCACTTGGATCTGCCTTTACAATCCTTCTAATTGGTGCTCGTCTAATTACTCTTTTTATTGGTTTATTTCCTACAATTATTTTTTCTTGAACAGCCGTTTTTTCTGTTGTAAAACTTTCATCAGGTATAGGTTCTGTTGATCCAACAGTTCTTCGTCTGCCACTACTAGATTTTTTCATAAACGCCAATCGATCCGCCTGTCCAATCCATTCATCTCGCTCTATTCTACCTGGAAAGAATTCAATAGCAGAGGTTAATACTGGCAGCAAGCCATCTAATTGACTAACTTGTTGAAAAGTATAAATACCTAAGTCATTTAATTTTTCCTCAATAAAAGGGCCAATACCATTAATCTTTTTCAAATCATCTTTCTCCGAAGCGGCCACCGCAGATATTTGTTTACCAATAGCTGCTCGAATTTCTGCCTTAGCTTGTTCCGTATCCAGTTCTTCTGAGCTCACAGTAGTAGCAGGAACAGAGATAGCAGGAACGGCTGCAGAAGCTTCAACAGGCTTGTTCCCTTTGAGGGATTCATTCTCTTCTATTAATTGGGAAATAGTTGAGTTCAATATATCGTTTCCAGATTCATATTGATTCAAATCTTCTACTTGTGCTTTTAATAATTCATTTTGCTCAATCAATTGTAGAATACTAGCATTCAATGCAGCATTTCCTTCTTCATACTGTGGCAATTGTTCTAATTGTTCCTTCATTGCTTCATTCTGCTCAATTAGGGTATTTAAAGAATTAGATAAAGCTTCGTTCCCTTCTTCTAATTGAGCAATTTCTGCATTAGCATCTGCTAATTTAGTCTCATCTGCTTCATTTGGAATAGTAATAGCTGGAGCGCTATTAGATTGCTTTTTTAGATTCGTATTTTCCGCTTGAAGTCTTTGGATAATATTTCTTAATTCTTGCTGTTCTTCTACAGAAGACTGTGTATCCGCATATTGGTTAATCGTTTGATTACTTTGCTGAATTTCTGTATTTAGTTGTGCATTCTTCGTTCTCAAACCTAGAATTTGATCACTTAGCTCTTCTAATCTAGAGGTGGTTTGCGTATGTTCCACTTTCATTTTTTCAAAATCTCCTAAGGTCGATTTTAATCGCGTGTTCATCTGTCGTTTTTCTGTACCTAGAGACTCTACTAAACTATTCTTATCTTTTAACTCTAAAGAAGCTTTTTTGTAATCCGCTTCTTTCAAATCAAATTTACCCTGCAAGGCAATCTGTTGTTTCTTAGACTGCTTGAGCTCCAATTTTGATTTATCTAGCGCTTTATTTAATGCTTTTTGTTTTCTTCTTGCCAAGAAATAACGCGCAAGCCAACCAATCAAGAAAGATCCAATCAACCATGTTAATAGATAATAACTATGATCTGAACTTACTTCTGTAAAAAGATGTCTTAAAAAATTCATATGTTAGTATTAGTTGAATGCCTTAGGAATGAAATTAAAATTAAAATGCAAATTAAAATTGAGACCTTACTTAATAATAAAATTAACTCGTCGATTTCGTTGTTCTCCTTCTACAGTTGCGTTGCTTGCAATAGGTTGTTTCTCCCCCATACTCACTACTTGTATTTTATTGTCAATGCCTTTGTCTATGAAAAAATTTCTAGCAGCCAACGCTCTTTCTAAACCTAATTCTTTATTATATTGAGCTGGGCCTGTATTATCTGTATGTCCAATAATTTGAAAAGATTTGTCAGGGTTTTGCGTCATGTATACTTGAACAGAATCTGCCCAATTTAGAAAAGCTGGACCAGGTGTAAATACAGCAGAATTAATTTCGAAGTTAGCATCTGAAAACACCATATTATCAAAGCTATATTGTGCATTAATAATACCTTCTTCGTCACTGCTCATTTCATCAGGTATCGCTGAAAACATTGTAAAAGACAAAGGAGCTTCCAAAGATTCAGAGCCCATATTGTAATCGATGAATATTCTAGATTTATCGACCCCCCTATGGATCAAAAGGTTCTTTATATTATTCGCTCTAGCTAGTCCTAAATTTTCAAATATCCCTTTTTGTATCGATTTTTCGGAAGGACGGTATAATCCTGTTATCTTCAGGTTTTTATCTGGATTATTTTTTAAATAGGTCGCAACACCATTCAAATAATTCTTATTGTCTATGGACAATAGAGGAGCACTTTTTTCTGAATCAAAAGAAAATTGTTCATACCCTTCTAATATAGGAGTATCACCATCTAAAAGCAATAGATTAGTCAGTCGATTAGATTCGGGGGGGATGTTTGAATGAATTGGACATTCTTTTTTCAATATACATACGTATACTGAATTTGCTACGGTGCCCCATAAAAATAGACAGAATAAGCCAACCAGAAAAGTCAGAGAAGCTCTCATAGTATTTTAAAACTGGTTATTATAACAACCTTGCAAACTTTAATAAGTAAGTATATCTTAACCCCTTAGTGAAGTGCTTATGTAAAATGAGCAAAAAGTATAAAGATTTTGTTTTTTTTGTATTAGTGTGTAGTCTATAGCCTCAACTCCGATAAAAGTACATATTATTGTCAATTTTTACAACTAGAATACATTGATTCATATTTTATGATTTTATTTTATATTCGTAGTTATTTGACTATCCATCAGATATAGAAAACAAGCTCATTTTATAAAGGAAAAATATTTCCAATAGATCCCAATCCTAATTAGCAAAAAAGAACCCTAAATATGTCAGTACTTTCACATTCTTTATTATCAGATTTTGACATTCAGTTATTTAGAGCGGGTAAACATTATAAATTATACGAAAAATTTGGTAATCATTCTATAAG
Organism: uncultured Saprospiraceae bacterium; assembly: GCA_964402245.1. Lineage (GTDB taxonomy): Bacteria > Bacteroidota > Bacteroidia > Chitinophagales > Saprospiraceae > JAFMDF01. The sequence continues at coordinate 3,731 of CAYOBX010000229.1, read as the reverse complement.
TGTTGATAACCAAGTCGGTACCTACTTTGCAGTATGGGCTCCCAATGCCAAACAGGTATCTGTTATAGGTAATTTTAATGGCTGGGATAAGTATAGCCATCAACTATATCCTCGATGGGATTCTTCAGGGATTTGGGAGGGGTTTCTTCCCAATGTTTTAAAAGGAGAATTGTATAAATATTGCTTAACAACCTATTATGGAGAAGAACTGGAAAAAGGAGATCCTTTTGCCAATTTTTGGGAGGTCCCTCCAAATACCTCTTCTATTACATGGAATCTAGACTATGATTGGAAAGATGCTGCTTGGTTACAAACAAGAAAAGAGAAAACAGGGCAGTCTCAACCCTATGCAGTATATGAGGTACATATGGGCTCTTGGAAAAAAGTCGCTGCTGATAAATCTTTAAGTTATACAGAACTTGCAGACGAACTAGTTACCTATGTCAAAGAAATGGGGTTCACCCATATTGAGTTTATGCCTGTCATGGAACATCCCTACTTTCCTTCTTGGGGATACCAAATTACTGGCTACTTTGCCCCCACAAGTCGTTTTGGTACCCCGCAAGAATTCATGCAGTTAGTAGATGCTTTTCACCAAGCAGGAATAGGTGTAATACTAGATTGGGTACCTTCTCATTTTCCTGAAGACAAGCACGGGTTAGGTAAATTTGACGGCACTGCGCTATACGAGCATGATGATCCTAGAAAAGGATTTCATCCTGATTGGAAAAGTCTCATTTTTAATTATGGTAGAAAGGAAGTCCGCTCCTTTTTAATCTCCAATGCTTTATTCTGGTTAGACAAATTTCATATTGATGGCTTACGAGTGGATGCTGTTGCGTCTATGCTTTATTTAGATTATTCTAGAGAAGCTGGAGAATGGGTTCCAAATGAACATGGCGGAAATGAAAATTACGACGCCATCAGATTTATAGAAGATTTCAATATTGCGGTCTATGAACATTTTCCTGATGCGCTGACTATTGCCGAAGAATCTACTTCTTGGTCGGGTGTATCTAGACCCACCTATACGGGCGGTTTAGGTTTTGGTCAAAAATGGATGATGGGCTGGATGCATGATACCTTAAATTTTTTCAAAGAAGACCCTATTAATAGAAAGTACCATCAAGGAAAAATCACTTTTAGTATGGTATATGCTTTTTCTGAAAATTTTATGCTTCCATTATCTCACGATGAAGTGGTATATGGAAAAGGCGCACTAATAGATCGAATGCCAGGAGATGAGTGGCAACGTTTTGCTAATCTTCGATTACTCTTTGGTTATATGTATACCCACCCTGGTACCAAGTTATTTTTTATGGGTGGAGAGATTGGGCAGACCACAGAATGGAGTATTAAAAAAGGCGTTGAATGGTGGTTAACGAAACATCCTACGCATAAAGGAGTCCAAACCTTAGTAAAAGATTTAAATACTTATTATAAAAGCACTCCTGCACTGTACGATCAACAATTTGAACAATCTGGCTTTGAATGGATCGAGCACCAGGATAAGGAGAATTGTTTTATTGCCTATCTTAGAAAAGGTCAAGCACATCATAAATCACAAGTAGTTGTCTGCAATTTCACGCCTATTACTCGAACAGATTTCCAAATAGGTGTTCCATATGGTGGCCAATGGAAAGAGGTTATGAATACTGATGCTCTCCAATATAATGGTAGCGGTGCTCTAAATGAAGGGCCTTTACCTGCAGAGGCTATTCCTTGGCATGGACAGGGATATTCTTTACGTGTTACTTTTCCTCCATTGGGGATGGTGGCGTTTGAGTTAATATGATTTTCTAAAATAAAATAATTATTGCAAAATAATATTATCTTAGTATCTAAAATATACCTAATTATCACATGGAAGAATTCTTAAACTTTTTCGAAACGATGCCTAACTGGCAAAAGTTCTCTTGGATATTTATCTGCTTATCTTTTAACTGGATATTAGAAGGATTAATGCCTTTGATTAGTAATGATTATAAAAAGCTGAAACATATTGGTGTCAATATGGTGTTTTTGGCAAGTGACCTAGTGATTAATGTGCTATTTGGAGCAGCGACTTTAGGGGTTTTTATTTGGATTGGAGAAAATAATTTTGGTATTCTCAATCAAGTGAATCTTCCGATTTGGGTAGAATTATTAATAGCGATCATGGCTTTAGATTTATTTGCTCAATATGGGATGCATTACCTATTACACCATGTGCCATTTTTGTGGAAGTTTCATATGATCCATCATAGTGATACGCATGTGGATGCAACGACGGCAACGCGCCATCATCCAGGAGATTATATCACTAGAGAAATAGCGGCATTAGTGGCTATTTTACTTTTTGGAATGCCCATTGCTTATTATTTCTTCTATAGAATTTTAACAGTCTTTTTTGCTTATTTCACTCATGCGAATATTACCGTCCCTCAATGGTTAGATCGACCTTTAAGTTGGATTATTGTAACGCCTAATATGCATAAATTTCATCACCATTTTGAAGTTCCGTGGACGGATACCAACTTTGGAAATATCTTTTCTTTTTGGGATCGGATGTTCGGTACTTTAGTCTATGATGATCCGGCAAAAGTGCAATATGGTTTAGATATTTTAGATGATAGTCGAGATCGGGATATTTTATACCAATTTAAAATTCCTTTTGATAAGAATATTAAGTCGAGGAATGTGCATAAAGGATAGATTCTTATTAACGTCGTTCCTTCAAGGAACGACGTTAATTGCTCCAATAAAATTACATATGGCTATTATCCGCTAATAAAAGCTTACTCTTTTATACCTCCCCAATTTCCTTCTTACCTACCTTTGCTACAAAGAACAAACTTATATAGTAATGAGTCAAAAATAAATTTTCATTTTCAAAAGAAAGTCCTTCACACCTATTTTCACTAATATGCAACACAAATACCTATTCATCGCAGCATTACTATGCTTTCCATTTTTATTAAATAGCCAGTCTTTAGGATCATCCGTTATCGCAAGAGGAGGCATCTCTATAGGAGGACCAATAGGTCTTTCAGACATTCCTTCTGAAGCAACAGGTCAACCTGGTCTAGGGCCTAATTTAAGTCTCCTTTGGAGAGAACAATTTTATTCCAATTTTTCTATATCGATTGGCATTGGCTATAGTGAAAAAGGAGCGACTTTTACTAGTCCAGTTAGTGGGAAATATGATGCAGCAAAGGGGATTTTAGGAGAAGAATTTCCGATCCCTTTAAGAATTAGTTATACAGGTTTAGTGGATGGCACCATAGAAAATCGGTACTTAGATTTTCCAATTGTGGCAAGTTATCATACGAAAAAATGGCGATTTGGCTTAGGCTATCAATACTCTAAATTATTGAAAGGTAGCTTAACTGGATTAGTAGATGTCAAGGCCTTATTACTCACCTTTAGAGATCAGGTATTTGATGAATCCAGCATTATAAAAAATAGAGAAAATGTGGGAATTGTTAGTATTGGTAGGCAGGTCTCTAATCGACTTAATATCTCGCTGGATGCGACTATGAGTTTTGACAGGTTATTGAATAACAATTTAGAGGAGGGACTGGTTAACCCAAGAAATACATATGTTCATTTATTAGTGGGCTTTACTTTGTTTGATATACAGCGGGATAGTCGATACTCACGCCCGTAACACGGAATTTATTCCGTACAACAGTACCACGGAATTTATTCCGTACAACAGTACCACGGAATTTATTCCGTACAACAGTACC
>CAYOBX010000228.1:0-8647 GCA_964402245.1 uncultured Saprospiraceae bacterium | reverse complement strand
ATTTGGGAAGTCTAATTCAAAAATAAATTCGGCAATCTATCCTGTCCGTAGTATACATCAATTCATAACTAGATTATTTTTTCAGAAAGGAATCATTGAATTGGACTAATTTTTGGAGTTACTATATATAGTATTCCAAAAAACATATAGTTTATTTAATTGGCTAGTCCATTTCCTCCCTAAACCAAATGGTTTCAATAAGTAACGAGAACAAAACTAGCTCACTGACGCAGTCGGTCGAGTAACCTCATCCAAATTCCCCTCTATTCTTTTTGTCGTTACTATGGAACGATGAAAAAATAAACTTACAATTTATACTGCTTCTTTTGCCCTTATTCTTCTTCTTGCAATTGGAATAGAGTCAGTTACATATTTTTTATTTTCAGCAACTTATACAATGATTTCAGAAACTACTCAAGCTACCAAAATAGATAGAAAAGAACTTCTTGAAGATTATTGTTTTGTAGATCATCTATCATCCAATGAGAATTTTTTACAAGAATCACTAGAATTAGCTTCAAGAATAAGTGGTACTAAAATGGCCTATATTAGTATTTTAGATGATAAGTTCCAGTATATTTTATCTCAACATGGAGTAGAACTTAAAACCATTAAAGTGGAAGATTCTATTTGCCAATTCACTATTAAAGATAATCATGTATTAGTTATTGACAACACTAGAGAAAATGAATTAACAAAACATTTACCTCAAGTTAGCAAGGAAGGTGGGGTTGCATTTTATGCTGGGTGTCCATTGACCAATGTTGATAATATTAATCTTGGCGCTTTATGTGTTATGGATACAGAAGTTAAGTCATTAACTCAGACACAACAGGATACCTTAAATGTTCTTGCTAAGCAGATTATGACTACATTTGAAAATCAAAGGATCATAGAAAATGCCAACAAAAAATTAGTCGATTTCGCTAATATGGTAGCACATGATGTGCGTGCGCCACTTAGAACAATAAATAGCTTTATTGGATTGCATGACAAAGAGTTACAAAAGAATTCTGTATCCTATAAAAAAGATTATTTAGATTTTATTAAAAAAGCAGCTAACAATTTGGATGAATTAACCCATGGCCTTTTGGATTATGCGAAAGCTGGTGACCATTCATTTAAAAATGAAAAACTTAAGCTACATTCCATATTAGAAACAGTAACTTTTAACCTTACGGAAACCATTAAAAGCTCCAAAGCGAAAGTTATATTACCAAAGGATAATTTTATTATTACTGGAAAGAAATTACAACTAATTCAATTATTTCAAAATCTCATAAGTAATAGTTTGAAATATCAAGATGGACAAAAATCACCAATTGTTAAAGTCAAAGCTGATGAACTAAATGGGAAAATACGGGTATCCATTATCGATAATGGAATTGGTATCTCACAAGAAAATTTAGATAAAATATTCGAGCCTTTTAAAAGATTACATTCTTCTGAAGAATACAAAGGCTCTGGAATTGGTTTAGCTACTTGTAAAAAAATAATTGAAAAAATGGGCTCCCAATTCTTCGTAAGTAGTGAGTTGGGAAAAGGATCTATCTTTACTTTTGATTTGCCAAAATAAAGACTTAGTAACGACGAAATAATAAGGTCTTGATTTTGAAATAGATGGCTAAATTGCTTGACTGTTTGAGGAACAATGCCATACGAATAATCCATTGTGTTAGCAATAAGTAATGGCTTTATTATGCCTTACTTTCCAATAATTAATTTATCAGATAAAATTCCTTTTTTGCTAAGTATTTGATAAACATAGATCCCTTCATTACTCCCAATATCACCACTTCTTAAAACATAAGTATTTTCTCCCTTCTTCCCTTGTATCGTATGATTCAAAACTGACTTTCCTGCTAAATCAAATACCTCTAAGGAAACTACTTGCTCGGCAGGTAATACAAATCGGATATTCGTTTGGTTTTTGAATGGATTTGGCTGATTAGGTAGTAATTTAAAATTATTATCAACTGATACTATATCCGTAAAACTAAGTTGAGGAACTAAAATAGTTTCTTCTTCATAAGCAATGGCAGGCATACTTTGTTGGTCAATATAGATCATATCTTTCAAACGGCCTGAGGCAGTAGCACTCAATGTTAGTTCTATAAATTGGTTAGCAGATTGATTTTGAGAAAATTGATCCCATACAATATTTAGTCGATTGGAATTGAGTTGTTTGTAATGATGTGGAGCTGCATTGCCAGATTGCACATTAAGTAATTCTAAACCAGTTAATGCCAGTCCCATTTGTAATCCTAAAATTTGTTTTAACTCTGGAATACTTAAGGAAACAGTGACCATATCTCCTTTTCTAACATCTTGATCTTTAACTTTAATAACTAAAGATTCTTTAGCATTTCTTGATTCTGATAATTGCAGTCCATTCGTACTAGCTGTATTATTTAAATCACCGACTTTAATTGCTGTAAACGCTACATCTAATTTTTCATCCGTAAATAAATCAATTAAGCTATTCTCTTGAATCAATAAAGAAAGTGGATTTCTTAAATCTAATTCTACCCCTTGCTCCACAAATCTCCATCCTTTCAAATTAGACAAATTAGGGTCTGTAGGATCTAAAATTAATTTACGCAATAAGACGACATCAAATGCCGTAATATTACCTGATAAATTAGCATCAGCAGAGATATGTTGAAACGGAGAATCTAAATAATCCAGCCCCAATATATGCCGAGTAATCATAATCAAATCTAATATGGAAATTCCATTAGTACGATCCGTATCTTTTATAGGATTAATTTGGTAACCAATATTTTTAGGCAGATCCATTTCAAAAATACCGTTCTCATCAGTCATAACACTTTGCTCATAATCAATGGTCCCTTCTGCTTGAATCAATACCTCCTGTAATGGTTTGTTATCAATTGTATAAATTGCTCCTTTTAAACGAGCTACATTATTTATATCAAAAACAGGAACAGCATATGTATCTGTTTCCTCCTCCGAAGCACCTCCGTTATCAATGCTTGGATTATTAGTAGCTGTTTCCTCACTAGAATTATCATTAGTTGTATTTACTGAAGTCGTCTCACATGCATAGGAACTGCCAATACTCACCCAACAAGTTGTCGATGCCCCCCTTGCATTTTGTGCCCTTAAATACACCTTAGCATTACTACGTACATCATCACAATTATAGGTAATCGCATCTGCCCAATCTCCTCCGTCTTTTCGGATAGACAAAGATACTTGTCCACAGTTATCATAGCTTCCTTCATCAATATCAATGGCTCTTATATTCGTCCAACCGTTATTGAATGCTACATTAATCTGGTCATCACAAATAGCATTTGGCGTACTGCCTCCTACCACGTCAAAATAGATCTTACAAATAGATAAAGAGCTGTTTCCGCAAGCATCAATTGCTTGATATTCTCCATAATAAGAACCAATAGCCAATGGATCATTAGGCCAAGCTATTAAGGAGGAGTTATTCGTGCTAACCACTTTTATTAATTCGGGTTGTAAATTCGCAGAACAATTATCAGTAGCATTAGATAATAAGAGATTAGGAATTGCTTGGCAATCAAATTGGTTGGCAACTACTTGAAAGGGGCGAGTTCTTGATCCTAAATCATTAGAAGAAGGACAAGTTAGTTTGGGTCGTTCTGTGTCTTTTACTTCTATAAATTGGGTGCGTGTGCTAGAGTTATTTAAATTACAAACATCTATCACTTTCCAGGTCCGTATGATCTTAGTACCAAAACCACACAAATCATTTACTTGTAAATCCGTAAAACTTGCTTGGAATCCACAGGTACTTCCATCAATAGGAATGTCCCCTACTCCATCTCCATTGGAATCCAGCATAGGCCTACCTGCTCTAGATGGGTCTGTACTAGTACCACAGGTTAAAGTAGAATCCCCAGGAAAAAAGAAAACAGTCGGTCGAATCACCTGTACCTCAATGGTCTTTTTAGCTCTATTTCCACAAAAATCTACCGCTTCTATAGTGATCGGAATCGTTGGAGCAGAACCTCCACAAAAATAAGAAGGAAAATTTCCAACACTTACACTTGTTTGGTCAACATGACAAAAGTCAACTACAGAAAATTGTAAACTATTTAAAAGCACTTCATCAGAAACGGTGTTGCATAAAGCAACTGTTTGAATAGCAGGCGCATAAATAACAGGTTCTTGTTGATCTTGAAAAGTTACGGTACCTATACATGTTTGTGTACCACTACTACTCCGTCGAGATACTTTTAAAGAATAAGTCTTATTGCAATCCACCAAGTCTGTTTGAAAAGAAATTCCATTGGAAAGATCTGCATTAGTGTTGGCACTAATTGTTTCCCTTACCGTTTGACTAGAATTTAGCCGAGCTTCAAAATCATAACTCACCCCAGCTCCAAAGCAGGGGTCCTCTAAAAAACCATCTATACTAATAAAACCATGACATCCAGGGTTAATAGAGACTCTAACATTGTTATTACAAACCAATGCTTTTCCAGTGCAATTAACAGGTAAGTTATTTGTAGCCCCATAGGTATTGAAAATGGAAATACATAGGCAATTAATAATAAGTAAAATGAAGGTAAGTGGGTGTAGATCTCTGTTCATGGAGTAATACTATTTTCAATGAGTTTTATTATGTTTCTAAACCCTGCATTTACATCTTGCTACGTAGCTCAAGCTTCCAGTTTGAGCTACGCAAAGCTTTCGCTATGGAAAATAAAGCGACATTAATGCCAAAATGCATGGATATATGTTTAAAACTAGACAAGCTTATCAATTTGACTTAAAATCGGTAGGAAGGTAAAGATGAATAGTGTGGTTAAAATACTATTTCCTATCAAAATTAAAATAATTTAAAGTATAAGGCAAGTAATCCTTTTCATTTCAAACTAAAAAAGGGAAATTTGCAGTTTTTAGGACTAATGTAACGACGAAAGAATAAATCCGTCATCTAGTCTGTCCAAATACTAACTAAATTTAGCTACGCATACTATGATCTTTTTTTTCGGTACAACTACAGATTATCTATACGCCGTTCAAGTCAAAGAAACACTCTCCCCTGAAGCAGTCAAAAAGTTAAAATGGCTATTCAGTAATCACGGACCAATCAACTTAGAAGAAATTCATGAACCTTTCCTAGGGCCAAGAGCAGCAATGATCACACCGTGGAGTACGAATGCTGTGGAAATCACACAAAATATGGCGATCCAAGGAATTATAAGGATCGAAAAATTTACAGCCGTAGCAAAAGACTTTAAGGACTATGACCCAATGCTTTTTCAAAAATATGAGCAATTAGATCAAAGTATATTTAGTGTTGATGTGCAACCTGAATCTATACTATCTATTAAAGATATAGCCACTTTTAATGCACAAGAAGGCTTGGCACTTAATGAGGAAGAAATAAGTTATTTAGAAAGTGTAGCAGAGAAAATTAATCGTCCCCTAACAGACTCTGAAGTGTTTGGTTTCTCTCAAGTAAATAGTGAGCATTGTAGGCATAAAATATTTAATGGGTCATTTATTATAGATGGAGAGGAAAAGCCAAATACCTTGTTCCAGATGATTAAGCAGACTGCCAAAGAGAATCCTAATGGGATCGTGTCTGCTTATAAAGATAATGTTGCTTTTGTAGAAGGACCGACCGTTACCCAGTTTGCGCCTAAGTCTCCTGATAAGCCAGATTTTTATACCAAAAAACCTTTCAAATCTGTCCTATCCTTAAAAGCTGAAACACATAACTTTCCTACGACTGTTGAGCCATTTAATGGTGCCGCCACAGGTTCAGGTGGAGAAATAAGAGATAGATTAGCGGGTGGACAAGGGTCGCTTCCTTTAGCAGGTACAGCGGTATATATGACCTCCTATTCTAGATTAGCGGATAATAGACCTTGGGAAAAAGGAATGGAAGAGCGTCCTTGGCTATACCAAACGCCTATGGATATTTTGATCAAAGCTTCTAATGGGGCTTCTGATTTTGGTAATAAATTTGGTCAGCCCTTAATCGCTGGCTCCCTATTGACTTTTGAGCATCAAGAAAATGTTCGTCAAATGGGCTTTGATAAGGTGGTTATGATGGCGGGTGGCATTGGATATGGCAAGGCAGATCAAGCCATCAAAGAGGAACCTAAAAAAGGGGACAAAATTGTCATCCTGGGAGGAGATAATTACCGCATAGGGATGGGTGGAGCTGCGGTATCTTCTGCGGATACAGGGGAATTTAGTACAGGCATTGAATTAAATGCGGTACAACGGTCTAATCCCGAAATGCAGAAACGAGTGGCCAATGCGATTAGAGGTTTAGTAGAAAGCGATCATAATCCAATTGTATCTATACACGATCATGGTGCAGGAGGACATTTAAATTGTTTGTCTGAACTAGTAGAAGATACGGGTGGAAAAATTAATTTAGCTCAATTACCTATTGGAGATCCTACCCTATCTGCTAAAGAAATCATTGGTAATGAATCTCAAGAGCGGATGGGCTTAGTAGCCGCACCACAAGATATGGAGTTGTTAAAAACAATTGCCGAAAGAGAGCGTGCCCCAATATATGAAGTAGGAGAAGTGACTGGCGATCAACGATTTAGTTTTGAATCGAGTAAGCCCCAAGAAAAGCCAATAGATTTGGCTTTATCAGATATGTTTGGAAGTTCGCCAAAAACGGTTCTTTCAGATAAAACAGTTGGACGACCGCATAAGACTTTAACTTACCATGATGCTTACTTACATGAATATTTAGAACAAGTATTGAAATTAGAAGCGGTAGCCTGTAAGGATTGGTTGACAAATAAAGTAGATAGATGTGTGGGCGGACGAGTAGCCAAGCAACAATGTGTCGGGCCTTTACAATTGCCATTGAATAACTGCGGCGTAATGGCTTTAGATTATGATAGTTTGGAAGGGGTGGCTACCTCTATTGGACATGCACCAATTAGTGGTTTATTGAACCCTGCTAAAGGCGCAAAAAATGCTATTGCAGAATCTTTAACGAATTTAGTTTGGGCGCCGCTTAAAGATGGATTGAAGTCCGTCTCTTTATCTGCCAATTGGATGTGGCCCTGCAAGAATCCAGGCGAAGATGCTAGATTATACAAAGCAGTAAAAGCCGTTTCAGAATTTTCTATTGCCTTAGGGATCAATGTACCTACAGGCAAGGATTCATTATCCATGAAACAAAAGTATGGGGATAAGGAAGTCTTATCACCAGGTACCGTAATTATTTCTACAGTTGGTAATTGTGATGATATATCTAGAATAGTAGAACCTTTATTTCGGGTCGGAAAAGGAAGCATTTATTACATTAATTGTTCTAGCTATGATTACAGCCTTGGGGGCTCTTCATTAGCGCAAACTTTTAATAAGATTGGCAAAAAAGCACCTAGTGTGAAAGAACCAGAATACTTTGCCAATGTGTTTAATACCATCCAACAATTAATTCGACAAGATAAGATTGTTGCGGGTCATGATATTTCTTCTGGAGGCATGATCATTACCCTATTAGAACTTTGTTTTTCTACTAATGATATTGGTGCAGATATAGATTTATCTTCCATAGAGGAAGAAGATTTGGTGAAATTATTATTTGCAGAAAATGCTGGATTAATCATTCAATCAAGTGATGCTACCATCGAGCCTTTAATGAAAGAAGCAGGGATAGTCTTCCATAAAATTGGAAGCGTCCATGTTACCAATCAGTTGAGTATTAAAAAAGGGCCTGCGGAATTCCACTTTGACATTCCGCATTTAAGAGATGTATGGTATGAAACCTCTTTCTTATTAGATCAAAAACAAACCGCTGCACCGCTTGCTAAAGCTCGATATGATAATTATAAAAATCAAGCATTACAGTTTACCTTTCCTGAACATTTCACGGGGAAATTACCAACGATAGATTCGGCTAAACCTAGACCTAAGGCAGCCATCATAAGAGAAAAAGGAAGTAACTCAGAGAGAGAAATGGCCCATGCTATGTACCTTGCTGGTTTTGATGTGAAGGATGTCCACATGACCGATTTAATATCGGGAAGAGAAACACTAGAAGACATTCAATTTGTAGGGGCCGTAGGCGGCTTTTCTAATTCTGATGTTTTAGGTTCTGCTAAAGGTTGGGCAGGTGCCTTTTTGTATAATGAAAAGGCTAAGAAAACTTTAAATAATTTCTTCAATCGAGAAGATGTTTTGTCTGTAGGCATTTGCAATGGTTGTCAATTGTTTTTAGAATTGGAGTTAATTAATCCAGAGCATTTACATCATTCTAAAATGACTTATAATGATTCTGGAAAGCATGAGAGTGCGTTTACCTCTGTTCATATCCAAGAGAATAATTCGGTGATGCTATCCTCTTTAGCTGGCAGTACTTTAGGGGTTTGGATTTCTCATGGCGAAGGAAAATTTGATATGGAGTTGTCTGAAAGCACTTATGGGATCGTGGCAAAATATGGCTATGAAGGCTACCCCTCTAATCCGAATGGCAGTGATTATAATACGGCGATGTTGTGTAGTAAAGATGGGCGACATTTAGTGACTATGCCGCATATTGAACGATCTATTTTTCAATGGAATTGGGCGAATTATCCAGTTGATCGGAGAGATGAGGTATCGCCTTGGATTGAGGCTTTTGTGAATGCGCGGGAGTGGATTGAGGGGCGGAATGGAG
>CAYOBX010000227.1:3808-8720 GCA_964402245.1 uncultured Saprospiraceae bacterium | reverse complement strand
ACTTGTCCGTTTTTAGCCTAATTTTTAGCGAATACTTTTTTATAAGAAAACCCTTAAGCTTTATATAAAAATGATGAATGAGAAATTCACTAGACGTTGACTAGAAGCATAGACATCATGTTTGGTATTCATCATTCATCATTCAGACCTTACCCTTCAGAGCAATTTTAATATGTTCTAAGTGATGCTTTCCATGCCAGTTATACATGCCGACCATAGAATTTAAATCGTAAGTGGCTTGGCTGCCAGGATGAAAAAACGTTCGACCTAACTCTTCTGTTGAAAGAGATTTCATTAGCACCGACCATCTAAAATGCAAGCCTGCTAGAAGATGTAAGGAGACTGTAACTGGCGTTTGTTGAGTATCGGCTAACTCTGCCCACTTAACTTCATCATATGCCTTAATAGTGGGGTTGTCTTCTGTTAAAGTCCACTTAAAACGTACATAGGCATTGGTATGGCTATCGAATACATGATGTACTACTTGTCTGATAGACCAACCGCCTGGGCGATATGTTAGATCCAATTGTTCTTCAGAGAGTGTAGCTGTCAAATCATTCATTTGAGCAGGTAATGTTTCAATTTCTCTTATCCAATCTTGGATCATTACAGGTGTAATAATTTCAGGTTTTTTGAATCGCCCTGTCGGGTATTTTAAGTGTTCCATTTTTCTATTATTTATTCCAAAATCGTAATTAGCTAGGGGTCAGGGGGCAGCCTGCCCTGTCGCCTAACTCCTAGTCAGTTATCCAAAATTTTAAAAGTAGTTCTTCTGTTAGCTTGATGATCTTCCTCTGTACAATCATTACATTCACAATTAATGAGTAATGCATTTTTACCATAGCCACGAGCGGTCAATCGCTCATCAGCAACACCTGTAGACACTAAGTAGCTAACAGCAGATTGTGCCCGTCGTTGAGATAATTCTTGGTTATATTTTTCTTTGCCCCTACAATCTGTATGGGAGGCTAATTCGATTTTTATAGCAGGATTCTGTAATAAAATATCGGCTAACTCATTGAGCGTAGGTTTGGCATCATTTCTAATATAAGACTCGTTATAGTCGTAGTAAATATTATTGAGTACAATTTCTCTGTTCTTAAATATTTTATCTAGTTCGATCTCAACTAAAAATTCTTGGGTAGGATTCTTCGGATCTTTTGCGATGTTTTTAGTAGAGAATTTTGCGTTATTGCTTAAGTATCCTTCCTGTGAAGCTACAAATTTATAGACCGCATCTTCTTCTAAAATAATTTCAAATAATCCATCTTCTCCAACTCTTATATCCTCTTCCACATCTTCTAAACTAATTTTGACGGCAGCACCTGCTAAGGGCTTTCTACCTAATACTTTACTGTTAGGATTATCTGGATTTTGATATATTTTTTCTAGGACATAGCCTTTTAAAATTAAAGTATGCTCTACGATTGTTTCTTTTTGGGTGGTATCAATAGGTGGTGGAGGCGGAGGCGGTGGTGGAATCATTCTAGTAAAAGAATAAATGTCATCATTTCCTTTACTATCATCTCTAGTAGAGGTAAAATATCCTTTATGAATTACTTTTGGATTTACGATAGGAGCTCTATAGTCTACCACATATCCAAAGTCATCTGCGCCTGAATTAATGGGTGCTTTTAAATTAAAGACAGGTGCCCAGTCATCATTTTTGTATTTGTAAGTTCTAAAAATATCTAAGCCGCCCATTCCATTATGAAAATCAGAAGAAAAATAAAGAGTGTCTTTATCAATATAAGGGAAACGTTCATTGCCAATGGTATTGACATTCCGTCCTAATAGGCGAGGCTCGTCCCATTCATCTTGTATTCTGTTAACTGCGTAAATGTCATATTTTCCCCAACCATCAGGATGCTCCGCAGCGAAATAAAGTGTATTTCCGTCTTCGGATAAACTAGGGTGCATGTAATTAATTTCAGACTCCGTAAATGGTAAAACCATTGGAGGAGACCAGTTATCTCCTTCTTTAGTACTGCTCATTAATTTACAATATGCAGCATTATTTTCATCTCCAAAACATCGAGTGAAAATCATCTCCTTAAAGTCTTTACTAAAAGTAGCAGGCCCTTCATTATCAGGAGAATTAATGGTCCCATCAAAAGAACTAATTTCTCCTGTATTTAAATCTACTAAAAACAAATCCATGAAATCTCGACCTGTCCAATTATACGCTTCTTCTCCAGTACTCTCTTCTCTATCTGAAACAAATAACAGCGCATTTCCTAGATAGATACTTGGAGAATAATCTAAAGCACGGCTATTGAATTTTGGCTGTTCTATAGTATATTCTTCATAGGCCCCTTCTTCTAGCCACTTTAAAGCTATCTCACATCCTTGTATATCTTTTCGATATTCATAAGGACTACCAATCTCTAAGCCTAGTTCTTTGTAAGCAAGAATAGCCTCTTGGTATTGCTGTGTTCTTTTGAGGGCATTTGCATATTCTGCTAAGGCATCGACTCCATAGCCATCATCATATGATGTACGATACCATTCAATAGCTTTATCTGATTGATTGGTTAATTTATAGGACTCTCCTGTTAAGAAGGCCAATTTCCCTTGGTCTAATTTTGTCTTGGCTCGCTTATACTCATTCTTTAACATTGGTATCGCCTTGATATACTGTTTTCGTTCAAAAGCAGTGAGGCCATCTTTTATTGGTTGAATGTAAGTACAAGCAGCGGTGCAGCTGATTATTAATATCAGAAAATAGAACAATTTGTTTTTCATCGAATAGAATTGTTTACGAAAAAACGCTTCCTGAGCTTTGTGTATTGTAAAGATATATAAAATCATATAGACGGCTTGATTACTTATTCGCATTGATAGATAAATATAACCTACCTAATGAAATTGTTGAAAATATAATACAAGATACACATAATTCAATGCGGGGCTACTTCGTAGTCACGCAGATGAAACGGATTTAGGTAGGTTTATTGCGCCTACTTGTTATAGTATATTATTTTGATAAATAATACTTGTTTATGATGTTGGATTTGTCTGGAAGATAGACATTTACCAATATAAATAATTGATTATTTTAAGAAGAGTTCGTAAATTTGGTTATTCACGACACTATCCCACCGATTTTAATAAAAACAAACGCTTACTTGGATTGATTAAATTAAACAGTAGTCAATCTATTTAAATCTAAACAAAATGCTTAGTAGTTCCCTCTTGTGGAAGGTACATCTTTCCTGCCTATGCGTTATGCTGGTAACAGCTCTATCTGCCCAAAGTGATCTTTTCTTTTCAGAATATGTAGAAGGTTCTTCCAATAATAAATGTATTGAAATATTCAATCCTACAGATCAAGATATTGTAATGGATGGTATCTATCGAGTCAGGATATATTTTAATGGTGCTGCTGAAGGTCAGACCTTGAGGAATTTAGTAGGAACTATTCCCTCTAAAGGAACTTTTGTCCTGTGTAATGGATTAACAGATATTCCAAGAGACGCTGCATTTGCCGCAGGCCCAAATGGAGATGATATTTTGATCTTGGAAAAAAATAACCTACCACTTGATATTTTCGGCAATATTGGATGTGTGGAAGGCGATCAATGGACAGATGGCATCATTGGTACTAAGGATCAGACTTTAGTTAGAAAAAGTTGTATTCATAAAGGAGTTACAATTGATCCAAGTGACTGTGATTTCCCAAGCTTATATACAGAATGGATTGCTTATCCTATAGATGATCTTTCTCATTTAGGAAGTCATGTCTTTGAAGAAGTAGCTGCTGATTTTATTCTTGAAAATGAGACCTGTAAGGATTTAGGCAATGGAAAAATAACGATTAATCCTTCAAGTGGAATGCCTCCTTATATATATAGTATAAATGATTTGCCTATCCAAAATAGCAATGAATTTTTAAATTTAATTCCTGCTAACTATCAGATTTATATAGAAGATGCCCAAGGATGTAATTTTACAGAAAGTGTAAGTATAACAGAAGGTGCCACCTTGTCTGTCGCTATCCAATCACCACAAGAAGTGCTCTGTGAAAATGAATCGCTTCTATTATCTACATCAGATACTTATACTCATTATAGTTGGTCCGATAATGCAATTACTTCTCAAATATCCATTCATAGAGCAGGAATATATTCACTTGTGGTAACAGATGAAAAAGGTTGTACCGCAGCAGATGAGATTACGATAGGTCTAATATCACAGGACACTACTCATATACAGGAACAAACTTGTGATCCTGAACAATCACAAACAGTTATTACAACTCATCTAGAATCTGATGGCTGTCTAGATGTGGCTATTACCTCTTATGAATTTATACCGAAAGATACGACCTACATAAATAATACAACTTGTAATAGTGCAGATGCAGGAACTGCTAGTGAATTGTTCTCTAATTACTTAGGTTGCGATAGTCTTGTAATTACTACGATCTCCTTATTGGCTAGTGATACGATCCGTAGCCAACAATTAGATTGCGATGTGACCAAGCTGGGATTTGATACTTTGCGTTATAGCAATTTTTTGGGCTGCGATAGTGTCTTGATAGTAGAGACAGTTTTAGATTCTAGTACAGATTTGATAGTGGAGATGCGTACTACTTGTGACGCATCCGCATTAGAGAATGATACCTTAGTTCTACAAAATATCTTAGGCTGTGATAGTATGATTGTCACGGAATATAGCTTATTGTCATCTGATACAATTCGGAGTCAACAAGAAGATTGTGATATTACAAAAGTTGGATTTGATACTTTGCGTTATAGCAATTTTTTGGGCTGCGATAGTGTCTTGATAGTAGAGACAGTTTTAGATTCTAGTACAGATTTGATAGTGGAGATGCGTACTACTTGTGACGCATCCGCATTAGAGAATGATACCTTAGTTCTACAAAATATCTTAGGCTGTGATAGTATGA
>CAYOBX010000227.1:0-3708 GCA_964402245.1 uncultured Saprospiraceae bacterium | reverse complement strand
AATATAGCTTATTACATTCAGATACGATTCGGAGTCAACAAGAAGATTGTGATGTATCGAAAGTAGGTTTTGATACCCTACGCTATAACAATTATTTAGGCTGTGATAGTATATTGATTGTAGAGACCATTTTGGATTCGGATACAGATTTGATAGTGGAGATGCGAAAGACTTGTGATTCATCTTTGTTAGGCAATGATACTTTGGTATTACAAAATGCATTGGGCTGTGATAGTGTTGTCGTTACGGAATATAGTTTAAACCCAACAGACACCAACTATATCAACGAGTATGTAACAGATAGGGATATGGTCGGGATAGATAGCCTGAATTTAATGAATCAATATGGCTGTGATAGTCTCGTCATAATTGAATTTTTATTTGTGGAAACACCAAGAGAATTAGTCTATATACAAGAGGCAACTTGTAATCCAGAAGAGATAGGAATAGATACCTTATTTTTAAAGAGTGCCGAAGATAATGACAGTTTAGTAGTGATTACCACTTCCTTATTGCCTAGTGATACAAGTTATTTTCAAATTCAAGATTGTGATGCTAGTCAAGTAGGAATGGAAATGATTTTATTGACTAATCAATATGGCTGTGATAGTGTTCTTTTTATAGAAACACTTTTATCAGAAAATAAAAATATAGCAACTCAAAACGTATTTAGTTGTGATCCAAATCAAGTACTTATTGATACCTTGTTTTTTAAAAACATACATGGTTGTGATAGCTTGGTGATAAGAACGAACAACTACCTTCCACCAGATACAACCTATCTTCAGCAACAAGATTGTGATCCTGATAATATCGGTATAGAAATGATGTTATTATCCAATCAATATGGCTGTGATAGCCTTATTGTTCTAACTACTCTTCTTCTTCTGTCAGACACTATTTATCTAAATCAATTTACAACAAACTTAAATGAAGAACGCATAGACAGTATGTATTTTACTAATCAATACGGTTGTGATAGTTTAGTGATTCAAACAACAACCTATGCAGAAGAACCAATTGATTTGACTTACTTAATGGCGACTAGTTGCGAAGAAAATATGGTAGGAATAGATACTGTGTTTTTGAACAATATAGATGATTTTGATAGTTTGATTATTACCACCACTACTTTAGTTCCATCTGATACTATATTCATTAAGCATTTCACTAGCGAGCAGCAAGTTGTAGGATTCGATAGTCTACTCTTTTCAAATAGGTATGGCTGTGATAGTTTAGTAATTACCGAGTATATTTTTCAAGAGGAAAATGTGGCGACTCATTTCATAATAGAAACTTCCTGTGATCAAAATGAAATAGGAGTGGATACGATATTTTTAGAAACCGATGATGAAGCGGATAGTTTGGTAATCATTACCACCACCTTTCTACCATCTGATACGATTTATGTAAACGAGATAACATTTGATAGTACTATTATAGGAAAAGATAGTTTGTTGTTGAGTAAGCAGAATGGTTGTGATAGTCTAATTATTATAGAAACAATTTACCAAGCACCTGCTATAGATGTTACCCAATTAGAAGGAAGCACTTGCGATCATTCCTTTGTTGGAACAGATACCTTGATATTGAAAAATAGACTAGGCTTTGATAGTCTAATTATTACTCGTATCGCCTTATTACCAAGTGATACTATTTATCTATCTCAACAAAGTTGTATAGAAAATAATGTCGGTATTAAAGAACAATTATTGATGAACCAATATGGCTGTGATAGTTTGTTAATTATAGAAACGATTCAGAGAGAAGGAACGTCTAGTATTATAGAAATGACTACTTGTGATGTTAATCAAGTAGGAAAAGATACGCTATATTTATCTACAATAAGTGGCTGTGATAGTTTAGTAATTACTAATCGAATTTTACTGCAAAATGATTTTACAATCCTTACCCAAGAAAGTTGTGATCCTTCGGAGATTTCTACTATTACAGATACATTTACCAACCAATACGGCTGTGATAGCATCGTGCAAATCCAAACTCAATTAGCTCCACCAGAAGATTGTCGTATTGATTTTACTATAGCTACAGATACCATTTGTCCAAATGAATCGAATGGGAAACTACAAGTAAAAACTACTTTTGGTAAGCCACCTTTTTACTATACGATTTTAAAAGAAAGAGATACCATCGTTTCAGGAGAGTTGGAACGACTAGAAGAACAACTAACTTTATTGAACTTGAATGCAGGAAATTATTCAATCGAATTGACCAATGATCTAGGAGTCACTGCTCAACAAGAAATACAAATTAAAGCATATTCTTCTATTGAACTATCTTTTATTACCTCTGATTATAATGGGTATCCAATTAGTTGTGTTGACGCTACGGATGGTACTATAGCAGTTAGTTTTAAAGATCCTAATCAAATTAAAAGTTTTAGATGGAATACTGGCAATACAACCCCAATTATTGAAAATATTGGAGCAGGTAGATATACAATGACTGTTTTTGATTACAATAATTGTGTACATCTAGATAGCATCCAATTGACTGCACCTTTACCTTTAGAGGTGGAACTAAGTACTGTCGCTCCATTATGTTTTGGTGATGAGCTTGGACAGGTGACGATACAAGATATTCGAAATAATATTGGGAGCATAGATTTTTCTTTAGATGGTGCCTCCTTTGATCCACTACCTGAATTACCATTTACACTTGATCTGCCGCCTAATACCTACCCTTTTGTCATACAAGATGAAAATGATTGTCAGTCTATAACTGTTTTTGATATAATAGAAGCAGAGGAACAAGTCGTTGACTTAGGCGAAGATCAAATACTCACTTTAGGCGAAAAAATTCTGATTAGACCGGCAGCAAATTTTGAAATTTTCCAATATGATTGGACAGCAGATGTACCGATAATTGGGTGCATCGATTGTCACGAATTAGATTTTCAACCCATACAAAGTGGTACCTATAAATTGACAGCTTTTGATGAACATGACTGTATTAGTCAAGATGAAGTTACTTTGTTAATAGAGAAGAACAATCAAATTTATTTACCAACCGCTTTTAGTCCTAATGGCGACGGCTTGAATGATGATTATGGAGTTTACTTAGGGAATGCTATAAAAGAGGTTTTAATTTTTCAAATAGCAGATGAAAGAGGACACTTATTATATGAGGCAAAAAATCTTTCACCTAATAATTATGCAATACGATGGGATGGCACTTTTAAGGGAAAATCCTTACAAACAGCTACTTATGCAGCTTTTGTGAAGGTCTTATTGATAGATGGAACGGAAGAACAATTGGTACAAACATTTAATTTATTACGCTGATAGGCAGTAGACTTTATACGGTAGACAGTCAGCAATTCCCATTTCGAAGTTTCTTAATAGCCGTACTATCCAGTGACTTCCCATCACTGGATAGTTTTAGAGAGATTTATACTGAATTTATCCAGTGACGGGAAGTCACTGGATAAAGCTAACTCCAACGTATATTTTTATAGGTCCTTATCACGGGGGCGCAGAAAGCGACCCCGAAACAGGGAAGCTAAAAGAAATAAATATTTTACATGTTGATTGTAGACTTTCGGCTTCTAAATAATATGGCAAAAGAATAGCCAAAACATTGGGAATAGGACCATTTTATTTCCATAATATGCCTTACCTTTGTCGTTTAGTAACGACGAAATAATAAGGTGGTCTTCTGGACGAGGTTATTTTTTTCTCAGTTTTC
>CAYOBX010000226.1:5974-8756 GCA_964402245.1 uncultured Saprospiraceae bacterium | reverse complement strand
TCAAGTTTGTAACTTGATTTTTTAGGCAATATTCTTTTTATAAGAAAACCCTTATACCTTATATCGTTGTGAAGAGCATTTAGATAGGTTATGTAATCTATATGTTAAACATTTTTTTTGTAACATCGTAAGTAGAATCAAAACGGGTTATGACAAAAGAAAATTTACTGAGGTATTTGAGAGATCCAGAATATCTTCACCAAATATCTTATCAAGAGCTAAAAACACTGGTAGCAGAACATCCTAATAGCTATACCTTAAGGCATTTATTGGTTGTGAAGAGCAGACAAGAAGGGAACGACGATTATCAGCGACAGAAAGAGTTCGGAGCACTTTATAGTATAGATCGACCTCATTTGTTTGATGTTTTGACAAGATCTGAAATTCTTGAAGCCTTGCCCGAAGGCGTTTTATTGCAGGAGGATTATCTAGAATTAAAAGAATTATCTGCCTTAGAAAAGGAATTAAGCATGACTAATGTGGTTGGAGCGGCGGCAGCTACGACAACAATTGCTGCTACTATTCCAATAGACAGCCCAACTATAAGTACTCCAAAGACACCATTACCAGCTGTAGAATTAGAAGCAACAGCATCGACTCAAGAGTCAGAAGAATACTATACCTTGGATTTTGATGAAGAGATTATAGAGGATAATTTAGCTATAGATGAGGCTATAAAATCAAAAAAAGTTCAAGGCAATTTAGCTGAAATTGAAGCACTATTTGAAGATGTTGATACTCCAGAAGTAGTTAGAGAAGAAGAAGTACTTAATCCCGTATCTATAGAGTCTATCACTAAGAGTGGGATTAATGATACAATAGGAAAAGCAGATTTTATAGAAATTCCTTTAGACGTAATTGAAACTGGAGTAGAAGAAGAAGGGACTAAAGAAAATATTTTAGCTGGAAATCCAGTACCAAAGTCTGAGTTTTCAACTTGGACTACTCCTAAATCTGAGTTTTCAGGTTATGATTTAATTGGTTTTAATTCGAAAGGAATGATTGATGAATTGGTCACTAAGAAAAACAAAACTACTTCTACTATCACTCCTATACCTGCAGATAATTTCAATAAATTAGCTGAGGAGGAAGAGGAAAGCCTAGAATTCGAGTCTGATATTGCTTCTGAAACTTTAGCAAAGATTCTAATTATTCAAGGACACTATACAAAAGCAATAGCTATGTATCAACGATTAAGTTTGATTTTTCCCGAAAAAAGCGGTTTATTTGCAGCCGAAATAAAGAAAATTGAAAACTTAGAGGATAGATCTGCGTAACACTCTTTTAATGTTTCTCTTTAGACCTTAATTAAAAAGGTATAAAAGCTTCTAAACCTCAATAAAAAATAGAATATGTTAACTTTTATGACTATAATGATCGCACTAGTTTGCGTTTTATTAATGGTAGTAATACTAATTCAGAATCCTAAAGGTGGGGGAGTAGATTCTACATTTGGTGGAAACTCAGCTAATCAAATGATAGGTGCCTCTCGTTCTAATGATTTAATTGAAAAAATAACCTGGGGTTTAGCGGCTGCTTTATTCATTTTATGTATTGTGACTGCTTTGATGGTAAGTTCTGGTGGCGGTGGTGCAGGAGCACCTTTATTATCTGAATAATTATCCATTTATTGGGTTTAAAAAAGGGTCGAAGTGTTTACTTCGACCCTTTTTTAGTTTCTAAACCTAAGAAAATGCTTCCAGTACCGCCAAAAAACATTCTGACAAGCTTATTTTAGCTTAGAGCGCTTTGAAAACAAGCCATATCCTTCCATTCTTTCCAATTTTCTTTTTTATTAACAATTCCTTAACGTTTATTTCGAGGCATTCAGCTATTTTTGCGCACTTAGAAAGCAAAATATAGCTTCTATGACATTATTTCGGGTAGTGCTGACATAAAATCACATTTATTTTAACACTTTACTGTAATTATGGCATATATGACCTGTTGGCATAAGAAATGATAGAACTATACTATATGTAATTCTATAGAAGAGTAGAATTAGGCTAAGACTTTAGCAGAACAGAGAGTAGAGAAGCGAGAGCAGAGATAAAATACGTTTCCAAATAACGAAATTTTGTCGTTTTAAATGGATTTATCTCTATATCTCTGTTCTCGCCTCTCTGTTCTAATCTAAAGTACCAAAGTAAATTTAGTCAACCAATTTATTTGTAAACAAAAAAAAGTATTCACATGATGAAGCCGATTAATGATCGCGTTGTCGTAAAACCAGCAACTGCTGAAGAGAAAACTAAAGGAGGTATCATCATACCTGACACCGCTAAAGAGAAGCCTCAAAGAGGAGAAATCATAGCAGTAGGTCCAGGTAAGGATGGTAACGCAATGACTGTTAAAAAAGGAGATGTAGTACTTTATGGAAAGTATGCAGGTCAAGAATTGAACTACCAAGGAGAAGATTATTTAATTATGAGAGAAGATGATGTTTTAGTCATTTTAGATTAAATAAGCTACTTGGTTTTTAGGAGATCCTTCTCCCTAAGATTTTTTTAAAACAAACTTAAAAGACAAAAAATATGGCTAAAGAAATTAGCTTTAATAGAGATGCAAGAGAAAAACTGAAAGCAGGCATTGATGCTCTTGCTAACGCAGTAAAAGTAACACTAGGCCCTAAGGGCAGAAATGTTGTTATTCAAAAAAGTTTTGGTGCACCAGCTATCACTAAGGATGGTGTAACTGTAGCTAAAGAAATCGAATTAGATGATCCTGTAGAAAATATGGGTGCTCAAATGGTTAAAGAAGTAGCTTCAAAAACAGCAGATGC
>CAYOBX010000226.1:0-5964 GCA_964402245.1 uncultured Saprospiraceae bacterium | reverse complement strand
TAACACCGTATGGTTCATAAATAATTTCGTTTATTTCAATATCATCTTCATAAATTAAGGAAGTAGCTTCAAAAACAGCAGATGCGGCTGGTGATGGTACAACTACCGCAACCGTTTTAGCACAAGCTATGGTAGCTGCTGGTTTGAAAAATGTTGCTGCTGGAGCGAATCCTATGGATTTGAAAAGAGGTATTGACAAAGCGGTTAAAGCAGCTATCAGTCACTTGCAAGGCCAATCTGAGGTAATCGGTAATGATTATAAGAAGATTCAGCAAGTAGCTGCTATCTCTGCAAACAACGATGAAGAAATAGGTACTTTAATCGCCGATGCGATGAAACGAGTAACTAAAGATGGGGTGATAACGGTAGAAGAAGCAAAAGGTACAGATACTTATGTAGAGGAAGTAATCGGTATGCAGTTTGACAGAGGATATTTATCTCCATACTTTGTGACTAATGCAGAGACGATGGTAGCAGAATATGAAAACCCTGCCATTTTAATCTACGATAAGAAGATTTCTAACATGCAAGACATCGTTCCAATTTTGGAAAAAGTTGTAGGTGCAGGTCGTTCGTTATTAATCATTGCAGAGGATATTGAAAGTCAAGCATTAGGCGTATTAGTTGTGAATAGATTAAGAGCGCAGTTAAAAGTAATTGCTGTAAAAGCACCTGGTTTTGGTGATAGAAGAAAAGCAATGTTAGAAGATATTGCGATTCTAACGGGTGGTACGGTAATCTCTGAGGAGAAAGGCTACAAGTTAGAAAATGTAGAAATGGAGCACTTGGGTACTTGTGAAAAAATCACAGTAGATAAGGACAATACAACGGTTGTGAATGGTGCTGGTCAGCAAGCAGACATTGATGCTAGAGTAGGTCAAATTAAACAACAAATAGAAACGACTACTTCTGATTACGATAAAGAGAAGTTACAGGAAAGATTGGCTAAGTTAGCTGGTGGTGTTGCTGTATTATATGTTGGCGCTGCTACAGAAGTAGAGATGAAGGAGAAGAAGGATAGAGTAGATGATGCCTTACATGCTACAAGAGCTGCAGTTGAAGAAGGTATCGTTCCAGGTGGTGGGGTCGCTTTAGTGAGAGCTATTTCGTCTCTTAGAAACCTGAAAGGAGTCAATGAAGATGAAGGTATCGGTATCCAAATTGTAAAGAAATCTTTAGAATCTCCATTAAGAACTATTTCTGAAAACTCTGGTGTAGAAGGTTCAGTTGTATTGCAAAGAGTAGCAAGAAGTAAAGGAGACATGGGCTATAATGCTAGAACGGATAAGTTTGAAAACTTAAAGAAAGCGGGTGTTATTGATCCAACTAAAGTAACAAGAGTAGCTTTAGAAAATGCAGCTTCTATTTCAGGTATGGTCTTAACTACAGAATGTGTAGTAAGTGATAAGCCGGAAGCAGATGCAGGTCATGGTCACGGTATGCCTCCAGGTGGCATGGGTGGCATGGGCGGCATGATGTAAGAATAGAATAGAGAGTAGAGATCAGAGAGTAGAGACTGTATTCCTATAAACTAAAAAGGGTCAATAGGAATCAAGTCTCTCTTCTTTGGTCTCTTCTTTAAAAAGAAACAATACTGCTTTTATACATATTCGCCTTCTCAAACTTTTTTGGGAAGGCTTTTTTTTTGAGACTGCTTTGCTGCCAGATTCCAGTATGATTTGAAGATCATGTTGTCAGCATCATAAATCTGACCCCTGACAGCGCAGCGATCTGACCCTGACCTCTTTTATTCAATATTCACCTCCAAATAAACAGGTAAATGATCACTAAATCCGCCAAAATAAATATCTCCACCATAGGTTCTATCTGGTGATAATCCGTTGTCAGGATGATTGAATAACAGCTCCTCATCATTATACACTTGAAAGTTAAATATGGATATTGGAGCGTCCGAAGCCAATAGATTTCCGCTGGCCATAATTTGGTCAATCATTTGCCAATCCCCTCGAAAATTAAAAGAACCTTCTCCAGCCTCATCTAATTCACTTGAACAGTTATATAAATCAGTGGTAATAATGGAAGCATTCTTAGAGGTATTAACCTGCAGTACTTCTGTTACACTTTTATTGGTAGGTTCATCATTTAAATCTCCCATGATGATTATGTTCGCATCTGGGTCACTATCTTGTACATCCTCTATTGCCTTTCTCAAGGCTCCCGCAACGAAGATTCTTCTAGATTCTGTAGCAGCTTCGCCACCAGATCTAGAAGGCCAATGATTGACAAAAATGTATACAATAGTTTCTGATATTTGTCCTTTAACTAATAAAATATCTCTAGTAGTAAAATTAGCAATTTGCGCATCTGGAATATCTACTTGATAGGTTTTCCATTCTAATAACTCGAATACAGCAGGTTGATAAATTAATGCTACATCTATTCCTCTATGATCAGGCGACTGTTCATGAACCACTTCATAATGGACATCTTCTAATAAATTTACTTGTGTTATATCTACTACCACTTGTTTGTTTTCTACCTCACACAAACCCATAACTATAGGGTAGTCCATTCCTTTAATAACTTTTGCTATGTTGTTTAATTTATGATTATATCTTTCTATAGTCCATTGCTTGGCTGCGGACGGAAGAAACTCATTATCACCATCATTTTCAGGATCATCTACTGTATCAAATAGATTTTCCACATTATAAAAAGCAATGGTGCTTTGTATAGGAAGTGGATCAGGATCAGGAGTTGGTGGAGTAGGGGGGGGCATAATTTCTTCTTCTGTAACAGGTGGGTTTAAAGGATCTGTTTCATTGCAATTAACTAAACAAATAGCAATTAAAAAAAAAGAGAAGATAATCTTAAAATTGTTTAAGGTCATGTGTGGTGATTTCTTAATGGTACGTGGCTCAAGCTTGAGTTACGCTTTTATCTGTTTCATAATAGTTTCTGCTAAAGCAATAGGATACTCCATTGGAACTAAATGACCAGCATCTTTATATTCTATTAGAGTGGCTTTTGGTTGTTTTTGTTGCCACTCTATCCATAAATCATCAGTAATGACATTTGTATGTTCCGCTTTTATGACGGTTAGTGGTTTTTGTATTTTTACTAAATCAGAAAAAATATAAGGTGCTGTTAGGTATACCTGAGTTTCCCATGCCTTTGTATAAGCTAAAGTGACCCCTCCTTTTTTACTAGGAACGATTGCTGCATCAATGAAATCATTTAAAACACTATCGGCAAATCTTTTGAAAACTCTCTTTTTTCGCCAAGAATCGAATACTGCTTGCTTATTATCCCATTGATCTCTCCTTTTAGAAGAAGCTTTTGCGATAGGGATCATTCTTTTAAGAAACGAATTTGGGAAAAATTTAGTCAATAAATTATATTTTTTAGGGAAAATGACAGGATCTATCAAAACTAATTGTTCAAATAGATCTGGACGTTTCATTGCGGCTATGGAAGAAATAGTTCCGCCCATTGAATGACCCATACCAATTACGTTTTTTAGTCCTTTTTCGTCCATAAAACGGATTAAATCATCCGCAAAGGTCTTCCAATCTTTAATTTCCCTTGGGTTTTGTTCGCCCCATAAAGGTCTATACTTGCTGGCTATTATTTCATGACTCTTTAAAAAAGGGGACATAAATTGTTTATAAGCCTCAGGTGGATAACCGTTAGCATGTGCAAAATGAATTAACTTTCCTTCTCCTCCAAAATGATGAAATGGAATAACTGGCTTCTTAGACATAGTTTATTGTATAGTTTTTTACAGAAACGTGAACGGGGGAGCAAAGTAAATAAAAAAGGAGATACTTTTTTAAGTATCTCCTTTTTGCTTGCAAAACAGGTATTAGACATACCCTTACTATCATGCATTGACTGCTACTTCTTCTTCAACATATTTTTTTGTTAAGGATGATATTTTGTTGATTGCATTTAAATAAGCTTTTACAGATGCAGCAACGATGTCTGTATCTGAACTAAAACCTACATAAGACTTATTGTTATGATTGATTCTTAAATGGACCTTTGCGGTATCAAAGCTTCTATTGATATTGGATTGTACAAGGTATTCTTCTAGGTCTATTTTTTCTCCTAATATTCTATCAACTGCGCGAAAAGCTGCATTGACAGGCCCATTACCCATTTCACTGGCTTTATCAATTTCCTCCCCTAATTTAAGAGCTACAGTAGCTGTAGGTGTAGCAGATGTACCACAAGTAACTTGTAGTTGATCTAATTCTATACTACCTGTTTGCTTAGTGCCATCCATTAAAGCCAATAAATCATCATCATCCACATCTTTCTTACCATCAGCCATTACCAAGAATTTTTCATAGATTTCTGATAACTCTTCTGCATTGAAAGTGTAGCCAAGACGTTCCAAATGGTATTTTAAAGCATGTCTACCACTACGAGCAGTTAGTATAATAGAATTCTTAGGAACCCCAACATCTTCTGGTGCTATAATCTCATAATTCTCCCTATTTTTTAAAACCCCATCTTGATGAATACCCGAGGAATGCGCAAAAGCATTCCGTCCAACAATGGCTTTGTTGGGCTGTATAGGCATCCGCATCATCTTGGAAACCAACATGCTTAGAGGGTATATCTTTGGGGTAATTATTCCTGTTTCAAAACCCATTTTGTGGGTTTTTAATACCATAGCAACTTCTTCTAGAGAAGTGTTTCCTGCCCGTTCACCGATTCCATTAATGGTTACCTCTACCTGTCTAGCTCCATTCATGACTCCTGCAATCGTATTGGCCGTTGCCATACCTAAATCATTATGACAATGACAAGATATAATAGCTTTATCAATATTGGATACATTGTCCATTAAATACTTGATCTTGGCACCGTACTCGGTTGGCAAACAATAACCTGTAGTATCAGGGATATTGACTACGGTCGCTCCAGCAGCAATTACAGCCTCAATCATTCTTGCTAAAAATTCATTATCCGCACGCCCAGCATCTTCTGCATAGAACTCAATATCTTCCACTAATTTTTTAGCATATTTCACAGCAGCAACACCTCTTTCAATAATTTTTTCTCTAGTAGAATTAAACTTGTGCTGTATGTGATAATCAGAAGCACCGATTCCTGTATGAATCCTAGGATGTTTCGCATACTGTAAAGCCTCTGCAGCTACTTGTATGTCCTTTTCTACTGCTCTAGTGAGTGCACAAATAGTAGGATTATTTACAGCTTTCGAAATAGCAACAACAGATTGAAAATCTCCAGGACTAGAAATAGGAAAACCTGCTTCAATTATATCAACGCCTAAAGATTCTAGTTGTCTTGCAACTTCTATTTTTTCTTGCGTATTCAATTGGCAACCAGGTACCTGTTCACCATCTCTAAGTGTTGTATCAAATATGTAAACTTTGTCAGACATCCTATTTAAAATTTTGACGTTCTTTGACAGGCAATGATCTAATTTGTCAAAAAACCAATATTGATTTTAAAAACTATATTATCTATTTATTCTATTCAAATGTACTTACTGTTTATATCATGTTCCAAATTATAGGATTAAAAAACAGACTATAAATTAGCTCCTTTTTATGACCGCCAATATGGCCCTAAATAGCAATTAGATGAAAAATGTTATTTATAATTGATTGATAATAAGATTATTAGGAAAAAAAACTAGTTACTTTTTTTATGCTATAAACTGATGTTCAATTATGAATTTTGATACATTATACTTTGTTATATAGGTTTGATGTTATTCATTTATCTAATAATATGACGCAGAAAATTCTGCTTAAGTACATTTTTGTATAGTTTTATTTTGTTAAAATAGGAAGATACTAGTTTAATATTAGGGTGAGTTGTTTGGTAACCGCAGAAAAATAAAGATAGGGAGGTTGAAAACTTGAAAAATATCCATTTGAAGTTACACTAATGGGCATTTTATTAGAATAGAGAATAGAGAATAGAGAATAGAGAATAGAGAATGAGAGAAGCGAGATAGCTTTC
>CAYOBX010000225.1:2327-8784 GCA_964402245.1 uncultured Saprospiraceae bacterium | reverse complement strand
TACAGATTTACGGAATGAATTCCGTGTTACTGGCCAACGGTGGTGGCTGCAATAATCCCTGCATCGTTTGCAAAAACACCTCCATTTCTGACAATTTACTAGCTACCTCTTTCGTCCCATCCTCCGTCAAAGAATAGTATTTGCGCATTCGATTATTCACTTTTTCAAATTCTACTTTGAGGTGACCTTCCGCTTCTAATTTATGTAAAGAAGGATATAAAGCCCCTTCAGTAATTTTTAATTCTCCTTTAGTCAACTCTTTTACGCGCTGCGTAATTTCATAGCCGTACATGCGCCCATTATCTCCTAAGAGCTTGAGAATGATGGTACTAAGAGAGCCTCGATATAGTTTTTTGTTAGACATTTTTATAAGTAATAGGTAGTAAGTAATAGGTAATAAGTAGCGTTATTTTGACTACTAAATTACCTATACCTAAAATTCTTAGGCAATATACCTAATATTTTTAGGTATTGCAAAATAAATGAGATAAAAAGGCATAAAAAAAGGACAAACAGTGAATTATTCACTGTTTGTCCTTTTTAAAGAATAGATATATATATTCTATTTTTTCTTAGCTATTTCTTTAATCACTTCTACCAACAAAGGAGATACTTTCAAAGCTTTGGCAATCGTTTTGACTCGTTGCCGCTTTTTAAGTCGTTGAAGAATTAGCTTTTCTTGTTTTAGCTCTAGTTGAATTTGAGTGATAAAAGCATCCTCTACACTAAGAATTTCTGTAATTAGAGCTGTATCAAAACCTTTGTGGAGCATATTACGAATAGCCAAAATAGAATTTTTTAATTTTCCTTGTTCTATTCCTTGTTCTATTCCTTGTTCGATACCCTTTTCAATACCTTCACTTTCTCCTTTTTGTTTACCTTGAAGGTACAAGTAATCCGTTTCTACATCATAAGTAATTGGCATAGTATTAATGATTTTAATAGCGGTGTTATCAAATTTACGAAGTCTTGACAAGATAATCAATTGTTTTAAGTATTTTGATAGCTCATTTGTATTATTACAGACTTGCTTCAATTGTTGGATAACTAGTCGAAGAATAGCTTCTATTTTACCCTTGGGAATATCGCTAAGAATAGATAAAAGAATGACTTCGGGGACTTGAGAAGCTAAAAAAGTAGCGGTATTCATTTTGTGAATATGGACCACTTCAAAACCTTTAAAAAGCTCTGCTTCTGTTAATTGGCTTCGCATAGTAATCGCTCCTTTGCCTAGAAATATAAGGACATGCTTGATCGGTAATTTCTTTCTTCGGAAAGCCATCCCATGATATTCCGCAGAGCGATAAATCATTTCTGGATCATTCTCTGTTTGAAATTCGAGATGTAGTAGAAAGGTCTCTTCCTTTTCCGTAAGGATTTCATAGAAAAAATCCATCTCTCGCTCAATCGTCGTTTGTAGCTTTTCTTGTAGCGGTTGAAAAGATTTGATTTTGATTTGTAGCCGTTCTTCAACTAAAGGTAGGAAGAGCTGTTCAGCATTCTCCTTAAAGATTTTGTCATAGAGGTTGCCCTCTTTGTTGTGTGTTTTCTTTTTTGCCATCGTTTATAGGTGTGTTAGATTTATCTCAAGATAGCAAAAAAGTCCATAAAAAAAGGGATTCAAGTTATTTAACTTGAATCCCTTTGACTTCCCGTAACACGGAATTTATTCCGTATATCAGTAACACAGAATTTATTCTGTAAATTAATCTCGGAATAAATTCCGAGGTACTGGTTTACAGAATAAATTCTGTGTTACTGGAGACGAAACCTTATTCAATCAAACCTCTACTCTTAGCCCTTGACTCCCACTTTCTTCTAGCTAAAGCCTGTAAATCGGCTTCACCATCAGATTCATCTGTAATTTCTAGACCCAGTAAAGTTTCAAAAACATCTTCCATAGAAACGATTCCAACTAAAGTACCATAGCTATCTACAACGATAGCCATGTGATGTCGTTTTTCTGTTAGTGTTTCAAATAACTTAGGTAGTGGTTCACTATCTTTAACTGTTAGCACATCTCTTCGCAATTCTTTTAATTTCTTGTTATCCTCGTCTTCTACTAAGTGTTGTAAGATGTCATCCTTTAAAACAATCCCCGTAATATCATCTGCAGAATCTTTATAAATAGGAATCCTTGAAAAACGTAAAGGTTGATTGTTTTTATAAAAATTCATTAAAGTTTCTTCTTCTGATGCTCGTTTCATAACCGTTCTTGGAGTCATAATATCCCTCACCGTCACTTCCTCAAAC
Organism: uncultured Saprospiraceae bacterium; assembly: GCA_964402245.1. Lineage (GTDB taxonomy): Bacteria > Bacteroidota > Bacteroidia > Chitinophagales > Saprospiraceae > JAFMDF01. The sequence continues at coordinate 6,531 of CAYOBX010000225.1, read as the reverse complement.
TTTAATAAATTATTGATAATCGTTGATTCACTTTCTGCTATCGCGCCACTTTCCAGACTGGCAGTAGTCATAGCAGATAAATCTGCTCTGCTGAATACACTTTTATCTTTATCGCTCTTTAGATTTTTAGTAATCAATTGACTTAGCCAAATGAAAGGAGCTAATAACCACATGAGTACTTTTAAACTTTTCATCGTGAAGGGTGCTAATTGCTTCCAAAGATTCGCACCAATCGTTTTTGGGATAATCTCTGATAAAATCAATATAGCAAAAGTCATTCCCCCTGCAATCAAAGATTCATAGGATAAACTTAATGGGCCTAAGGATAAACTATTCGCGCCAAATACTTTTCCTGCTTGTGCTCCTACACCAATTGCACCTACTGTATGAGCAATAGTATTTAAAGTCAAAATAGCAGATAAAGGACGATCTATGTCTTCCTTATATTCTTCTAACTGTGAACCAATAGCAGTGCCTTCTTGAACTTGTCGATTGATATAAGAAGGCGTAATACTTAATAATACAGCCTCCCATATGGAGCATAGAAAAGAAAAGGCTATGGATAATAAAAAGAAAAGAAATAAAAGAGTCATATGTTTTTAATGGTGGATTCTTAATGCTATTTAGTCACGCCAATGCATTAATCTAATAAAGTATATTGTGTAGACGTTAAAAAAGTGCAAAAATATCAAAAAAGGAACACTTATATTTGAAGCTTTTACACTCTTTCCTAAAATCGACTAGAGAAAAGAGGTTTTATATCTAAAACTACGTAGTAATATCATCATTAATGACTCGTTTTTGGAGACTACTTCAATATGCCCGTAAATACAAGAAGCTGATTCTAGTAAGTATTCTATGTAATATATTAACAGCCCTGTTTACCGTAGTCAGTGCTCCTGCGATTATTCCTTTCCTACAAATCTTATTTGGACTAGAACAACCTATCTTGGACGAACCTGTTTTTTCTTGGGATTTAGATAGTATTAGAAATTATGCTAATTTTCAATTAAGTGCATTGATACAGGAAAAAGGGAAGAGTGGGACGCTCATCTATGTATGTATAGGCATCATATTGATTTTCTTCTTTAAAAACCTATTTCGTTATCTCTCTATGTTTTTTATGGCACCTGTACGAAATGGAATGGTTCGAGATATTCGACAGCAATTATTTGAAAAAGTGTTAGCCATGGACTTAGCTTGGTTAACAGAAAGTCGTAAAGGAGATCTAATTGCCCGCATTTCCACAGATGTACAGGAAGTAGAATGGAGTATTTTTAATGTACTAGTAACCGTATTTCGAGAACCATTGGTCATTATTGGTAGTTTGGTCTTTCTATTATATGTAAGTCCTCAATTAACTTTATTCGTTTTTGTTCTCATGATTTTTACAGGAGTGATTATAGGAGGAATAGGCAAGACCTTAAAACGAAAATCTGCAAAGGTACAAGATACACTAGGAGACATTATTTCTAAATTGGAGGAAAGTTTATCTGGATTACGTATCATCAAAAGCTTTGGAGCAGAGCAATTTCAGGCCAATCAATTTGCAAAAGAAAATAATAATTATAGAAACCTATTAACCAAACTGTTATGGCGACGAGACTTGTCCTCTCCTTTGTCAGAATTTTTAGGGATCACCATGGTGGCGATCTTATTATGGTACGGATCGGCCTTGGTTTTTTCTGGAGAATTACGAGCAGAGTCGTTTCTTGCATTTTTACTAGCCTTCTTTAATGTAAGCCAACCTACTAAAGCATTTTCGGCTGCTTTTTACAATATTCAAAAAGGAATGGCGGCTGTTGACAGAATTGATCGTATATTGTGTGTAGATCAAGCGATTACAACTATAAAAAATCCTGTTAAAATAGCTACTTTTAAACATAAAATAGCTTTCAAAGCTGTTTCTTTTAAGTATGCGAATAGTGATCGACCAGCTTTACAGCAGATCAATTTGGAAATAGCAAGAGGGAAGGTAGTTGCTATCGTAGGAGCGTCGGGTTCTGGTAAAACCACTTTAGTGGATTTGCTTTTGAGATTATATGATCCTTCTATTGGTGATATAGATATAGATGGTATTAATATAAAAAACATCTCTCTTCAAGATTTACGTACCCAAATAGGGGTAGTTTCTCAAGAACCAGTATTGTTTAATGATACGATTTTCAATAATATTGCTTTTGGTTTAGAGAAGGTATCAGAGAAAGCGGTCATAAATGCTGCACAAACAGCTAATGCGCATAATTTTATCATCCAAACACCTGATGCGTATCAAAGTAATATAGGAGATAGCGGAAAGAAATTGAGTGGAGGACAGCGACAGCGATTAACAATTGCTAGAGCAATTTTGCGGGATCCACCAATCCTAATTTTAGATGAAGCTACTTCTGCTCTAGATTCCGAGTCGGAACAACTGGTACAGACCGCTTTACAACGGGTAATGAAAGATAGAACGACTATTATTATTGCCCATCGCTTATCCACTATTCAATATGCGGATGAAATTATTGTTTTAAAAGATGGGAGGATTGTGGAGCGTGGAACGCACCAAGAATTATTTGATCGTAGTGGAGAATATCAAAAATTTGTGCAACTACAGTTAGGGTATAGGTAGCTTAGATATAGTCTTTTAGAGGCAGCAAATTTGATTTGTTTTTTTATAAAAAAACAAATCAAATTTACTGCCTCTAAAGAAAAAAATAAATATACCTGTTGCCGAGTGTCAAGATATAGAAAATTAGAATGATAATGATGAATAAAGAACTACAACAAATTTCCAATTTATTAAGCACTTCAACTCAGCTGAACGAGATCATTGTTCCTCATACAGCCGTAGGTGCAAATAAATATATTGTAGGTACTTTAAACCATCAATTATTTAAAGCTTTAATTATCTGTTATTCTTTTTTCTCTTATACAATATTATCCGCCCAACCAACAATAAATAATAACATCCTTCCAAAAGTAGGAGACACCGTCATTTTAGCAAGTGATAATTTACCAGAAGGGGTAGCAATTTTTCCAGACAAAGGACAACAAGATTGGGACTTCATTGATTTGCAATCAGCATTTTCCAAAAAAACAGTTGTAGAAAAAATGGCTCAATACAAAGGAGATTTCTTATTTCCAGAAGCAGATATTAAGGTTGACGATTTATCAGGTATTGAAAATTATTACCATCTACATGAAAATGAATTACAGCTAATAGGAACGAAAGGGGTAGATCCTTATGGTTTAGGTTTAGAAATGCAAACTTTTTATGAACCAGCATTTACTACACTAAAAACACCAATTACTTATGGAGATATTTCTAATGCGAGTGGACGCTTTACGAGCGAATTACCTGCCAATAAATTACCGATTACACTTTTATACTCTCTTCCTATTTTGCCAGATTCTGTTCGCTTTGTGAGTTCTATTGAGATGAGTCAAGAAATAGATGCTTGGGGTCATTTAGTACTGCCTGATAATTCTTTTGAAGTATTGCGGGAGCGAAGAATTACGGCGATTAAAACTCGCCTAGAAGTGAAAGTAGGTATTTTCCCTTGGCGAGATATAACAGATGAAATTTATACCGCACGATTTCCAAAAGAACAAGTTAAACTATCTTACCATTTTTATAGTAATGAAACGAGTATGCCAGTTGCTGAGGTTACTATGAAACCGGATGGTATCAATGCAACTTCTGTCAATTATATTGTTACAGACCCCAGTTCTACTATGCGTAACACGGATGGGAAGCCTGATATTTCTGCTTACCCTAATCCTGCTATTAGCGATGTGCGATTTGAATTTTCTAACTTGCCTCCCGCTAATTATACCATGAAAATTTTCAATATTCTCGGCGTGCCCGTTATGGAAAAATCCTATCAATTAAGTGGTTTTAAAACGATTAAATGGGATGTCTCCAAACTCCGAAAAGGAACGTATTTATATAGTCTTGTAGATGATACTGGAGAAACAGTTTCTACAAAACGATTGATGGTTATTCGCCCATAACTAGGTAATAGGTAATAGGTAAAAAGGTTAGACTTAACCTCTATGTTCTTGTCTACGAATTTCTCTGTGCGCTCTGTGCCTCCGTGTTCAATATTAAAGAATGGCGACAGCCATCTCCAATTTGAAAACTAGAATTAGCCCCATGTAGTCCTCTGTGCGCTCTGTGCCTCCGTGTTCAATATTAAAGAATGGCGACAGCCATCTC
>CAYOBX010000225.1:0-2227 GCA_964402245.1 uncultured Saprospiraceae bacterium | reverse complement strand
CTCTGTGCGCTCTGTGCCTCCGTGTTCAATATTAAAGAATGGCGACAGCCATCTCCTCTCACTCACTCTTCCCGAAACTCTGGCGCTCGACGCACCATCGTTCCCTGCTCAAAAGCATAAGCCATTTCAATTAATTGTGGCTCACTCCATGCTCCTCCAAAAAAAGAAAGCCCTACAGGAAGCTCCCCAACAAAGCCCATTGGCACGGTAATATTCGGATAGCCAGCACGAGCAGCAGGGGAGGAACTACCAATATGAAATGCATCTCCATTCGCCCAATCTGTCTTCCAAGCTGGACCACCTGTTGGCGCAATGATGGCATCTAACTGATGTGCTTGCAATACTTTATCTAAGCCATTGGTACGACTGGCAGTTAACATATTTTCTAATGTCTCTTGATAAGCCTTGGAGTTTAAGTCTTCCTTTTCATGGGCCATTATTAGGTATTCTTGTCCATAGTGTTGTAATTCTATAGCGTCTAATTTATTGAAAGCGATTAATTCTTCCAGATTTTTAATAGGTGCGTTTTCGCCGAGTGAAGCAAAGTAATTATTAAGCCCATCCTTGTATTCAAAAAGCATCACATTAAAAGATAATTGCCCGACTTCGGAGCTACCTATTTCAACTATCTCAATAATAGTGGCACCTTGACTTTTGAGAAAGGCAATCTGCTTTTCTATAATAGCATCTACTTCTTTTAGCTTCCCTAATGGTTTTGTGTATAAGCCAATTCGCTTTCCTGCTAGACCGTCTTTGTTTAAAAATTGAGTATAGTCGGTATAGGTTTTACCTTCATTTGCTAAAGTTTTAGAATCGCTAGAATCTATGCCGACCATAGCTCCTAAACAAATCGCTGCATCTCTAACTGTACGCGCCATAGGCCCAGGCGTATCCTGCGTAAAAGAAATAGGAATAATACCAGATCGACTAATTAATCCTACTGTCGGTTTGATCCCAACAATCCCATTCGTTGTAGACGGACAAACGATAGAGCCATTCGTTTCTGTACCAATAGCGATCATGCACAAATTAGCAGATACAGCGACTCCTGAGCCAGAACTAGACCCACACGGATTGCGATTCAATACATAAGGATTCTTAACCTGCCCTCCTAATCCACTCCAACCACTGGATGATTTTTTTCCTCTAAAATTGGCCCACTCACTGAGATTTGCTTTACCCAAAATAACAGCACCTGCTTCTCGTAAAGATTTAGCAACCCAGCTATCTTGCAATGGCTTTGATCCTTCTAATGCTCTTGACCCAGCGGTCGTAAACATTCGATCTTGGGTATCAATATTGTCTTTTAGTAAAACAGGGATACCATGCATCGGCCCTCTTAACTTACCTGCTTTTAATTCTTCATCTAATTGTTTAGCGATTGCTAATGCGTCTGGATTTACTTGCATCACGGAATTAATACTGGGACCATTTTTATCAATAGTCGCTATCCGATCTAGATATTGTTGAGTGATTTCTTGTATGGTAAACGCCTCATTTTGATAGCCTTTCTGCAATTGTTCGATAGTGGCTTCTTCTAGGGAAAAGGTTGGTATAGAGGATGTCTCTTGTGGCGAATCTATAAGGGATTGTGGCGTTTCGCAGGTAATGAGTAGTAAGGAAGCAATTAAGAAAAAGATATTTTTCATGTATAAAATTGTAAAGTTTTTGGTTAGGGTAGCTTTTGGCAATCGGCAAGCAGTAGCTTTGATATAGTTTTTTAGAGGTAGCGATTTTGTTAGGTTTTTTTATAAAAAAACCTAACAAAATCGCTACCTCTAAAGAAAGATAGTAGACATACTTGTTGCCGAGTCTCAAGATAAAGAACCTTAGCCTGATGGCTATGATTATAAACTTCGACGATCCACTACAATCACGCTTAGGTTACGTTTTGATAAACTAAGCGGTCAGATCGCTTTGAGCGATCAGATCGCAGTTGTCTCAAGATAGGAAAAGTATTTAATTTCCTAGTAATTTGTAAGGTATGTACTGAAAAATGTAATGATTAGTTGATTTAATGTAAATTATGTTTTACATTTGTAATGTAAACTTTACATTTTGACTATAATTAAAGACTTCAAAACATGAAAATTCAACTATTGCCTAACGTTTTTAAGAAAATTGGATTAGCTATGTATGTGTTTGCTGGCATCCCTGATATGATGAAAGGATGGGCATCAGTCGGTAGTGATTGCTGTGAAGGTATGGCAGATACAAGTAATTATCC
>CAYOBX010000224.1:0-8829 GCA_964402245.1 uncultured Saprospiraceae bacterium | reverse complement strand
TTAGGCAGGTGATTACAAAAAGGATACAATGAAGGTAAGTATTGATTGTCGAATTACAAAACTAAAATATAAAAAATTATTCCATAAGCCCGACCACTTTCTCAATTCCAAACTATATTCCCTATATTTGAGACTTATCACTTGAGAAAACCCTACTAAGCGTTCATGTTAAAAAAAATACTAAATGCTATTCTCGACTATTTTAGATGGTTAATATCTAAAAAAGAAATCGAAGAAGAGCCTGTCATTATAAGAGATCCCGATCCTGAAGATGCTAAACCTCAAGATGGTAGTGATTCCACTGCTGACACTACTTCTGTAGAAATTATCACAGATTTAGAAAAAATATTAACGGATACCCTTCCTGAAGTTGTTCCTTTACCTGAAATAGAAGAGCCACCTGCTCCAGAACCAACGCCAACACCTAGTACTCCCCCACCCCCTCCGATCAGTCAGCCATCGACACCGGAAGAACCTCCTACTCCTGCTAATCGCCAGTCTAGGTATTTGTGGTGTTTGGATAATGGGCATGGAAAATTAACCCCAGGAAAACGTTCTCCAAAATTAAAAGACGGGAATCAATTTTATGAGTATGAGTTTAATAGAGATATAGTCAAAAGAATCATTATTTCTTTGGAGGCACTGGGAATTGCCTATTATAATGTAGTACCAGATGTTAATGTAGATAATTTCTTACAAGGTCGAGTTTTACGAGCCAATAACCATCCTTCTCCGAAGAAAAAGATATTTGTTTCTGTTCACTCTAATGCTGGACCTAGTAGGTGGACTGCTGCAAGTGGTATAGAAACTTGGTTTTTTTATCGGAGCAAAACAGGTGCTAAAATTGCAGCGATCTTTCAAAAGCATCTTATTGAAAAAACTAAGTGGATTAATAGAGGAATTAAGTCGAGACCAAGGGAACAGTTTTATGTTTTAAAAAATACCAATATGCCTGCTATCCTAACAGAAAATGGTTTTTTTAATAATGAAAAACAGGTTTATGAATTGATGAAACCTGCTGTTCGGCAAATGATTGCAGATGCGCACGTTGCGGCTATCCTTGAAATTGAAAAAAATGGTCTTTAAATAGGCTTCATTCTGAATAGACCATCAGATAACAAACTGGTATTGAAAAAGCATTAAAAATAGAATCTAGTTTCTTTAAAAAAATTAGCATCGGATTAGTGTTAGCAACGGATTTTCACCACTTTTTTACCAGACTATCTAAATACCTATAAGACGTTTACATTCAGTAACCAAATTTTGTTGTATTCCTTAAACTTCCTACCCATAGGCAACTAAATGTTATATATTTTGTTTAACAATCATTCTTGGTTGATGGTTCTTTGACAAATAAAACTCACGACCTAGAGCATATCTAGGATAGTATCCGTACCATCCGCGTGAATCTCGAAGAGATTTCCGTGTTAAATTATGCGTATTTTGCCAGCAATTCTCATATTAAAAGTTTTAGAGAGCCTTACTATCCAGTAATTTCCCGTTCCTATGCACTCTTAAAAGAAAAAAAATGAATAGACTGATACCTACTTTCTTCTTTATATTCTTAACGCTCAGTATGTATGCCCAGCGTCCACAAGGAAGCTATGGCCGAGGAAAAGGAAAAGCCCCTTCTATTACAGGCAAAATCACAGGACAAATCATCGATACTTTAAATAGAGAACCAATCGCCTTTGCGACTATTGTCCTTTTAAAGCCTGGAGAAACCACAGAAGTCAATGGGAATATCTCTGAAGAGGATGGAAAATTCAAATTAAACGATGTAAAATTAGGCACCTATGATGTGCAAATTTCTTTCATTGGGTATAAGACCCGAATGTATCAGAATATTAAATTGACCCCCAAAAATCCAGATTATGATTTTGGCACTATACAATTACTGCCTGATAATATCTTACTATCCGAAGTAGAAGTTGTGGAAGAAGCATCTGTGGTCGAGAATAGGATTGATAAAATAGTCTATAATGCAGATAAAGATGTGACGTCTACTGGAGGGGATGCAGCAGATGTACTACGTAAAGTGCCTTTATTATCCGTTGATTTTGATGGGAATGTTACCTTAAGAGGAAGTTCCAATTTAAAGATTTTAATCAATGGTAAACCATCAGGTATGTTTTCGGACAATGTAGCAGATGCCATAAAAATGTTACCCGCAGATCAGATCAAAACAGTAGAAGTCATCACCACACCCAGTGCAAAATATGATGGAGAAGGCTCTGGGGGAATCATTAATATCATCACCAAAAAGAAAAGTATTCAAGGTATTAGTGGTAATGTGAGCACTTCTATTGGCAACCGTCAAAATAATGGCGTGGTCAGTTTAAGCGCAGCAAAAGGTCGTTTCGGAATTAACGCCAACAGCTCTGTTTATTATTCTGTTCCTAATGATGCAACGAGTACTTTTACAAGATCAGACTTATCAAATGGTTTTACTAGAATACTAGACCAAAACGGCACAAATCGTTCTTCTAGGCTTGGTTTTAGAGGTTCTGCTGGAGCATTTTATGACATTAATGCTTATAATAGTATCAACTCTAACTTCACGATAGGGGGTAGAAATTTTAATAGTGATGGTTTAACGACTGTAATCTTTGATGATCCTGCCAATAGTTTTTTCCAAGAATATACCCGTGCTAATGAAGGCCTTAATGGCTATAATTCTTTTGATTGGACTACTGACTACAAAAAGACTTTTCCTCAAAAAGACAGAGAACTATCTATAGCATTCCAATTGAATGGCAATAATCAAGATAATGATTTGGACTACGATCAGGTCAATATTCAAAATGCTGAAAGTTTTGAAGAAGCAGGAAGAAATGATGGAACCAATAGAGAATATACCTATCAAATAGATTATGTCCATCCTTTTAGTAAAGCGGTGAAACTAGAGGTAGGAGGAAAATCTGTTATCAGAAGAATCAATAGTGATTATTCCTACACCATTATTAGTGGCTTAACAGCAACGCCGTTCCGTTCCGATGTATTTAATTACGATCAAGATGTACTAGCAGGCTATGCTTCTTTTAATTTTACCTTAGGAGAAAAATGGGGCTTAGTGGCTGGTGCTAGATATGAGCAAACGGATATTAGTGGCGACTTTGAAGTAGATGGCAATCCTTTTGAAAATAGCTATAATAATCTCTTGCCAAGTATTATTATCTCTAGAAAATTCAAAAATTTCCAGACAGTTAAATTAAGCTATACGCAGCGCATTCAACGACCAAGTTTATTTTATATCAATCCTTATACGAATGCAAGTGATCGTCGAAATACACAAGTAGGTAATCCATTATTAGATCCTGAAACAGTCGATCAAATTGACTTATCTTATAATACTTTTATTAAAGGAATCGTAGTGAGTTCTTCGATTTATTATAAACAAACTAATAATATTATTGAAAGCTTTTTAACCGTAGATCAAACGGGTACTTCTATTACATCTTTTCAAAATATTGGAGAAAATAGAGCTGTTGGTTTTAATATTTTTTCTTCCGCCACGATCAAGAAAAAGTTAACTATAAGAGGTAGTTTCAACTTTAACACCTATAATGTAGATGGCATTGCAAATGGGGAAATGGTCAGTCGGCAAGCATCTGAATATAATGGTAATTTCAGTGGCACTTATGATTTTGGGAAAGGTTTCAAAGTAGAAGGGTTTACTTTTTTCCGATCCAATCGACAAACTATTCAGGGAAATATTCCAAGCTTTTCCATGTACAGCATTGGCTTCAAAAAAGAAATATGGGAGAAGCGAGGATCCATCGGTATCCGAATGGTTGAGCCTTTTACTAAATTCAAAAGTTTTACTACCGAATTAAATGGAGATAATTTTTCTCTAAATAGTGTATATCGTCTGCCTTTCCGTTCTTTTGGTCTTAGTTTCAGTTACCGTTTTGGTAAATTAGATTTCAAAGCGAAAAGTAAGCGAAATAGTAAAATTAAAAATACAGATTTGAAATCTGGTGATAATGGGAATGGATTTTAAAATTAGAGGCGAGAGTAGAAAATAGAGAGCAGAGATGTATTTCGTTTGCAATTAATGAAATTTTCGTAATTAGCTAGGAGTCAGAGGTCAGGTTGTATTTTGTGATAAGCCTAATACACCAGTCTAAAATTTACTAAATTTGCGCTTTTTTCAGCATTTGGAATTAAAAGGACTGTAATGTTGTTAAAAATAATATTAATTCATAAGAGAAAAGATTAAAGATGCTTTGTTTGGAGACTCGGCAACAAGTATGTTTAAGATATTCTTTTACAGGGTAGCAATTTTGTTAGAGTTTTTTTTATAAAAAACTCTAACAAAATTGCTACCCCTAAAAGTTATTCAAAGTTTAGCACAATGTCGATATTTGAAGTTTATAATTTCAAATGGATATTTTTCAAGTTTGTAACTTGATTTTGCAGGCTATATTTTTTTTATGAGAAAGTCCTTCAAAGAATAATTAAGTACATGAATATCATAGATCAATTAAAAGCAGGTGTTACCGCAGGGATTACCAACTTATATGGCGCAGAAGTGGATATAAGTAGCGTCAACCTAAGCGTAACAAGAAAAGAGTTTGAAGGAGACTATACGGTCGTTGTATTCCCGTACACCCGTATGGCTAAGAAAAAGCCAGATCAAATAGGAGAAGAATTAGGGCAGTATATGGTAGCGAATGTGCCTGATGTCACTGGCTTTAATGTCATCAAAGGATTCTTAAATTTATCAGTAGCGGATACTTACTGGACAGGTTTTTTAAATGATATAGTGACGCAGGAAGGGTACGGTAAACATGCTTCCAATGGCAGAAAGATCATGGTGGAGTTTTCTTCTCCCAATACCAATAAGCCCTTACATTTAGGGCATATCAGAAATATCTTATTAGGTTGGTCTTGTTCTAAAATATATGATGCGGCGGGCTATGAGGTCATTAAAGTACAGATCGTTAATGATCGAGGAATTGCTATTTGTCGAAGTATGTTGGCTTGGCAAGAATTTGGCAATGGAGAAACACCAGAAAGTACAGGTGTGAAAGGAGATCATTTTGTTGGAAAATACTACGTACGGTTTGCAAAAGAATTTAAAGCAGAGTATAAAGAATGGCAATTTTCTAAGGAAGCAGAAGCCTTATATGCTAGTAAGAAAAAGGAAGGGCAAAGCGAAGAGGCTTTCTATAAAGATTATCAGAATGATTATTTTAATGAATACAGTGTATTAGGAAAAGGAGCAAAAGCCATGTTGGTCAAGTGGGAGGCAGAAGATCCAGAAATTCGAGCCTTATGGAAAAAAATGAACGGTTGGGTGTTAGGTGGTTTTGATGATACCTATAATAAACTTGGCGTATCTTTTGATAAATTATATTTTGAATCAGATACTTATTTATTAGGTAAAGAATTGATACAGAAAGGTTTAACATCAGGGGTATTGCACCAAGATGATAAACGAGTTTGGACAGATTTAGAAAGCATAGGCTTAGCTAAGAAAACGATCATTAAAAGTGATGGAACGTCTACTTATACATCTCAAGATTTAGGAACGGCACAAATGCGATATGATGATTATGGAGCTGAAAAAGTCGTATACGTAGTAGGAGATGAGCAAATTAGTCACTTTCAAGGGGTCTTTGAAATTTTAAAAAGACTGGAAGAACCTTATGCAGAAGGCTTATATCACCTAGCCTATGGAATGGTAGATTTGCCTACTGGAAAAATGAAATCCAGGGAAGGAACCGTTGTCGATGCAGATGATCTAGTAGCAGAAGTTATAGCTGAAGCTAAAAAAGGTGCTTTAGAAAGAGGGGAACTAGCTGATTTCTCGGAAGAACAACAGGAGGATTTATTTAGAAAAATTGGATTAGGGGCATTGAAATACTTTATTTTAAAAGTCAATCCAAGAAAGCGAATGGTTTTTAATCCTAAAGAATCTGTAGACTTTTTGGGAGATACGGGTCCTTATATACAGTATGCCTTTGTTCGATGTAGCGGTATTGCTAGAAAAGCCAAGGATGTAAATATGGCATTAGCAAAAGATTATACTACTTTACATCCACCAGAAAAAGCGGTGATTATTCATTTATTTCAATTTCCAGATACGATTACGGAAGCTGCTAAAAATTATGACCCGTCTTTGGTAGCAGCCTATTGTTATGATTTAGCTCGTTTGTATAGCAAATTTTATAATAGCGGTTTATCTGTTATTGATGCAGAGAGTGATGCTGCTCAAGCGTTTAGATTGCAATTAAGTGCTGCTGTGGCTAATACTTTGAATACTGGCATGGATTTATTAGGTATTGAAATGCCAGAACGAATGTAGTTTTTTATACAAATAGCAATTCTCTGTAATAAAATTTTCTTAATTTAAACATTGTTCTTTTTTCAATGAAAAAAGAAAGGACATCAAATTTAATCTGTTTTTGAGTAAATTAAAACTTTAGAAAAACTTTTATCACAAAAAAGAAAGCATTGTAAAATATTTTACAATGCTATTTTTTTATATATTGGATTTTATAAGAAGCTCTAACAGTAACCAATTTATATTTATTCATGAAAGTTCTAAAATACGAGTACAAGTCTTTTGAAAAAATGTCTACTCGAATCTGGAAAGATGCTACGGAAGCATCTATTCACGTTGCCCGTTCTATTGCATTGGCGATTCGTCAAAAACAACAAGAAGGAGAGCATATTGTATTAGGATTAGCTACTGGCTCTTCCCCTATCAAGGTGTATAATGAATTGGTGCGCATGCACAAAGAAGAAGATCTAAGTTTTCAAAATGTCATCACTTTTAATCTGGACGAATATTTTCCGATGCAGCCAACAATGGAACAGAGTTATGTCCATTTTATGCGAGAATATCTATTCGACCATGTAGACATCAAGCCGGAAAATATCAATATTCCAGATGGTACGGTAGATATGGATCATATTGATGAGTATTGTGCAGCCTACGAAAAAAAGATAGACTCTTATGGGGGCTTGGATATACAATTATTAGGCATCGGAAGAACTGGACATGTTGGTTTTAACGAACCGGGCGCTTGGGAAAATTCTATTACTAGATTGATAAAACTGGATGGTTTGACTCGTAGAGATGCCACCAAAGATTTTGGCTTACAAGCCAATGTTCCTTTTTGGGCGATCACAATGGGTATTGCTAGTATCATGAAAGCCAAGCAAGTGTATTTAATGGCCTGGGGACAACACAAAGCGCCTATTATCAAAAAAGCTGTCGAAGGCCCTATCAGTGAAACCCTCCCTGCAACGTTCTTACAAAAACATCCTAATATAAAAATAATACTAGACACAGAGGCTGCTAGTAATTTGACCCGCACAGAAACGCCTTGGTTAGTAGGTATGTGCAATTGGAGTGCAGATTTGGAATGTAAAGCAGTCGTTTGGTTGTCTAAAAAAACAGGGAAGCCGATCCTTAAATTAACAGATGCGGATTATAATGAATATGGCTTAAGTGATTTAATTGTAGAGCATACTTCTGCTTATCAATTAAACATTAAAATTTTCAATCGTTTACAACATACTATAACAGGTTGGCCTGGTGGAAAGCCCAATGCAGATGATACCCATCGTCCAGAAAGAGCGAAGCCAGATAAGAAAAGAGTTATTATTTTTAGTCCACATCCAGATGATGATGTTATTTCTATGGGAGGTACTTTTTTACGATTAGTAGATCAAGGACATGAAGTGCATGTGGCCTATCAAACCTCTGGGAACATTGCAGTGCATGATTATGATGCCATGCGATTTATGGAGTTTATTGAAGAATTTGGAGGGAGCTACGAACTTACAGGAGAAGCCATGAATAAAGAATTCAAAAAAGCTAAAAAGTTTTTAAATAATAAACAACAAGGACAAACAGATATAGAAATTGTCCGAAAAATTAAAGGCCTGATCCGAAGAGGGGAAGCTAGAGCAGGTGCTCGCTTTTGTGGATTATCAGATAAACAAATTCACTTTCTAGATATGCCTTTTTATGAAACAGGCAGGGTTCGAAAAAAAGCATTAGGCAAGGAAGACATCTCTATTATCACAGAATTATTGAAAGATATTAAACCGCATCAAGTCTATGCAGCTGGAGACTTAGCAGATCCGCACGGTACACATCGAGTCTGCCTAGATGCCATCTTTGAATCTTTCCGTCAATTAAAAACAGAGCAGTGGCGCAAAGATTGTTGGCTTTGGCTCTATAGAGGAGCTTGGCACGAATGGGATATACACGAAATAGAAATGACTGTTCCTTTAAGCCCTGAGGAGCTAATGAAAAAAAGGAAAGCAATCTTTATGCACCAATCTCAAAAAGATAGTGCCCCTTTCCCTGGCTCTGATGGTCGAGAGTTTTGGCAACGTGCAGAAGATAGAAATAAAGAAACAGCAACAACCTATAATAAATTGGGCCTAGCAGAATATGAAGCTATGGAAGCCTTCGTGCGGTGGAAAGATATTTAATATCAGGGATCAGGGGTCAGGGGTCAGATTTATGACGTTGACCACGCAGCGCTCTGCCCCTTGACTCCTCAGGCTGGCCGTTAACGGGATAACTTACAAAATCTTCGAGATTTGAGTCTACTCCAAAAAGTCTTTTTTGCTGTAAACTCAAATTATTTGTTGTAAATATAGAGTTATAGAAATTGGATTATGATAGAGTTATAAATCTGCCAGTTTTTGAAAAACTTGCAGCTTTCGCTCGAATCGACTTTTCGGAGAGGACTCAGATTTGGGAAGTTTTTTTAATTGATAAACAAAGACTTACCAAGTTGCAAAACTTTGCAAGTCTGTCCGATCAACCATTAACGGTCAACCTGACTCCTGACTCCT
>CAYOBX010000223.1:0-8891 GCA_964402245.1 uncultured Saprospiraceae bacterium | reverse complement strand
GTTTGTAACTTGATTTTTTAGGCAATATTCTTTTTATAAGAAAACCCTTTAGCACTAAGTTATCAGTTCCTTACAAGCCTTTATAATATAGTTAGTTTATAGCTAAAGTGTCCATTAAGTAACGGCGAAAGAATAAATGCCGCATTTCGACGAGATTATTTTGTTCTTAGTTTTCTTTAAAAAATCCTTGCATAGCAGAGCTACGGAAGTATTTTTTCAAGGAAAATAAGGGCAAAAGAAGCCGTCCAAATGGGGGAGTTATTTTTTTGCCGTTACTAAGTAACAAAGAAAAATATTTATATCATTTTTTTATGTAGAAGTTGTTTTTTTTAAAAGTTTTCCTAAATTTGACTACTCACTAGTTAAAAGACAGATGAAAAACACCCCTAATGCTAACTCACCAACACACCTTCTTTGGGAGCAAATGCTCCTGGGAGATATTGAGGCATTTGAGAAAATCTACCAGAACAATGCCCATTCCCTTAATGCTTACGGCATAAAAATAACGACTAATACGGAGATTATTAACGATGCTATTCAGGATGTGTTTATTAATCTTTGGCAGAAAAGAGATCAATTGCCAAAAGTGGATAATGTAAAAGCTTACCTTTTAAAATGCCTACGGAATAGAATTCTAAGAATTTTAGACAATAGAATGGCAGAACATAATGGGGAGCAACCCAACCAAGCAATGGTAGAATCTTTTGAAAACTATTTAATTGAAGAGGAACTCGCCGCCGAAAATCTACAAAAATTATATCTAAGCATTGAAAAGCTACCCACTCGCCAAAAGGAAGTGATTAATTTAAAGTACTTCCAAAGTCTTAGAACAGAAGAAATAGCAGAGGTTTTAAATATTAACTACCAATCTGTATCCAATCTTTTATACAAGGGTATTAAAGCTTTGAAAAAACAAACTCAATTGCGTTCAAATAGATAAAAAACATCTATTATTCCTCTCTATAAATCAGGTAATTAAAATTGGCGGTTACCTCTTTGATCGTTTTTGCTTCTGCTTACCCATCCGCTTTGCGATTCACCAATTTTGTTTGCTCATCCTTGACCGTGGGATTTGTCAAAGAACGAAAATTCTTTGAAAATAAATAGGTCCGATAGAGTATAAACCGAATTTTCACGTATCCTAAAGGAAAAGCATCTAAATTTCATAAGAAAAATAGAACAGATTATCACCTATTAAATTTAGAAATTGAGAAAGGTACTTTCTTAAGAAGTCAGAGGTCAGACCGAAACTTTATTTTCTGTCAGAGGTCAGACTTATGATGTAGACCACATGGCGTAGTCAACATTATAAGTCTACCCTCTGACCGTCCCGAGTACTCGGGACGGTCTGACCTCTAACTTCTTATGAATTATCTACTTGATCTGAAATTCTGCCATATTTACGTAGAATTTCATTGATGAGATTCTAAAACAGATCAACAAATAGATGAAGCCCAACGGATTAGAAAATATAGAAGATTTTGTCATAAGTGATGTCTTTATTGAATGGGTGCTACATCCAAACGAAGAGAATATTACTTTCTGGGCTGCTTATCTTGCAGATTTTCCAGAACAGATCCCTTTAGTAGAAGAAGCAAAAGCATTGGTCCTGCAATTGAATCAAGTAGAAAAAATAAGTGCTCCTAAAGGAGATTTTAATAGGAATTGGCAGGTCATTCAACAACAAACCAAAGCTCCCTTAAAACAGCATTTTCCTAAAATAAAGGTTAGAAAAATAAATTGGTGGTCCTATGCAGCCTCGATTGCTAGTGTGGTTTTCCTCACTTTCTTGGGGTATCAATTTTTTGAATCCAACAATACGTCTAAAGAAGTTGTCAATGAAACACCTTCGCTAGTCTGGCAAGAACTTAAAAATACAACAGCAGTAGCTACTACCCTATTTTTATCTGATGGTAGTAAAGTTATTCTTGAGCCTTTCAGTAGCTTAAAATATCCCAACTTATTTTTAAAAAAACAACGAGAAGTAGTTCTTAAGGGTGAAGCATTCTTTGATATTGCAAGGGATACCACGCAACCTTTTGTAGTATATGCCAATGAAACGATCACTAAAGTACTTGGAACCAGTTTTACAATCAAAGCATTTGAGGGGGAAAAAGATGTAGAAGTAGCTGTAAAAACAGGAAGAGTAGCCGTTTATGCGAATGTAAGTTCCTTACCTAAAAAGATCATTAAAGAAAAAGAAAAGTTTGTCATTCGTACAGATGAACAAATTTTGATACCTATCCCGAATAAGAAACTAGAAGTTACACCGAATCAAAGAGTCGTTTTTAATAAAGTGAAGGCAGATATGCAGCGGGCAGTAGTTAAATTGCCTTTGCCGATTAAACCCGTCAAACAATTGCCAAAATTCAGGTTCAATGATGAACCTATCTCTGAAGTGCTAAAAACCTTAGGAGAAGCGTATGAATTAGAGCTAGTGTATGATGAATCAACCTTAAACAAGTGCTTGATTACCACTACATTAGAGGATGTTTCTTTGTTTGCGAAGCTAGATATTATCTGTCAAGCAATGGGGATGACTTATAAAGAAAAAGATGCGGTCATTTATTTATATGGCGGCGATTGTGGGTAGGAATCAATTAGTATAGGAATAGATAGAGAAATTAAAACATCTATTCATTTACTCATAAAAAAGAATCGGTGATGCGCTAACATCACCGACTTAATAATTAGATCATAAAAACACTTTTTAGAATACAGCTTGACTATACTATTACAGTAGTATATCAACCCTTTATGTATTCATGGAAAGTATCTTTAAATTTAAAAAATTAAAGTTATGCAAAAAAAGCGAAAGCCTCTACATTTTATCAATCAGGTTATGAGATTTACAGCATTTCAATTATTACTATTGGCTATCACTTTTGCGTCAGTAAGCGCAAAAGATGCTAATGGTCAGATTTTAAATCAAAAAGTATCTGTAAAACTGGAAAACGTCAAGTTAAAAAAAGCGATTTCTTCTTTAGAGAAATCAGCTTCTGTATACTTTACGTATAATTCCCAAAAAATTAAAACAGATCAACGGGTTACAGCTATTGCTACTAATGCTTCATTAGAGTCTGTACTAAATCAAATTTTTGAACCAATCAATGTGTCCTACAAAGTATATGACAATAGTCATATTGTTTTGACAAAAGAAGAAGAAAAAGGTACTGCCTTTGATTTTTTAAATGTGGCTGGAAAAGTAACGGATGAAAGCGGAGAAGGATTGATAGGCGTTAACATCGTTATAAAAGGAACCAGTACTGGTACTTCGACTGATTTTGATGGAAATTACTCTTTAGATGCCCCCGGAGATGCAACATTAGTATTCAGCTATACAGGATATAGCGATCAAGAAGTAGAAGTTTCTGGACGTTCTGTTATTAATGTAACATTATTAGAAGGAGTTGACTTAGAAAGTGTAACCGTCTTAGGTTCTCGTGGTAAACCAAGAACCAATGTTGATAGACCGGTTCCGATTGATGTAATTGGTGCAGAAGCATTACAGTCTACTGCACAACCAGATATTGGACAATCTTTACACTTTTCTGCGCCTTCTTTTAGTGCACCTAAGTTTGGGATTAACGATTTAGCCCCATTAGTAGATCCTGCATCTTTAAGAGGTTTATCACCTGACCAAACACTTTTATTAGTTAATGGAAAAAGAAGACATAAAGTAGCTTTTTTCTCTAATAACTCTGGTGTTGGTAGAGGGCAAATTGCGAATGATATTAACTCTGTTCCTTCTGCAGCCGTAAAAAGAGTAGAAATATTAAGAGATGGTGCTGCTGCACAGTACGGTTCTGATGCGATTGCAGGAGTTGTTAATTTACAATTAAATGATGCTCGTTCTGGTGGTACGATTCGATTATATACAGGCGGAACAAATACCAATCCAGAATACGATGAATTCACAAATGCAGGGCCAGAAGGAGAAAGTATCTATGGCGGAAATGTTCGAGATGGTCAAACTTTTAATGCTTCTGCTAACTTCGGTTTGCCTTGGGGAGACGATGGTTTTGTCAATACGACTATTTCGTTTAGCCACCAAGAGCCAACGGATAGGTCAGGTACTTATGCGCATAGTACAGGTTGGTATCCAGAGGAAGTTTGGCAAGCAGCAGGTGCTTCTTCTGACGAAGATTTACAAAGAATTAGAGGGATAGATTTAGATAGAGCAGTATTAGGAACAGCGGAAAGTACCAACATGGGTATTTTTATTAATGCTGGAACAGCTATCAATGATAATTGGGATTTTTATACATTCGGTGGCATCACTCAAAAAGAAGTTATTGGTGGGGTATTTTCTCGTAGCCCTGCTAGAACGAATAGAAGAGTTTTAGAAATTTTTCCAGATGGGTATAACCCAGAAGTACCTTCTGAATTAAGAGATGTTCAGGTAACTGCTGGTATTAAAGGTGATTTGGGCAATGATTGGAAATTAGATTTCAGCTTAGGCAATAGTAGCAATAATGTAGATTTATTTGCTAGAAATACAGTTAACCCAAGTTTAGGAGCATTATCTCCTACCTCCTTTTTTACAGGGTCTTTAAATGTGACGCAGACTTTGGTAAATCTAGATATTGCCAAAACTTTTGGTAATACTTCTGTTGCCTTTGGTGCAGAACAGCGATATGAATCTTTCCAACAATCAGAAGGAGAAATTGAATCTTATTTCGCTGGGGAGTTTAGAGAATCAAGAGATATTGGTTCTTCAGGTAGAGAAGGATTTACGGCTAGGACTGATGGAGAATTTAGAAGAAATAACTTAGGAATTTATGCAGAAGTTGAAACAGATATCACGGATGCTTTCTTAATAGCAGGTGCTGTAAGGTTTGAAGATTATTCTGATTTTGGAAGTGATTTTTCTTATAAAGTAGCTTCTCGGTTTAAGATCACAGACCAATTCAATATAAGAGGATCTATTAATCGTTCTTTTAGAGCGCCTGCATTAGCTCAATATCAATATAGTAATTTCTCTCAAATTGAGTTTGATAATGCTGGTGAGTCTGTGGTAAGCCCTATCTTACCTATTAGAGATGTGCTTGTACAAAGTGCGTTTGGCATTACCAACTTAAATCCAGAGACTTCTTTCGATATTGCAGTAGGTGCAACTGCTCAGTTTAGTAGTAATTTCTCCTTAACGGTTGATGCTTACCAAATTAATATCGACGATAGAATTTTTGCTTTAGGTGGTATTGACCCAAGTCAATTCTCTGAATTTGAGGGCGCTGGCTTTGATGGAATTACCATTTTCACCAATGCTTTTGATACGCAAACACAAGGCTTGGACATCGTTGCTAATTACAAAATGTTCCTTGAAGGCCAAGGAAGTTTAGGACTTTCCTTAGCGGCTAACTTTAATGAAACAACGCAAGAAAGAGTAAATTTACCTGCTGCTTTAGCAAATGAGTCTTTAAGTGGCAATGATTTATCTTACTTGTTAGATGGTTCTCCAAAGCGTAAAATTATTGGAACGGTTGATTATAACTCAGGTATCTTCGGTATCTTATTAAGAGCTACTAATTTCGGAGAGGTAACAGAAGCTAGACAAAGAGATGCTGATGGAAATCGTCAAGTTTTAGGCGCAAAAACAGTGGTAGATATAAACCTATCTGCTAAGGTAGCTAAAGATTTTACGATTGCTTTTGGTATCAATAATGTATTCGATACTTATCCTGATATGCTATTGGCAAGACAGGTAAGAAGTGAGGTAATTTATTCTAGAAGGGTCAACCAATTCGGTACAATAGGAAGATTTTTAAATTTAGCTGTAACTTATAATTTTAAATAAAGACGAAAAAGAATGAGAAATGAGAAATGATGAATGATGAATTACTTGACGTTGACAGCATGACGTATTCATCATTTCTCATTCATCATTAAAAAAATCACCTTTAACGTTTTATAAATCTAGTGAGTGAAGGAAGAGCGTTGTGAAATGCTCTTCCTTTTTAAATTCATAGATAATCGAATCTCCATGCAAGCAGATGTATTAGTAGTAGGTAGTGGCAATGCTGCCTTATGTGCAGCAATAGCCGCATTAGAAAAAGGCGCAAAAGTAGTAATGATTGAAAAAGCCAATGAAGCGGAGATGGGTGGAAATAGTAGATATACAGCAGGAGCAATGCGTTTTGTATACAATTCAGAGGAAGATATTTTACCCTTACTAAAAAAACCAAATGACAAAAAAATAAACTTGACAGAATTTGGTACTTATACCAAAGGAAAATTTCAAGAGGACTTATATGGATTCAATGAAGGACAAGCATTGAGTATTCATCAGCAAACGTTAATTAATGAGAGTTATGATACGATGAAATGGTTATCTTCCCATAATATTAAATTTGACCCAATCTATTCTCGACAAGCTTTTGAAAAAGATGGTCGATTTATTTTTTGGGGTGGTCTGACCTTAGAAGCAGAAGGAGAAGGAGTTGGATTGGTAGACGCTGAATTAAAAGAGTTTAAAAAATTAGGGGGTAAAATATTGTATGAGACTGCTGCTATTTCTCTTCTTACAAAAAAGGATAAGGTGATAGGCGTAAAGTGTACAACTAAAAAAGGAGAGAAAGATTTTTATGCAAAATCTGTTGTACTAGGCTGCGGTGGCTTTGAAGCGAATCCAGAAATGCGTAAAGAATATATAGGAGAAGCATGGGAACAAGCGAAGATTAGAGGTACCCGACATAATATGGGCATTGGTATCAAAATGGCCACTGCTTTAGGAGCTGCCAAACATGGTATCTATGGTGGCTGCCACGCCGTACCAATGGATTTGAAAATGCCTAATTATGGGAATTTAAAAATTCCTTATATTGAGCGAAAGCATTATCGAAAGATTTGTTATTTTTTAGGGGTTATGCTCAATGCCAAAGGAGAACGTTTTTTAGATGAAGGTATCAATTTTAGGAATTATACCTATGCGCAATTTGGACGAGCAACCATTGAACAACCAGGTGGCTTTGCTTGGCAGATTTTTGATAAAAAAGTAGAGGACTTATTATATTCAGAATACCGATTTTGGGATGCCCACTTTGTAGAGGCAGATACCATACCTGCATTGGTAAAAAAATTAGAAGGAGTCAATCAAAAAAAAGCATTAAGCACTTTAATGCAATACAATAAAGCAGTTGACAAAACGACTGCCTTTGATCCAACGATATTAGATGGTAAACGAACCACTGGATTAGCAATAGATAAAACGAATTGGGCAAATACTTTGGATACGCCACCCTTCAAAGCATACCCCGTTACATGCGGTATTACCTTTACTTATGGTGGATTAAAAATTGACGAAAAAACAGGTGCCGTTCTAAAAGAAAATAATAATCCTATCAAAGGCTTATACGCATGCGGGGAACTGGTTGGAGGTGTATTCTATCATGGCTATCCCGGTGGATCAGGCTTAACTTCTGGAGCCGTATTCGGACGCATTGCTGGATATGGTGCCGCAGGGAGTAAGTAATAAGTAATAAGTAATAGGTAATAAGTTTGCAGCTCTAACTTCTTACCTATTACCTATTACTTCTTACCTATTACTTTTTACTTTTTACCTAAAAAAAATGAGTAATCAACTAAAACAAATTTTAACGCTTTCCGCACTTTTTTTCCTGCCTGCAATGGCTATTTCTTTATTTAAAAAAGATACTACTGCCGAAGAAATTGCCAATATTAATACCTCAACTGACAACTATTTTTCAGGTAAAACCATTGAATGGGTCATTCCTTTTAAAGAAGGAGGTGGGGGGGATACTTGGGCTAGATTCAATGCTCCTTTTTTTCAAAAACACATTCCTGGTAATCCTGCAATAGTCGTCAACAATATTCCTGGAGGTGGATCTATTAAAGGAGCAAATCTTTTTGCAGAACGTGTCAAACCTAATGGCTTAATGATTTTAGGTACTTCGGGTACGACGCAAATGCCCTATCTCTTAGATGATCCCAGAGTACGCTATGATTATCAAAAATATAAACCCATCATGGCCTATCCTACAGGAGGGGTAGCTTATGTATCCCCTAGTATCGTTTCCGAAAAATTACGCAATTTAAAAGTTTCTTCTGTCGAAGAACAATTGGCCAAAAGTGCTGCAATTGTAAAAGAATTAGTCGACAACCAATATCCTCTAAAATATGGTAGTCAAGGGCCCACTTCTTTGGATTTAGTCACCATGTATTCTTTTGATTTATTAAAATTAAATGTGGATGCTGTTTTTGGATTTAGAGGAAGGGGAGCAGGTCGTTTAGCATTTGAAAGAGGGGAAGTCAAAATTGATTATCAAACCTCTTCTGCCTATTTAAAAAATTCTGTTCCGCTAGTTGAAAACGGAGAAGCCATCCCTCTATTTAGTTTTGGTGCCTTAGATGAAAATGGACAATTAATTAAAGATATAAGTTTTGCAAATTCTCCAGTAGGGGTCTTTGATGGCGATACGGTGAGAGTTAATATTCCTCATTTTGGAGAACTTTATGGAGAGTTAGGCTATCAGCGGTCAGGGATTGATTGGGATACTTGGTTTGCCTTTATGTCTGCTGGATTTGGTGGTATGAAATTATTATTAACTCCTAAAGAAACACCAGATGAAATAGTCGCTGAATTTCACAAAGGTATTAGTGCCATGAAAAAAGATCAAGACTATCAAAAAAATAAATTCAAAGCCTTAGGTGCTTATCAGCAACCAATTGGACAACAAGCGGATAAGATATTTGATTTAGCTACGAATGTTGGGAAGGAGGAGAAAGCGTATATGAAGAATTGGTTAGTTGAAAAGTATGATTTGAATCTTAAGTAGAAGGAATGTCTCCAAGTGGTTTTGACGAATGTCTAACAGCAAGAATATTAACTTCTTTATCGGAAGAAAGCATATAAATAATTCTATACTTTTTAA
>CAYOBX010000222.1:0-8916 GCA_964402245.1 uncultured Saprospiraceae bacterium | reverse complement strand
ATACTTGCATCCATCATTACATTGTGACTACTTTCTACATTTTAGAAACAATACTTTAAACGATGCAACAACAATTTTCCATGAACCGATTACTAAACCCAGTTATGTTTATAGGGGTGCTATCTATTCTATGCCAGCCTCTTATAGCCAAACATCCTGCCCCTTCCTTATCTACTCCTACAGAAGAAGCTATTACCGTAAAAAAACGATTACTTTCCAAAGCTGGCGTTATTGATTTAAGATATGATGGCTTAGTACAGCATTATATTGAAAGCTATACAGTACGAGCAAGACCAAGAACTGGTAGAATTTTAACTAGAGCCCAACAGTATTTCCCAATCATAGAAAAGTATTTAACGGAACAAGGACTCCCGAATGAGTTAAAATATATGACCGTTATTGAATCTGCGCTTAATCCAAAAGCACTTTCGGACGCTGGAGCTGTTGGACTTTGGCAATTAATGCCTGCTACTGCTAGACACTATGGTTTACAAGTAAATAATGAAATAGATGAGCGAAAAGATGTGCACAAGGCCACACAAGCTGCCTTAAAATATTTAGTACATCTTAAAGAAAAATTAGGTAGTTGGACACTAGCTATTGCTGCCTATAATTGTGGTGGAGGAAAGGTATTAAAAGCAATGAGATATAGTTACTCTGATGATTTTTGGGAACTTAGAATGTTTTTACCCAAGCAAACGCAGTATTATATCCATAAAATAGCGGCTGCGGTATACGTTATGAACTATCACAAATTGCATGATCTATCGCCAAAAGGTGGAGACTACTTTCTACAATTCACAAAAGTTACCAAAGTCTACAAAGAATTGAATTTATCTAATATCTCCAGAGCTTTAGATATTCCTTTAGATCTATTACAACGCTTAAATCCATCCTATACTAAGCAGTATGTTCCTTTTAATAAGAAGGGAAATTTTCTGGTATTACCTAAAGTGAAGATGGCGAGGTTTATTACTTATTATAATTTAATGATTGCTCGAAATCCAGGAGAATATATTTGAAACTAATTTACATTTTAATTAAAATTAAAATGTAAATTAAAATTAAAACACATGACGTAACCGTCATGCTACGTCATGTGTTTTAATTTTAATTTTAATTTACATTTTAATTAAATTATCTTCTCACCAACACCAATCGTCGCTCCTTCCCATCCTCATTCATTCTCAAGAAGAGGGAATCTTGGTAGAGTTTTGAAATTTCAATTCCCTTTTCAACCCCATTCGTTTGGAGCGTATCTTTAGTAACTAATAAGCTTGCCTGCATATAATAGGAACCTGCTTCTCGATAATTAAGGGTACTATTAAATTGATATTCCTGTTCATCAAACCTTAAAGAAATTTCAGACAGGTTCACATCTAGCGGAGTCCCTTCTTCTGTCAAATCAACTGCTCGCCATTCTCCATACAAATCTTCTTTTGTGATACTTTGACAGGCCGTTAATAAGCATATTACAAAAAGGAAGAAGATATTATACTTATTCAACATGTCGTAATAAACCCTCCCCGACCCTCCCTTCAAAGGGAAGGGGACATCTCTGTTTAAAAATTTCGTTTTGAATACAGCTACAATGCGAAATTTCAACCGAAGACGTCTCTCCCTCTTCGTAAAGAGGGAGTTGGAGGGAGTTTTAGACGGAATACTGAAAGAAGTATTATTTTTTAACAACTTCATCGAAAGTGATTAGGGGTTATTTTATTTAATGATAGGCTACCCGTCTTTAATTGAACGCAGAGACGCAAAGATGCAGAGATTATTGTTCTATATCGTTGAAAACAGCTATTTCGTAATTGTCTGATTTTTAAAGATTTACAACGTTAGGCGGGTAGCCTAATGATAAATAGTGAATACCAAATATAGTAAGGCGTAAACACATCCCAGTCAACGTCATGTAAATTTCTCATTCATCATCATTAAAAAAGGTCAACGTCAAAGAATTCATCATTTCTCCAACCTACGCCCGCTTAGCTCGCTCCCATAAGACTGACTGGCTGCCTTTTATAAAGCGAGCAAAACCTCTGTATACTGCATAATGCATTACACAAAAGTAATAAGGTACAAATAACAATTTAAAGCGGAGTTTTCTTTTTTCTAACAAATATCCTATAAATGCAAAACAATAAAATAGAACTTGCAACAATAAAAATCCTTGAAAGAAAACACTCCCTGAAAGTGCTAATAAAATATTGGCAATCAAAATAGTCGGCAATGCAATTGGGACTATTACCCAACGAAAAACTCTCCTAGATAAAAACTGGAAAGACAGCTTACCATACTTAAAAGGATTCATTAACCGTGCTAATCGAAACACAGACTGGAAACCACCTGCAGCGATTCGTATTTTTCTTTTTAGTTCTTCCTTTACAGAAGAGGAGCCCGTTTCCATTGCATATGCATCAGGAGAATAGGCAATTCGATACCCTTTGGACGCTATCGTCATGGTCATATAGAAATCTTCAATAACACTATCTCTAGGAATAGGTTCATATAGTTCTGTTCTAATCGCAAATAATTCTCCCGCAGCACCAATGACAGAATAATATTGATAATCCATATTTTTTAGAAAGGATTCATATTTCCAATAGATGCCCTCCCCTACTTCCGCAGCAGCTCCTTTCTCAGAACTACTAATTCTTTTTTCACCAGATACAACGCCTACTTTTGAATTTGCGAAGTGCTTGACCATATTTTTTACAGCTGCCTTATTAAGCATCGTGTTAGCATCTGTAAATATGGAAATAGGCGTATTGATAGAAGGCATGATACGTTCTACAGCAGCAATCTTTCCTTGTCGTTCTGGTTTGTAAAAATGTCGTAATTGAATGCCTGTTGGTCTAGGATAATTATCCACCAATGCCATCGTACCATCATCCGAACCATCTGAAACGACTAAAAAATTGATCTTATCAGCAGGATAATCTAATTCGAAGGAATTTTTTATTTTATCTTCTATCCAACGTTCCTCATTATAGGCGGGAATTACAAAAGTAACATCGGGTTGATAATCTGCATCATAATTTTGGTCAATATCTTTTTTCCAAAATCGACTCCATTTATTTAGTAGGAAAATTATAATTCCATATCCAATGAATGTATAGCCTACAATCAACAAGCCTCCCCAAAAGAGGTATTTTAATAAAATCGTATCCATAATCTTTTAAAATAAAGGGGAGTATGAATCAGCTAATTTGTTAATATTTAGTGCTCTTGAAAGCATATATATTTTTAAAATCTACTAAATAGACCGAATTCTCCTCAAACTGTCACAAAATGGAGGGATATATGCCCGAATTATAAGTCCAGTTTGTACCTTTGTGGTGTATATATACCCCAATTTAAAAATTGCTTGCTACAAATCAATGTTTATTGGGAAAAAATTTCTGTTTTTGTGGATTATTTGATGACATAAAAATATTTTGATATACCACTGTATATAGTTTTTATGACAATCAGATAAAGCGGATTTATTTTTGCATAAAGTTAAAGAGTACAGAAATTATACTACACAAAATACTATGAGAACTCTTTTTCGAATCTTACTAATAATATGGAGTTTTGTTGGATGGTGGTATTACACCTGGCACATTAAAAATGCATGGAGGGAAGATGTCTCCTCTAGTGCAACAACTATACCTAATCAGCCTGCTTCAAAACCCTTACTTTTTCGTTGGTCCTCCTTTCTAGTGCCCTTAGATAGTGGCTTTCCAGACTTAAAAGAAGCAATTCTTAAAACCCAGTCAGATAACAGTATTTTGGAAATTACGGGTCGGTATTTTCTTTCAGAATCAAATGTAGAAACAAAAGATATAGGATTTGCTAGAGCAGCTTCTATCAAAAAATTACTAATTGACAATATCGAAGAAGATCGCATTAGACTTATCTCCATTGCATATTCAGATGATGCAGTACCTAGTGATAGTCTAATCCATGGTATTGAGTTCAAATGGATAGTAGATTCTAATAAAAATCCTAGCAAGCCTTCTGAAATTGCTGTAGAAGAAGAAGTAGCGGAAATAGATCCCATCGAAGAAGAAGCAATAGATTATGCTTCAGAAGAAGAGCCTACCCCCTCAACAGAAGAAATTGAAATTCCCGACGACCTCTCCAATACGGATTATTTTTTAAAATATTTCCCTTATAATGAAGAGGAAATCACTACTACTCAATCAGCATTCTTGGATGACTTAGCGAATAGGTTATCGATTGAGAATAAAAAAGTATTAATTAGAGGCCATACCAATTCTAATGGTGATAAAGAACTCAATTTTAAAGTTGGATTAAGACGAGCAAAAAAGATACGCGATCAATTATTAGCAAGAGGCGTTAATCGACAGCAAATAGAAACAACTTCTCAAGGAGAAGATGCGCCTATTGCGGATAACAAAACAGAAGAAGGTAGAAGAAAGAATACGCGTATAGAAATTTTTATTAAGTAGATTATAAGCTGTTAGCTATTAGCTATTAGCCTCAATCAAGGCATGAAGCTAACAGCTAACAGCTAAGGAAATATAAGGATATGAATTTATTATCAATGGCAACAGGTTCTTTTTGGATGGCTAGTTTAGAATACTGGTTATTATGGTTATCTGTTTTTCTTTTGGCTTCTGCATTTTATTGGTTTGGCTATGGCAGAAAATATAAAGACCAATTAGAGTCTCAAGCCAGAAAGCTTAAGCAGTTAGAAAAACTAAAACCAGAAATAGAAACCCTCAAAAACAAGCAAGAGCATCTAAGCACTGAAAAAAAGTCACTTACTAAAAACTTAGAGGAGCTAGCAAAAAAACATAATAGTCTGAAAGGGTATCACGAATCTATTCAAGCTAAGTACCAAGCAACTACCAAGCAATTTGAACAAGCGAATGAAGAGCGACAGACGATGCTTGACAGTTATGAATCTCTAGAAAAAAACTTAGAATCAACTGAAAAACAATACAATGAAGCATTAGCTAAAATAGATCAGTTAGAATTGGAGTTAGACAATTTAGAAGATCAACCCTATAATACTACAGCGCCAGTTTCAGCAGATTCCTTAAAGGAAATAAAAAGATTAGAAGCCTTATTAGATAGTAAAGAACAAGCCATTCTTTCCCTACAAAATTCTGTTGCTAAGAATACAGCATCTACTGAAAAATTAGCTCAAGTTAATAATGACCAAGCAATTGAAGAAATACAAGGGCACTATCAAAATGTGGTCGAGGAAAAAGAAAAACTAACTTCCAGCTATAACGCTTTAAAATTAGACTATAATCAACTTCGAAATACCCATACCACCCTTAATAATAAGTATCTTAGCTTAGAAGCAGAAAATCAAAAAGTAACTAAAAAGATAAATAACTTGGAATTGTCCCTTATCTCTGCTAAAGCGAATTTGACAGGAGAATCTACTAATGCTATAGCCTTAAAAGAATCTAATGAATCTTTGAGTGTGCATCACCAACATTTAGAATTAAAGCTAGAAGATTTAGAGGCACAATATCAAGAAAAAGAGGGTGCGCTTAAACAACTTCAACTCCAATATCACACCATTGAAGTACAGCATAAAGAATTGACAAAAACCAAATACCAATTACAAAATCAATTGACAAAAGTGAACAAAGATTTATCTAGTTTAACTTCTGTTAATGATCAATTAAAAGGTCGATATGAAGTCTTATCAGAGCAATATCAACAGATCGTAGGATCGAATAAAGAACTGCAAGAAAGCATTATAAACTTAGAGAAAAATCATTCTGAAAAGAAAGGTTCTCTTAGTCAGATAGAACGTCTATTGCAAGGCTTAAGAGTTGAAAACGTGAAGCTGAAGGAAAAGAATATGGAATTGACTGTAACTAAGAAGCAGGTGGATGAAAAATTGGCTAGCTCAATAGAAGAATTGAAAACTTTGCGACCACAAATTAATGCTAAAAAACAGTCAAAGACTAGTAATCAGCTAGAAGTCAATCAATTAAAACTTAAGATACAGCAACAAGGTAGTGAGTTACTAAAGTCTCAAGATAAACTAAAATCCTACTTAGAATTAAAGTCTTCCAATTTAACTTTAGAAGCTAATAATAAAAATTTAAATGTAGCTTATAGCAATATTCAAAAGAAGTATGATAGCTTTAATCGAGAATACTTAGCATTAAAATCTCAATTTCAATTACTAAGAGATAAATACGAACATTTAGAAAATACCTCTTCTAAAGTCCTCAGTAATAAGAATCAATTGAATAAGACGAATACTCAATTAGAGACTGAGATTACTACCTTGAAGGAAGCACAACGAGCGTGGGCATCAGAAAAAATAGCCTATGAAAAAAGATTGAAAGATTTAGAAAAGCATCTTTCAATCCCTACTCAAAAAAGTAGCACCCAATCTAGAACAACTCAAGTTTTAAAAACGAAAAACACCCTAAAAGTAGCACCTGATGATCTTAAAAAGATCGAAGGAATTGGGCCTAAAATTGAAATCCTATTAACTAAAAAAGGTGTCACTACCTGGAAGCAACTATCAGTTTCTGGTATAGGAGAATTAAAAAGAATCTTAGCTACAGGCGGAGAGGAATATAAAATACATGATCCTACTACTTGGCCTGAACAAGCAGAACTAGCAGCCGCTAATAAATGGGATCAGTTAGAAAAGTTGCAAAAGGAGCTGAATGGAGGAGTTCGAGAGTACTAGAAGTGTAAGGTCCTTCTTTTCATATATTGACGAATAATGATGAACACAGAGACACAGAGTACACAGAGTCTTATTACTCCGTGCACTCCGTGTCTCTGTGTTCAATTCTACAAGGCGGCGACAGCCATTTTCTCTACGGCGCAGGACTACCTCTACTCTCCGTTCTCATAAGAAGACTGCAAGCAAAAATAAAAGAATATGACTATTTCCCCATCCTTATTTAAATTTTTAAAAGATTTAAAGAAAAATAATAACAGAGAGTGGTTTAATACCAATAAATCGAGGTATGAAGTACACCAAACATCCATGAAGCGTTTTGTAGCAGCCCTACAAGTTGAAATGGAGAAACAAGATTTAATTGAGAAAGCTAAACTATATCGAATTTATAGAGATGTTCGTTTCTCAAAAAATAAACAACCTTATAAAAATAATTTTGGAGGATATTTAAGAAGAGCAACTGCGCAGAGAAGAGGAGGATATTACTTTCACATCGAGCCTAATAACAGTATGGTGGCAGGAGGATTTTGGCGACCAAATGCTGCTGATTTAAAAAGAATTAGAGAAGAAATAGCAGCCGATGATACCTCCTTAAGAAACATCATTAATCAGTCTACCTTTCAAACCACTTTTGGTAGCCTACAAGGAGAAGAGGTCAAGACTGTTCCAAGAGGTTATAACAAGGAACATCCAGCTATAGATTTATTAAGAAAAAAGCAATTTGTAGTAAGTCGTTTTTTCACAGATAAAGAAGTAAAGCAGGATACGTTCTTTAAAGAAACGGTACAAACCTTTCAGAGTATGCGTCCATTCTTTGATTATATGAGTGATGTTTTAACCACAGATTCTAACGGTTTACCCTTAGATTTATAAATTCTATAAATAAAAAGTGAATTTTAACTTATTATGCAAAAAAGTGATTTAAAAGAGAAAATAGTGACCATCAACTTAATATTTACGTCTTTATGGTGTAAATAGATTCGCATTTTTAGTTAAAATGTGTTTAAAAACTTTAAAATCACAATTAACACAGTATATTGCGGCGCGAAAAGAAAAACACCTTAGAGACATACCTAGTACACCTAAAAGAAATAGCTATTAATATTTTTATTAATAACTGCCCTCGATTACAAAACACAATTTGCTACACTTCCCTCAAGAACACAAGATCAACCTATTTCTATAATCTAATCTTTAAATCAATTAAATAAAGATGGCTAATATTGTTGACTCACTAAAGGGGTTTATCACTCCTGAACTTATCTCTAAAGCTGCTGGTAGTTTCGGAGAAAGTAATTCTGCAATCACAAAAGGTATCGATGGTTTATTACCAACAATACTTGGTGGTTTGGTTCAAAAATCTAATGACACAAGTGGTTTTGGTGGCATCTATGACATGATCAAAGGTGGCGCTACTAAAAATCCTAGTCTTTTAGATAACTTAGGTAGCTTAATTGGAGGTGGAAACCTTGCACAGAATGATCCTAAAGATCTTTCTGGAAGCTTAATGAGTAGTTTATTCGGCGGTAAAGTTGGAGGTATTTTAGACCTTGTATCTTCTGTGGCTGGATTAAAAAGAAGTTCCTCTTCAGGTTTAATGGGCTTAGTTGGTCCATTGGTAATGAGCTACTTAGGTGGTATCATTAAAGATAAAGCATTGGATGCTGTTGGTTTAGGCAAGTATTTACGTAACGATTCTACTTCTATTGCAAATGCCCTTCCAGCAGGTATGGGTAGTTTATTAAACTTAGGTTTTGCTAAGAATGCTGGCGATAAAGTAACTAGAGCTGCTGATAAAGTAACTTCTACTGCTAACAAAACTGTTTCTAATGTAAGAGAGACTGCTGCTTCTACTGCAAAAGCAACTACCTCTGCTGCTAAAGAAACTATGTCTAACACAGTTGAAACTAGCAAATCTAGTTTAGGAAAGTGGATTTTACCTCTTTTAGCATTAGCTGCATTAGGCTACTTCTTCGCTCCGAAATTCTTTGGAGGTGCGGCTGACATGGCTAAAGATACTGCTGGTGCTGTAGGTGATGTTGCTGGTGGTGCAGCTGATATGGCTAAAGATGTTGCAGGAGGTGCTGCCGATATGGCTAAAGATGCAGCTGGTGCGGCTGGTGATATGGCAGGAGGTGCTGCCGATATGGCTAAAGATGCAGCTGGTGCGGCTGGTGATATGGCAGGAGGTGCTGCCGATATGGCTAAAGATGCAGCTGGTGCGGCTGGTGATATGG
>CAYOBX010000221.1:0-8939 GCA_964402245.1 uncultured Saprospiraceae bacterium | reverse complement strand
TTTCTAATAGCAATTTTTACAGTAAATATTTGGCTAATTTTGGTCAACCCAGTCAGAAGGAAAAGGATAATTAGTAGTTTATAATCCTAAACTTTTTGAATAGTTTTTGATAATTTCTAAAGATTACTTACCTTTTGAACAAAACAAAGATATGCCAAAAGAAAAGAATACCATTCAGAAATTAATTCCTGTAGTAATTGGTGGAGTTGTCGGGGTCGTCATTGGATATTTTGGGGCAGAATATTTTATGACGGACTTAAAGGAATTTATAGCAAGCGCTCCTAATTTACTAGTCGCTATCTTATTAGGTGTACTGGCCTTTTTTTTAGTGATTTTAATACATGAGTTGGGGCATTTAGCCGGTGGTCTACTGATGGGTAATGAATTTAGTTTTTTATCGGTTGGTCCTTTTAAAATACAGAAAGAAGATGGACAGTATAACTTCCAATTCTTAAAAGATATACCTGCTTTAGGCTTGGCTCTTAGTCTACCTACCAAAGTAGAAGGCTTCAAAATGAGAAGATTGGTCACTATTAGTGGTGGACCATTAGCTAGTTTGTTATTAGCAATTGGATCTATTTTACTTGCTTCCATTGCTGCTCCATTTTTCCTTAAATTATTAGGAGGTATGTCTGCATTCATCTTTTTGATGACTGCTATTCCTGCAAAGGCAGGAGGTATGCTAACAGATGGCATGCAGATAGTGATGACACTAAGGAATGATGAAAAAGGAAAGCAGTATGGTGACTTTATGCATTTGTTTGCACTCGACCAGAAAGGTACTTTGCCAAAAGACTATCCAATGGCATTCATGACCCCTTATGAAAAAGAAGAATTAGAAGATATTTATGATATTGGCTTTTCTCAAAGGTTTTATCATAAAGCGCTCGATGAAGGAAATCAAGAAAACGCAAAAAAATATATTAGTCAATTAGAAGAAAACTATACCCTATACCCTCCCGTTTTTCATATTGAGTTATTGGCAGAAGTGGCTTGTTATTATAGTTTTCATCAACCAGATAAAGAGCGATTTCAATCTGTTATAGATAAAGCGAATGGTAAAGTACCAAAGATGAGTCAGTTATTTTCCAATTATTACCAAGCCGCCATCGCTCACGCTAAGGGAGATCAGCAACAAACAGCCGCATTGTTGGAAAAGGTAGTGGCATCTACTAAAAAAGATGGAATTTCTAAAATGTATCGCCGTTTTGCTAAAGAGTTATTAGAGAAGGAATGATGTAAACATAAATAATTTGCTGTTGATGATGGATGTTATTTAAATCACTTTGTTTTTGATAACACTATTACGGGGCAGCTTCCCGCTACCCCGTAATTTAATCTTTTGAAAAACAAACGTTTACCTCTTAAAATTTATGTTACAAAGTATTTATTCCGAAAGATTGGAACTGATAGTTTCTGAAAAACTAGCATTTCTGTCAATGCGATAATTTTACAATAATCCCTATTCTATCAATTTTAAACCATACAACTTGTAGAATAGAGAAGTGAGAACAGAGAATAGAGATAGATTTCGTTTACAAACAATGAATGATCGTAGTTTTTTAAACGAATTGTGTCTCTATTCTCGCTGCTCTGCTCTCTGTTCTAAAAAGTGTATGGTTTCAAATTCTTTCAATACAAATGAACTATCAAATAAAAAATATTAGAACATTTATAGGGGCAAAAAACTATGAAATTTCTAAAGCTTTTTATAGAGACTTAGATTTTATTGAATCAGTGATTTCTCCAAAGATGAGTCTCTTCACAGTAAGTGATAATTTAAGTTTTTATCTCCAAGATTATTATGTAAAAAAATGGATAGATAATTCGATGGTATTTTTAGAAGTTGATGATGTTGAACAATGCTATGCAACGCTAGCACAAAAAGCACTTCCTCAAAAATATAAAGGGGTCAAACTTTCCCCAATTAAGAACGATAATTGGGGACGAGAATGTTTTTTACATGATCCCGCTGGTGTACTTTGGCACTTTGGGCAATTCCATAATCAATCAGATTTATGAACCATTCCTAATTCTACTTTGGTATCCTTACAGCTGCTCTAGCTCTATCTATAGTATCCTCTACTTGAACAGTCAAT
This sequence comes from uncultured Saprospiraceae bacterium, assembly GCA_964402245.1. GTDB lineage: Bacteria > Bacteroidota > Bacteroidia > Chitinophagales > Saprospiraceae > JAFMDF01. Next base: position 6,840 of record CAYOBX010000221.1, on the reverse strand, counting down.
CGATCGTACCAAGGAGTGAGTGTATTTAATTGATTTTTTAATTGGGAACTAGCAGAAGCCATGTAACGTTCACTCCTATTGGTATTACAAGAAGTACTTCTTCCACAATTCATACACATATTGCCTGAGGGTAGACTGTTATACGCTGCATTTACAAAATCAATAGATTTTCGAGCATCCTTTTCCATTTGACCAATCGTTCTCCATTGCGCTATCATTTCTTTAAAAGCAGGAGAACTCCTTTCTCCAGTGCTGATAATATGATAGTTAATCATGGATTCTAAGTCTTCTAATTTTTCAAAAAACTGCACCTTGGTAGAGCTTACCTCTTTTGCTTCCGCTTCTTCTTGGTCTAACTGATCTCCAACATCACTATTTACAAATATTCGCACAAATTTACTCCGTTCATGCCATTTGGTAGAATTTTTAAGATCAATTACATCTTGCAATTCTTTTTTTTCTAATTGGACCAGGTGTCCTCTTGCTTCATAAAATTGCGCCCTCAGTTTCATTAAGTCTACCAATGCAATAGTTCCAGATTGTATTTGGTCATTCGCTGCATTTAGGGTATTTAATAATCTTGCAGATACGGGCTGTAAATTATCAATCGTGATTTCTCTAGAAATATCAGAAGAGGGTAATACTTCCTCAAATTGATTAAGTTGAATTGGGGTATCTGGATGTAGGAAGAATTGCTCTATGGCTTTGGTAAAAGTTGTTGGAGTCATTGATAATGTATGATCAGAAGTCAGAGGTCAGATCGCTGCGCTGTCAGGGGTCAGACTTATGATTTTGACAACGTAATGTGTTGACAATGTGACGCTGTCAAAGTCACACGTCTGATTTCTGACAGCCGTAGGCGGTCTGACAGTAAAACGGTTTGACTTCTTTTTAAAATTAATATTTCAAGCTTTTTAAATAGGCGATACTTTTGGGAACTTGATCCACAACCGCACTGCTTTCATCTTCAATAAAATAGTGGGCAATACCGATGTTCTTGCCTTCTTTTAAAATGCCCGCTATATCTATTTGGCCTGTCCCAAGTGGCACATTATTTTCTACGTTTGAATTACCTGTTAAGTTTTTTTCTATTCCTTTTTTCATATCTTTTAAATGGAGTAACTTCCACCTCTTGCCATACTTTCTAAGTAATGCAACAGGGTCTCCTCCACCAAATTGAATCCAATAAGTATCCATCTCAAAAGAGACGTATTCAGGATTGGTACTTTCAATAATATGATTTAATAGCGTCCCATCTTTATAGGGTTTAAATTCATAGCCATGTGCATGATAGCAGAAAGTCAAACCATTTTCTTTTAATACTTTACCTGCTGCATTAAATACTTCAATTGCTTTATTCGCATCTTCCAAACTAAAAGAGCCAAGTTCTCCATGAGGCACCCATGCACACATTACATAGCTTGCACCTAGTGCTTTAGCTTTGGTTACTATACCCATTGGATCTTCTGCCAATTCTTTAAATTGAGCACCGGTTGAGGGAATACTAATCCCTCTTTCATCACACATTTTTTTATACATTTCTGGGGGCATTTTTCCAGAGTCTCCTTCTATTTCTTTAATACCCATTGCCTGAATTCTATCTAAAGTACCGGGAATATCTTTAGGAAAATAGTTTCTAAAAGAATAGGCTTGTACTCCTACTGGTGCGGTGAATATGGGGCTTCCTTCTTTTGTTAATTTAGAGGTGGTGCTGCACGCTGTCATTAGTAATAGTATAGCACTTAATAACCAGGTAATATTTTTCAACTTTTTTAATTTATAACAGTTTAATAATGTTCTTATTCTAGATCAAATAAATCAAACGTCAATGCCTCCACCTCTTTTTGGTAAGCAGGCCATTCCTCAGCAAAATAAGCATCAATTTTAGTACGTGCCTCGGATAGTGCATGCTCTGCTTTATCAATGGCCACTTGTGCATTAGGCGTAGGCTTTCCATAAGAGCTGGCAAGGTAGCGTCTAGCCCCACGAATCATAGCAGATAATGTTTTCGGATTTCTTTGAATACCTTTTTGATCTGGTTTATCTAGATATAGCAATATGAGGTCTTCTAACTTTTCCGTATGTTCTTTATTTAAAGTTTTCAAATCTACTTTGACAGAGTCTTCTAAAGTTTCGGCTAAATTATCAATTAAAGCTACTCGTTTTTTGGCCTTTTTTAATTTATCAAAAGTATCCGTTGCTTCCTTTACTTGTCCATTTATTTTATCAAAAGCGATGGTTAAGTCTTGAATATCTTGCGCCGTAATATCTTCTACTCTAGGGTCTAGTTTCACCTCCACTGTAGCTTCATCTGTATGATCTCCGTATTGAGCAATGATGGTGTACTTACCCGGTAAAGCATTTAAACCTCTAGGTAAATCTTCGTCTGGCTTCGCATCTTTTCTACTTGGCATTCTAACCCCATCCGTACGCATATCCCAACCAATACGGACAAGCCCTTTATCTTTAATCTTTCTAGAGAAGGTTCTGATAGTATCTCCTTTCACATCTACTACAAAACATTTCACTTTTTCTTTTTTCTTTTTATCCGTCTTTACTACCTTTTCTTCTTTAGTAGGAACTTCTGCTATTTTTGATTTCTTCTTTTTTATTTTTTTAACAGCCTTAGCAACTTTATTAGGAGCTTTAGTAATTGGGGATGTTTTCTCTTCCTTATCTGGTTTTACCCAAAGATTCAAATTCACACCCGTTCCTTTATTCTCTCCTACAAATTCTGCTTGTCCAATAAATCGAATCCCTTGATAGGAACGAAAGTTGGATAAGTAGCCGTCCGTAGCAGAAACTAGCGCAAAGTCTTTATTTCCATAATTAGATTGTGCATGCGCTCGCAATGGACCTATATCATCAATTACCCAGAAAGCTCTTCCGAAAGTTCCTAATACTAAATCATCAAATGTAGGTTGAATTTTCATATCCCGAATCTGTACCGATGGAAACCCATTCGTCCATTTGTGCCACTTCCCGCCTTTGTTGAAAGAAATGTACAAACCAGCATCTGTTCCTAAAAATAAAAGATTGGGTTCTTTGGTATCTTGTACAATAGAGGTAACAAAGCTAGTTACGTCGGTATCGTCTACAAGTCGTTTCCAAGTCGCCCCATAATTGGAGGTATGGTATAAATAAGCGGACCAATCATTTTGTCGATAGTTGTTGACTACCACAAAAGCTTCTCCTGCATTTTTGGTGGATACTTCAATTTGAGGAATCCATGCAGTTTTAGGTAGACTCGGCATTCTACTGATGACATTATCCCAAGTTTCCCCTCCATTTTTTGTAATTTGTAAATTCCCATCATCCGTGCCGACCCATATAACTTGATCGTCAACTGGACTAGGCGCAATGGCAAGAATACAAGTATTATTTTCGGCATTGGTGGCATCTATCGTTAAGCCACCTGAAATATCTTGATGTTGTTTACTCGTATCATTGGTGGTTAAATCTGGAGAAATAATGGACCAACTTTCTCCACAATCTTCACTATAATGAACAAACTGACTACCGTAGTATAAACTGCAATCTGTATTCGGCTTTAAAGCAAAGGCTGCATTCCAATTATAGCGTAAGTCCGTCGTATCAGGGTTATTTGGTTTTATAAAACGATTAACTCCTGTCTCCCGATCTACCAAACCTAAATTGCCCCCTTGCGACATCGCATATACATAGCGATTATCATTAGGTTTTGGTGCAGAGTCGAATCCATCTCCAAAATAAACTTCTTGCCAATCGCCATTGGTAATGCCTCCTCTTTTTAAAGTAAAACCTGGCCCTACCCAGGAGCCATTATCTTGCATTCCTCCATATACATTATAAGGAAAATCATTATCTACATCAACATGATAAAACTGCCCTACGGGAAGATTGGTAACGAAACGCCAAGTATCACCACCATCATGAGAGATATTTAAACCACCATCATTACCATCTATTAAGTAAGAAGGATCATCTGGAGAAATCCAAAAAGCATGGTGATCAGGATGAACATTATTTCCATAATCTGCAATTATATCAAAGCTCTTTCCCCCATCCCTACTTCTCGATACATAGGTATATAAACTATACACCCGATTTTCATCTTTAGGATCTACAAAAAGATCGTAATAATAAAAAGGTCTATTCCCAATATTTTCATGGGTTGAATGTTCTTTCCAAGTAGCCCCTCCATCATACGATTTATAGAGTGCATTCTTTTTCGCTTCAATCAGTGCATAGACTATATTCGGATTGGATGGCGCAAACGACAAGCCCATTCTTCCTAAATCTCCTTTAGGCAGACCTTCTTCTGGGCTTAATTTCTTCCAATTATCCCCTCCATCATAGGTAATATATAAACCAGAACCTGGTCCTCCACTATTAAAAAAAGCAGGGGTTCGACCAAATTCCCACATTGCTGCAATGAGTTTATTTGGATTGTTTGGGTCAGCCACTAAGTCTGCAATACCGACTCCTTCATTTACATATAGTACCTTATCCCATGAGTTGCCCCCATTGGTTGTTTTAAATACCCCTCGACTCTTGCTAGTCCCCCATTGTGCGCCTTGTGCGCCTATATATACGGTACCGGGTTTGGTTTCGTCAATAATAATTCTATGAATGACTCTTGATTCCTTCAAGCCTTTGAAGGTCCATGTTTTACCACCATCCAATGATTTGAAGACCCCTGCTCCACTATTCTGGGAGTTCCTTGGATTCCCTTCTCCCGTTCCTACCCAAATCTCAGCAGGGTTTTTTTGATTAATTTTAATGGCTCCTATGGATAAAACCGTTTGTTTATCAAAAATAGGTTTCCAAGAAATGCCTCCATTTTCACTTAACCATACTCCTCCAGAAGCGGAGCCCACAAAAATTCTATCTTGATTAGACAAGTCTACGTCTATGGCCGTAATCCGGCCACTCATTCCAGCAGGCCCTATATTTCGAGCTTTAATGCCTTTGAATTGCTCGGCTACAAAATCTTGCGCTGGTAATAAATAGACCAGTGTGACGAATAATGCCGTAAAAAGATGCTTCATGTTGTTGAATTCTAAACATATTAGACCAAAATGCCTCTAATATGGAAGTTATTTTTAATTGGCTTAAAGATAAGGAAAATTGACACGATGGCAAATTTGGAAATTTATTTTCAGTGAAAACCAAGTTACTCTCCTGAAGAATTAGTGAATTAGGATTGTGTACGAAATAAGATCGTAAAATTAGGGTAGCTTATTTTGTTCTTAGTTTTTCTTTGAAAGAAGGAGTATTGTTGATACTATGACTGATTTCAAAGAGAAAATAAGGGCAAAAGAAGCAGCCTAAATTACGAGGTTATTTCGTACACAATCCTTAGTGGTTAAACTTCTCCATGTTCTTTAGTCAAAACGTGTACATTTTATTTTAGAAACCACAAACCTTCTTTTTTTAAAATATTTGAATTCTTAGTATAAAATAGGTATTTTTCATCTTGTATAGAAATTGGTGTATACTTCTACAAAAAATACTTAATTTAATATGGAAGCTTTTGCAAAAGCATTATTAGTTCTTATTCCAAGCATATTTCTATTGTTTATAATTGAGATGCTATATGCTTATTATAAAGGAACCTTCAATTTTAGAGCAATGGATGTCATTTCTAGTCTAAGTGCAGGTATGACCAATGCTATTAAAAGTGTATTAGGCTTAACAGTTGTCATATATGGATATGATTATCTCTTTACCCATTTCGCCTTAGTAGAGCGAGAAGTGACTTGGGTGACCTACTTTCTTAGTTTGGTTTTTTTAGATTTTGGAACTTATTGGTATCATCGTCTAGCTCATTCTGTTAATATATTTTGGAACAGACATGTGATTCATCATTCAGGAGAAGATTTCAATATTGCCACTGCTTTACGCCAATCCATTTCTAAATTTGTAAATATCAGTGTATTCTTTTTCTTACCTGCTGCCTTGTTGGGTGTGCCTCCAAAGATCATTGCGATTGTTACGCCCTTCCATTTATTCATACAGGTTTGGTATCATACGACTCATATTGGAAAACTTGGTTGGTTGGAATATATTATTGTAACCCCCTCTCAACATCGAGTTCACCATGCCATGAACCCTATTTACTTAGATAAAAACATGTCTCCTGTTTTTTGTATTTGGGATCGTTTATTTGGCACTTTTCAAGAAGAATTGGATGAAGAACCTTGCGTATATGGAGTGACTCGCCAAGTACAAACTTGGAATCCTATTCGAATTAATTTGAATCATTTATGGTTATTGACAAGGGATGCATGGAGAGCTGAAAGTTGGTGGGATAAATGCAGAATTTGGTTCATGCCTACAGGATGGCGGCCTGCAGATGTAAAGGAAAAACATCCAGTAGCTTCTGCTGATCCAAAGAACTTTACCAAGTACAATACCCCTGCATCGAAAGCCCTAACTAATTGGTCTTGGACGCAGTTTGGAGTGTTATTATTTATGGTTTTTCATTTGTTATATAAAATTGTGGAAATAGGAACTCCAGCCGTTTTTATCTATGGTGGTTTTATGTTCTTAATGGTTTACAGTTATACTACTTTAATGGATAGAGATTCCAATGCTATTTGGATGGAAGCTGTAAAATCTATTCTTGGTCTACTTATTATTTTTATTACTGGAAGTTGGTTTGGCTTAGATCAAATGATTCCAGGAGGTACGATTATGATCGCCAGTTATTTTGTTTTATCTGCATTGGTCGTCGCTTATTTTGTGATGAAAGAAATTGGTTGGAACGGACTTGGTGTTAGATCTGCGGAAAGAATTTAGTAAGTAAAGGGTTTTCTTATAAAAAGAATATTGCCTAAAAAATCAAGTTACAAACTT
>CAYOBX010000220.1:0-8962 GCA_964402245.1 uncultured Saprospiraceae bacterium | reverse complement strand
TTTGAAACCATACAACTTGTAGAATAGAGAAGCGAGAACAGAGAATAGAGATAGAATTCGTTTACAAACAATGAATGATCGTAGTTTTTTAAACGGATGGTGTCTCTATTCTCGCTTCTCTGCTCTCTGTTCTAAAAGTGTATGGTTTTAAAGTCCAAACTTATTAAAAACACTTAGATCATGAACCTTTTAAAATCTATTTTACTTTGTTCTTTTTCTCTTTTCCTTTTTACTGTTAACGCTCAAGACAAATCACTGCCAGATGTCACTGTAAAGACTTTAGAAGGAAAAACTGTAAATATGCAAGAGTTTGGACAGTCGGGTAAAATTACAGTTATTAGTTTTTGGGCTACTTGGTGTGCACCTTGCAAAAAAGAATTAGATGCAATAGCTGATGTATATTCAGATTGGCAAGATGATTATAATATGGAATTAGTAGCAGTATCTATTGATACTAGAAGAGCCGCAGCCACTATTCCAGCTTTGGTCGCTTCTAAAGGATGGGAATACACCGTGTTAAGTGGAAAGCCTACAGAATTACAAACAGCTTTTAATTTTCAAACAATCCCTCAAACCTTTCTAGTTAATCAGGAAGGAAAGATTATATACCATCATAATGGCTATGTACCTGGTGATGAATATGAATTAGAAGATAAAATTAAAGCACTTGCTGAGAAGTAGGTAAGAAGTAATAAGGTAGTAAGTAAAAAGTAAGAGGTAATAAGTCTCACACCTTATTACCTCTTACTTTTTACCTCTTACTTATTACCTAACTAACTTACTACTTCATTCGACTCTTAACAAAATCTAGCAAGTTATTATGCGCTTGCATCAAATGACCTCCAGCGCTACACAACTGATTAAAGTTAGAAACGATCGGTTGCAATTCAGCAGGCATATCGCTTACGTTTTTTAACTGATATTGGTGGCAAACCTTTAAACTTTGAATCACGGTCTGTAATTCTTCCGCTTGTTTAATAAATTCTGCCAATTTTACTTTATCCTCTTCTTTTAACTCATACTGATAGTTCTCCTTTGCTGTTTTTAGTGCAACAGGACAGTGAAGGTCTACACTTATAAGATCATTAACTGGAACTTTATAGAAATGCGCTAAATTTAACAAATTGCAAATCTTGGGTTCTGCAGTACCTTTCTCATACGATGCTATATTCCCTCTATTCAATCCTAGCCTATTAGCCAGCTCTTCCTGACTTAAAGACAGTTGCTTTCGCAAATGACGGATATTAGAAGCTAAACTTGATAAAGTCATCTTCCTTGTTATTTTCTAATCGTGAGTAATTAATAGGATTTATATCTTATTGATAGATTACGAAACTTCCGTAAAAAGTTCAATTTTTCAAAGAGATATACTATTTGTAAAAAATATTAACACCATTTATCTAAAAAATGTTGATAATAGTCGAAAATATTCTACAATTTCTTAAAAAAAAATAACTTTTGATAGAAAATCATCATATTTGAGTCATTAAAAATAAAATTGTAGCTATTTTTTACAATTTGGCTAAAGGAATTAGCGTTATTGGGTTAAATTTTAACATAAAAAGTAAAAAATATTTGCAAAAACCATTTTTTGGAAATATTTTTGTCATAACAAATAAACGATTACCCGATTTCCTAATAAATACAGCTCTGTAACTGGTTTCCCCAAAACAGTAATAGGGCTTTTAAATTCGACGCCATGTTAAGCAAAATTCAAGAACATCTAAAAAGCGTTAACAACACTTTGAGAGCCTTCGCCTTAAAATTAACTGGAGACTCTGCTGATGCTGCAGATCTTTACCAAGATACAGCTATGCGGATCATAGCTAATGCAGATAAGTACCAAGAGAATACCAACTTTAAAGCTTGGGCCGTAACTATTATGCGTAATGTTTTTATTAATAACTATAGAAAGAAAGTACGCAGAGGGGTTATTCTCGATCAAACTAGTAATAACTACTACCTAAATTCTGGAGAAGCAAGTATCCGTAATGATGGGGAAGGTAATATTGCTTATGGAGAATTATTGAAAATGGTCCACCGACTAGGAGATGAATTCCGAGTGCCTTTTTGGATGGCCTATCAAGGTTATAAATACGATGAAATTGCAGATCGCTTGGATGTGCCTTTAGGGACTGTCAAGAGTAGAATTTTCTTCGCAAGAAAGAAGTTACAGAAAATGTATCGAACGGCTACTGCGGAGAGAGCGTAAGAGAGGGGTCAGGAGTCAGGAGTCAGATTTTTATGACGTTGACCTCTTGCAACGTTGACGAGCTAAAAAGAAAGAGCCAATCTAAAATCAGATTGGCTCTTTCTTTTTTATAACCTTTCTTGTCCTAAACGAACATCATAAGCCTGACAGCAAAGCGGCCTGACTCCTGACCCCTAATATTAAAACTCCGCATTCCCAGGCGTTCGAGGAAAAGGAATAACATCCCGAATATTACCCATACCAGTAATAAAAAGAATAATTCTTTCAAAACCTAGCCCAAACCCAGAGTGAGGGGTTCCACCAAATTTACGCAAGTCTAAATACCAATATAATTCTTCCTCTGGTATATCCATTTCTGCCATACGCTTCGTTAGTTTATCCAATCTTTCTTCTCTTTGTGAACCACCAATTACTTCTCCGATACCTGGAAATAAAACATCCATCGCAGCAACTGTCTTATCATCATCATTCATACGCATATAAAATGCTTTGATATCCTTTGGATAATCTCTAACAATAACGGGCTTTTTAAATTTCTTTTCTACCAACCATCGCTCATGCTCCGATTGCAAATCTATCCCCCATGATACATCGTATTCAAATTTACCTTTTTTATAAGGCTTAGAGTTTCTTAATAAATTAATTGCATCCGTATAAGTAATTCGCTCAAAATCATTTTCTACCACAAATCGTAATGTATCGATTAGTCCCATTGGTCGACGCTCCTCTTTTTTCATATTCCTTTCCATATCGGCAATTCGCTTATCTAAAAAGGCTAAATCGTCAGGATAATTATCTAAACAATAATTAATTAAATACTTAACAAAATCTTCTGCTAAGTCCATATCATCAAAGATATCAAAGAATGCTACCTCTGGTTCAATCATCCAAAATTCGGCTAAGTGCCTAGAAGTATTAGAATTTTCTGCTCTAAAAGTAGGTCCAAAGGTGTATACCTTCCCAAGTGCTAAAGCCCCAATCTCCGCTTGCAGTTGCCCCGATACCGTCAAGTTTGTTTGTTTACCAAAAAAATCTTGTTTCCAATCAATACTACCATCTTCTGCAATCGGTGCTCCTTTAGGATCAAGTGTACTTACCCGAAACATCTCCCCTGCTCCTTCTGCATCTGAACCAGTGATAATCGGTGTATGTAAATAATAGTATCCTTTATCGTTAAAATATTTATTAATCGCAAAGGCTACGGCATGTCGAATTCTAAAAACAGCACTAAAGGTATTTGTCCGCATTCTTAAATGCGCCTTTTCCCGAAGAAACTCCATTGACTGCTTCTTAGACTGCAATGGGTAAGTACTCAAATCTGTTTCCCCTAATATTTCAATACTATCTGCTTGCAATTCTATCGCTTGTCCTGCCCCTTGAGATTCTAATAACTTACCAGTAGCTGCAATACAGGCATGAAATCCCACTTTACTTATAATATCGGCCGATACTACATCTGGATCAATAACGATTTGTAGTGTCTTAAAACAAGAACCATCATTTAAAGCGACGAATTTGTTATTTCGAAATGCTCTAACCCAACCTTTAACAGTAACTGTCTCTCCTATTTGTGGATCTTTTAAAATCGTTACAATTTCTTTACGCCTACTCATATGAATTTAATTTAAGAGTCTATTCAAAAATCTAACAGTAGGTTTGGCGGCAAAGCCGCCAAATCCACTATTTCTACGGGTAGCAAAGCTAACCGCCCTATTTCTCTATTTATAAAACAGAATACTTATGGAATACCTTCAATACTTCAAAACGTATATAAAAGTTGCGAAAATAAAGAGAATCGCTAGAAAGTTCAAGCAAGGCTTTAAACCAAGCTATAAAACACTAATTCTAATTTGAATAATAATTCCATCTATCACTATCTAGAAATACGATTAATTATCTACTTTTAGATTGAATTTAATTTACATATACTCGAAACAGGATAAATTACCGAAAATGAAACTTCCCAAGGTCTCGAAGACTTTGTAAGTTCGATTCTGACAGACTTACAAAATCTTCAAGATTTGGGAAGTCTAATTCAAAAATAAATTCGGTAATTTATCCTGTCCGTAGTATAGCAACCTATTTCAGCCAATTTCATCCCTACTTGCAGATGAAAGAAAGAATTAATAAAATAATGCGTTGGTATCTGCGACAAAGAATGGCGCGGATTATAACGTTTATGGAACAACCTCATAAAGTACAACAGCAAGTACTTAGGGAATTGATTGATGCAAGTAAACATACTAAATGGGGTCGAAAATTTGGGTATAAATCTATTAAAACCCAAAGAGATTACGCCTCACAAGTACCCATATCTGACTATGACCAGCTAAAACCATATATCCAAAGAATGATGTATGGAGAAAAAGATGTTTTATGGGGAGGTAAAGTCAAATGGTTTGCCAAATCTTCTGGTACAACGAGTGATAAGAGTAAATTCGTTCCCTTAACAGATCAAAATTTATTTTCCAACCATATTCGTGGTAACTGGGATACTACTACAATTCTCTATCATCATAATCCCAATGCCAGAACTTTTGCAGATAAGAACCTATTAATGGTTGGCAGTTTAGAGACTTTTGAACCTTATCCTAAAACTACTATAGGGGATATATCTGCAATCATGGCACATCGAATGCCTTCGGTGGGTCGGCCATTTTTTGCCCCTGATTTTAAAACGGCACTCATGCCTAATTGGGAAGAAAAAATTGAACGTACTGCCCAATTGACTAAAGACGCTACGGACATTAATATGATTGCTGGCGTGCCTACTTGGACGATTGTCTTATTTAGAAAATTATTAGAAATAACAGGCAAAGATGATATTAGTCAAATATGGCCTACTCTCAGTGTTTATGCACATGGAGGGGTTGGCTTTGCCCCTTATAAAGAACAGTTCAAACGCTTTATTCCAAAGGAGGATTTTACCTATATGGAAATCTATAACGCTTCAGAAGGTTTCTTTTCTTTAAAACTAAATCCAGAGGATGAAGATATGCTGCTTTTACTAAATAATGGGGTCTATTACGAATTTTTACCAATGGAAGAATGGGATAAAACAACACCAACGGCCATTCCTTTACAAGAGGTAGAAGTAGGAAAAAATTATGCGATGGTCGTCAGTACGAATGCAGGCTTATGGAGATATAAAATTGGAGATACAGTCAGTTTTACTTCTATCTATCCTTATAAAATAAAAATTACAGGTCGCACTAAGCAGTTTGTAAATGCTTTTGGAGAAGAGGTCATGGTAGATAATACAGATAAAGCTGTGGCTATTACTTGTCAGCAGACTCGATCTATGGTGGCAGAGTATACCGTTGCACCCATATATTTTTCAAAAGAAGGAAAAGGGGGGCATCATTGGCTGATTGAGTTTGAACATCATCCTCTAAATCTAGAAGATTTCACTAAGCGTTTAGATAAAAATTTGCAACACATAAATTCTGACTACGAAGCAAAGCGTTATAAAAACATGGCGCTCAATCCACTAAAAATCACTACCTTACCCAAAGGTACTTTCCACGAGTGGATGCGATCTAGAGGAAAATTTGGTGTGCAAAACAAAATACCTAGACTAGCCAATCATCGCCGTTATTTAGAAGAGATTCTTGGTTTAACAGAAGAGAATGTTTGACGAGTAAAGTCATCTATAAATGCGCCTTCCTCCTTTATATCATAGTATGCTATTCCTATTGCATCACACTCTTTTTTCCATTGGTTTATTTTATATCGACTATTAGTTCCATCAAAAATAATTAAAGAACTATTATAATTAGCGATCATTTCTCTCATAGTTATTTTTGGATCATCCCTCACTACTGCATAAGTGCACTTTAATGAAATGCGAGGAACAACTGATATCGGTAAGGTATGATCCACAATCACCAGTCGACGATCTCCAAATTGCAAATAAGATTTATCAATGTATAACCATTCCGATTCATAAATATCATTTATAGCAACTATTTGCTCTTCTTGAATATTCATTGCCCATCTATTAGGTTTTACATTAAAATCTATCGTCTTCTTATCAATCGTATTGGATTGCCAGCTCACTAATTTTCTGCCATTTATAAAGTCTATAACTGTATCCTCATATAGTGCATAGATCACTAATTGCTGCTGTTGATAACTACTCGATAATTGCCAAGCTCGTACCCCTAAAAACAAACTAATAAAGCACAGAACTATTGGTATCCAACTAACTACTCTGTTGCGAATAAGCAATAATAAACTGATGACCATACCGTATATCAAAAGGACTTCATACCATTCTATCCAAATTCCTTGAATACTATGATAAGGGATTTTTTGTATCAAAAAGATAAATTTATTTTGAAATCCGATCAGCCAAGACAGCCCTATTCCGATACCCTTAGCTAGTGGTAAGCTAATATAACTACAGAGTAAAAGAGTGATTGTTGTATATAAAATGATAGCAGCAAATGGTACGACCAACAAACCAGACAAGACCGCATAGAGCGGTAATTGATGAAAGTAATAAACAGATAAGGGTAGTACAAATAATTGTGCACTAATACCAACTGCCGTTAATTGCCAAAAGAAATGAACTATTTTTAATTTTGGTATCCAAAGATTATAGATGCTTTTAAATCCTACAACAATTCCTGTTACTGCTAGAAAAGAAAATTGAAAACCAACTTGAAATAAGGCATATGGATCAACGATCAATATAATAAACGCTGCTGCTGCTAAAGCATTCAATAGATGAATATCCCTTCTAGTTACTCTTCCTAAATTAATGAAGGAAAATAAAATCCCTGCTCGAATTACAGCATCTGTTGCCCCAACTAGCAAAACGAAAGTCCATATAAGCATTAAAGAAATAATATACTTCATCCATTTCCAATAAGACTTTCGACTAGCAAAAAATCCAAAAAGAAACAGCAATACTTCACTTAAAATTCCGACATGTAAGCCTGACACTGCTAGTATATGAATAGCTCCACTTTCTGAATACGCTTCTTTAATATCTGAATTCATAGCCGCTCTATGCCCTAAAGCCATCGCTGCTGCAATCGCAAAACTTTCAGAGGTTTGTATGAAATTTTCTAGTCTTGTAATTAATTTTTTTTGTAAAGAATGCGCTACTTGAAAAACTATTGGGGCTTGTGCAGGTTTCAAAATTTTCCAATCTAAAGAATCAACTATCAATTGATGATGAATATTTTGAAAATGTAGATATTGACGATAATCAAAAACAGCAGGATTTGTAGAGCCTTTTACCGAATAGATATTTCCATTTAGAAAAAGCTCATCACCATATTGAGGAGATATATTTGAAGTGGATTTTTTTATGGAGACTTGCACATTTCCTGTACAAGTATGTAGCATGCCATCTGCTCCTTGTATGCCTTGAATAGCAAATTTGAATTTGGTATAGGTCTTATTTTTCTTTGGATAGCTTGCGACTATTCCTACTATATTATGCTCTTTCTGAAGGTAGTTATCAAAATAGGTACTGACACTTCGTTCATCTTGATGCCAAGCAATCGAATACCCTAAAAGGAGAAAGAAAAAACCAATATAGACTCCAGAAAACCATCGCTTTTTAAAAATTAAAGAGGACTGTCCTAAACTAAATAAACCGATAAACAGTCCAAATAAAAGCCATATAATTTCTTGCTGAAAAGAATGGAATACTTCTGTCAGATAAACCCCAACAACAAATGGTAGGAGTAAGCGCACTAAAGGTATTTCCTTCCAGTACACGGTAGGTGTGTTCGTGTTTAGTTTTCTCAATAGCTGTGTTTAAAATGAGAAATGATGAATGATGAATGAGAAATGATGAATTTAGACGTTGACTAGGGTGTGTCTAGGTCATATGTCAGTATTCATCATTCATCATTTCTCATTCATCATTTTCAACTCCTCATTTTCAATTCCTCATTAAAGAATTACGGAACAATCCTTTTCCGCAACTCAAAGTTCATTCCTAGATATACTTTTCTGACCATTTCATCTGCGGCTAATTCCTCTGCTGTACCTGCTTTTAAAATATTTCCCTCAAACATTAAGTAGGCTCTATCTGTAATAGATAAGGTTTCTTGCACATTATGATCGGTAATCAATATACCTATATTTCTAGTTCTTAATTTCGCAACAATAGACTGAATATCTTCTACGGCTATTGGATCAATTCCAGCAAATGGTTCATCTAATAAAATGAAACTAGGGTTAGTTGCCAATGCCCTTGCAATCTCCGTCCGTCTACGTTCCCCTCCTGAAAGCGTATCCCCCATACTCTTACGAACTTTGTGTAAAGTAAATTCATCTATTAACAACTCTAGTCGCTCATCCTGTTCTTTAGGACTTAATTTTGTCATTTCTAATACCGCCTTAATATTATCCTCCACACTCAATTTTCTAAAAACAGAAGGTTCTTGTGGTAAATAGCCAATACCTCGCTGAGCACGCTTATACATAGGCAGTGCCGTAATATCATCATTGTCCAAAAACACCTGTCCTCCATTTGGCTTAATAAAACCAACAACCATATAAAAAGTGGTCGTTTTTCCTGCACCATTCGGTCCTAATAAACCAACAATTTCCCCTTGATTCACTTCTAAGGAGACTCCTTGTACGACCGTTCGTTTTCCGTATTTTTTAATTAATTGTTCTCCTCTTAATATCATGAATTGCTATTATATTTGGTTCTTTGACAAATGCCATAAGGGTTTTCTTATAAAAATGTATTCGTTAAAAATTAGGCTAAAAACGTTAAAA
>CAYOBX010000219.1:0-8968 GCA_964402245.1 uncultured Saprospiraceae bacterium | reverse complement strand
TTAAGCTAAAATCATAGTACTGATAATCAGATATTTATAAAGGTGTTTTCTGGCACTCGGCAAACTGTAGATTTTAATAGTTTTAGAGGGCGCAATTTTATAATGCTTTTTTGAAAAAAAGCATTATAAAATTGCGCCCTCTAAAGAAATATAGTAAACATACTTGTTGCCGAGTCTTAAGATAAAGAACCTTTGGAACGACGAAAGAATAAGTCCGTCATCTAGGACGGATTTTTTTGCCGTTCCTTAGCATCAGAAAGTTATGGGGGCAATTCTCATCCTTGCCCCTACAATCGAAATTATTATAACGTAAACCGAACCGTCAAACCACCTTGCACATTCGTAATAGGAAAGGATGCAGAGGTAGCAGGAACCGTTCTATTATAATCAACAAACCATCTAAGAGTCAATTGCTCATTGATTGCATAATCAATAGATGGGGAAATTCTTATACTTTTTAAACCTCTAGTGGGTTCTGTAATATTTTGATCTAAAATATGCTTAATCGTAATATCATCTCTGAAGGAGAAATCAAATTTAAAATTTAAGTCATTTGCTTGAGCAGAACTACCCCCTCCTCTTCTATTATTACCCGTTCTTGAAGGAGCATTTGGATCTACTGACTCTTCTTCATCCCCTTTCTTTTTCTTCTTTTTATTAGAACCAAATTGTAAAAAGCCGATATACACATCTTTTAACCTCCATCCAAAACCAACAACATACTCCGTGGTCTTGGTTTCATTCAATTCATTCGTAATTAAATCAAAGGATAAATTTCTAGATTTCTTGAAATCCAAATTGGCATTCGCTCCATTTTTTAGCCGCATATCCAAACCAATTAAAGGGCTAAAATCTTCTCGAATGACCACCGTTGGTATTTCAAATCTAGAATAAAAATTATTGGTCTGTGTATTTAAATTCTCCTCCCCAAATGGGTTTTGGTCTACAAATTTGAAATTTGAATTAAACGAATTAATCGTCATGGTCGAACGATAACCATGCGTCAAACTTACATTTTGGAAAATCTCTCCTAAATTACCAACTTTTGCCAAGCCATTATAAGTTACTCGCCAATTCGGACGAGGAAGTAGATTCCTAAACTCACGGGCATCCTCAAATATATTGATCGAATTCGGATCGTCATTAGTATAAGCTGCTAAGAAAGAAGGGATCAAAACATCTTGATGATATCGTCCATATCCTTCTGTAAAATTGTCTCCATCAGATTCATGAACACCAGTTCCCAATCGGTTGGATAAGATAGTTCTATTATCTTCAAATTTTCGGAATAGCCCAACAATATCATCATCGAATAATGTTTGTAAAGCCAAATAGGAGATGGTTATGGAACCTATGTCTCGTTCTGCTACATGATCTATTCGAGAAACATTATCCACAATAGAAGTATCTTTAAAGAACTCTGTATGGTTTTCTTGATAATTCCGACTAGCTTCTACTTCTATTCTAAAATCATTAAAAGGTTCTAAGGTCAATCGCCCATCTATTTTTTGCTGATAATCCTCTATCACCTGTTGATTTTGGAAAACATTGTCTGTAATCCATCCATTCGCGGCGGCTCGGTCATAAAAATCATCATTGGGTCGGAAACCCAATACATAATTCCATCCGGGGGCCGTAAAATCTCTTTGTCCAAACAAACCAGCCTGTGGTAAGAATCCTGGCAACACTGAGCCAAATTGTTCAGAATAATTGACCCTTGCTTTCCGAATCATCATCAAAGGTCGAATTAAAGCTTTTGCGGCGGCAGACGGTTCTTTTACTTTCTTCTTTTTACCGTCTTTTGCATCTGGCTTACTTCCATCTCTTGGTGTTCGAGTGGTTCTTCCACTAGATCTACTTCTCTTTTTTCCATTGATGTTTTTCAAATAATTAGAATAGTTATATAGCTTTTCAAAGTTTAGATCTAAGTTCAACTGTCGATTTTGACTATTCTGAATTACATTACCAAGAGAGTCTGCATTAATAGCAGATCGACTCCAGTCATAGGTGGCACTATACTGCGCTTTTAAAGTAACCCAATCTAAAAATGGGAAATTTTTAAAAGGAACCGTATAACTTAAATTTACATTATGGTAATAATTTTTAGCTCTGCCCCAATCCGCCAGATTCTCTCTAATATACTCTTTATTCGTTCCATTGAAAGCTTCACCAAAAGGGGTATTCCCTTCTGAGTCCAATTCATCTACAGCTGATTCTTGGGCTGCATTGAAGTTCAATTTCAAATTTTTCATCAAATCCCACTTCAAATCGTAGTTCCGTCCCCAAGTAAACTTTCGAATAAAAAAGGTACTAAATTCAGGTTCTACAAAACGATAAGTCGTTGCCTGTTGATGTCGATCTAAGACCGTATTAAAGGTGAAATTATTCGGAATTGGGTTAAAATTGATCTCTTTGATAAATTTTAAATATTTATCGTTCTTTACTAATTTATCAAAGGGTTTAATAAATTTAGCTTTAGTGGAATAAGAATAATCTAAGCCTCCTCTATAAACGTCGGATTCATCTCGTTCAATAATAGGATTTTTCTTAACCGTTTCGGTATGGTTATAGGAGGCACTAAAATTAGAAATATCCCAAGGCATAGGGGCCTTTTCCGTATTGGTTCGTTCTTTTCTTACCCTACTAAAGTTAATCGTTTTGATAGACGTAAAGTCTTCTGCCTGATCTCGAATAGAATCTTTCTTTCCAACAGGGGCATCTGCAATTTTATCTTTTAACAATATATCTAAATCATAAGGATCATACTCTGGTGCAAAACGGGTTTCTGAATACTGGGCATAAAATGGGAGTTTAATGCCCCATTTCTCAGGGAAAAACTTACCTAATGATAAGTTAGTAGCCAGATCATATTGGGTATATCTTTCTCTTGCTCTGTCGTTCACTTTATCCTCTAGTTGTCCCCAACCAATTGTACTGAAATTACCAGCAATCGTCGCATTTCCTAAGTCTGCTAGTTGGAAATCAACCCTTGCTATACCAGCCTGTCCACCACTTTCATTAAAACCAGAAAGGCGCAGCTCATTGACCCAAACCTCTGAACAAATAGGCGCACCATTATCTCTACGATTTCGAATACCAATCATAATCCCTTCCACAAAACCTAAGTTAGGATTACCAACTACACGGATAGTACCTACTTCTCGATTTTCTCCACTTAGCTCATCTTCTCTAAGATGTGGTACTTCAAAAGCGGCATTGGCAGGAAGGTTCAATCGATTTCTTTGCCGTTTGATACTTTGTAAGGAATCTAATGGAAAATCAATCGTATTATCAGGATGCCAAACTTCATTTACAAATTCATTATCTAGTATACTGACTGGTAGATTATCCCGATTAGACATGGTTAGCGGGATCTCATATTCATAATAATTTTCTTCATAATCACTACCTAGTCTCATAAAAAGTTGTACCTCACCAGGGTCAAACTCAGCCGTTCCAAACTCATCCTCTGCATGAACAAACATTCTGAGTCGTTTATAGACCCGCATGTCCAGATCTACTCGTTTATAAATAGCTCTTGCATCCCCATCTGGTAAATCGCAAACAGAGATCGACAAGGATTGCTCATTCTGTAAGGCATTCGGAAATGGACCTAAAGAATTTTCTCTGACGATACCAGCAGGTAATACATATGGAAAAGGAAATCGGCTACTATTTTCTTCAATATTAACTGAGTTCACATCAAATCCCGCAATTACTGGAGGGTTCGTTGGAATATCAATAATCGTACTCAATGCTCTAGTATATCGTCTCCATTGATTTCTGATTAATTCTAATCTAGCAAAACGTAAAGTCACAGGATCTTTAAATCCTCTCATATACATCCGCATAAAACGAATAGATCTAAAATCAGAAATCCCTCCTACTACATTCGTAGGTTGATTTAAAGGAATTTTAAAACGATACCATGTTTCTGGTCCTGCTGGGCCATTCGGTCTAGCAACAATAGAGTCTGTTACAAAATCATTTATCTCAATCCCTCCCATGCCATCAGAACTTAATGGAATTCTATATTCATAGAAAGATTCCGTTTCATTCAAACTATTATTTCTATCTAAGTCTTCCGAGTCAGGTTGGTTAGAACTAGCTTGCAAGTTTCTACTGTCACCCGCAGATTCAGAGTTACCTTGTTGCCCATTGAAACGGCTATATCTTTCTCGAATACCATCTACATTATCTTCATATACCGAATCTTCATTATAGAAAATAAAGTTATCATTAGAAGGATCATTAAGAATCTCCTCTTTAGCTTGAGCTGATAAATCAGACTCTTCAATAGAGGTAATAAAATCGCTAAATTGTTCTCTTTCTCCTTCGTCATCAAATCCATCTAAACCCAAATCCTGCTGTCTTCGTCGATCAGGATCATTTTCGAAGGCTGTAACAATATTTCTTCGACGAGGTATTTTTGACCAGTTTGTCAAATCTACTTGCTGTGCTAAAGGATCAACGTTACAAGTATCTGCCGTTGGATCAATCGTATTTCGATCATTAGGAACTGGGATACCATTTTCAAAGAAATATCTAGAATCTCTTAAAATATCCTCTGATACATTTCCTAAATGAAATACCAAATCTCCTTCATTGGTGAAATTTTCAATGAAAGGGCTTAACATCCAAAATTCTATAAATTCGTAGTTGTTTCTTTCAAAGTTGGTGTTAGGCATATCCCGCATAATCCCTCCCCATCTAGATTCTGGTTCTCTTAAATTACCATTATTATCCAATCCTTCTGAAAAAGCGGAACCTTCTGGCACCTCAAAATTATAAGGACCTCTTTTTCCTGGATCATAATGAAGATCTAAGGACTGAACGATATTATTGTCAAATCCTTGTAATTGTAGGTTAGGAAAGATCTCTGTTTGTCTAACCTGACGAGTATACGGAAAGTCTAAATCTTCGTCTGGACTATCTCTATAAGCGGCTTGGTCAATTCTGTACCAATTCAACATCGCTCTATTTACTCCTGATAAAGTATTATCAACTAAAGCAGATTCTGGAAAGTCTGGATTATTGCCTCTAGCATCATCTTGTGGTACACTGGCAATGACCCATTTAGTGGTAGGTGTTCGTAAATCTAAACTACTAGCACTCCCTTCAAAGTCATCAATATAAACCGCCCCTTCATCTTCTGCTTGATTAATCGCCCGAGAGTGTCCCGGTCTTAATGCAGCTACTTCGGCACTCACTGTAATGGAAGATTCTGCTTTTGTACTAAAGAATGGTAAAGCATCTAAGGCTTTGGTTAACCAAGGTGTTTCTTTTGTATAATTAAAATCTAAACCATATACCTTATTGTTAATTGGATCATCTCCAAAGTTTACCTTTTGCGTAAATGGTCGCTCAAATAATTGCATAAAGGTGGCACCTATATTTGAGTTTTCCCCCAATTCATAGTCTGCCCGCACCCCTAGCAAAGTCTTAGTTTGAAATCCGAATAGCGTATTATCTTCAAAGGATACATTTACAGGAACCCCTGAATTCAAAATCGCATCATTCAAGATTCTAACTCGACCAATATTATAATCTACTTCATAATCAATTCCTTCTTTTAAAACCTGCCCACCTGCGTTTACTCTAACGGAGCCTCTAGGGATATTAAATGCCCCTAAAGATATTTCCGAAGATACCGCAGACTTATATTCTCCTTTTAATATAAATTTATTGAATTCTGGAAATTCCCTCGCCAGCGTCACTGTAGAATCATATAGAATTTGATAAGAGACGTTTTGTATAATTCGCTCCGCAGCATTACTATTAGGTACTCGTTCACGAATCGAACTTTCTAAGCTACTTCCAAAAGGCTCTAAGACAGGAAACATCACCCGACCATTTCGAGGATTAATGGTAATACCTGGCACATAATCAAAAACGCCATCAGGCTGAGGATCTCTAAGGATATTTAAGTTATCTAAATTTAGTAATCTTAGTAATGGAAAACGAGAAATCTCCGTTTCTGGAATGAATCGTAAATCGCCTCTACCTGGTGCCTGATAAAACACCTCCATTCTAAACTCTTGTTCATCTACTTGATACGCACCAACGTTGTATATATTCTTCATCATCAAATCCCACAAAGGTAAATCTACTCTCGGTGTAGAACTCTTTAACATCTTTAGAAATAAGACATTTTGTGGGTCAGTTGTGCATTCATCTTCATCTGCTTGTGTAGCTGTTACATCATTTGCGAATTCTCCTACTTGGAAAACTCGACCGTTATATATATACTCATAAGCAACTGCTAATACCTGATCTGGTTGCAAGTTGACATTGACGGATACATAGCCTAATTGGGCATCAAATTCATACTCAGATCTAGATAATAATCTAGCACTTACTTTTTCAAAATCTTCTGTTTGTGTAAAATTATAGGGTGCATTTTGAACCACATTCACTACATTGTCCAATACATGCGCAGACTCATCCTCTAATAAATCTTCTAAAGAGTTGGAATTATTTGCAGGTAAGCCTCTTCCGAAAATATCTTGATTTCTTGGAGTAGGTGGAGGCTGAACAGACAAGGTAAGTTCTGGTTCGCCCAAATCGGTAAACGATGTAATTTCTCTAACTTGTTCTGTTGCATTCCGATCATTCGTAACCCATACTTGAATTCTAGTAACAGTTGTTAAACTATTAACTTGGGGTAAATTCCGTAATGAAGCCTCAAAGTTATCTCTAAAGTAATGGGATAAGAAAAAGTGTCGATTTTCATCATATTCATCTGCAAACACCTCAAATTCTTGAACTTGACTACCTCCTTCTAATTGTATATTTTCTCTTTGTGATTTTTGTTGGGCTGCAATTAAGCTTAGATTCAAATAGCCAAATTTCAGATCTGTTCGTAAACCAAAAAGGTTTTGACTACCTTGAATTAATTGTCCTCTCAGAGGTAAACTAACATTACCTGCTTCTATATTTTTAAGAATTTCATCCTCACTAAAAGCATCACTAGCATATCCTAGGTTTAATTGATTTTCAAAATCAAAGGTAGCGCCAGTATTATAGTTGGTTGATAAGTTTAATTTCTCTCCAATTTTTCCTTCTACATTCATTTGAATGTCCATATCAAAATCGAAACCGCCTTGACGCTGTTGTCTTCTGGTCAAGATAGGATTCTCAACATTCTGGAAATCCACACCAAAAGTTAAATCAATATTACCTTGAGGTCGTATATCCACCTCTGTTCCCCCAAAAAGACGGTCGATAAGGGAATTTTCTATTTCAGATTGCAATTTTGCGATGGGGTCTATCTTTCCACTGATATTATCATCATCGGTGCTTACGCCAGCTAAATTATTAAAGTAATTCCGTTCCTGTTCCTTGGCTTGATAATCTAGATATTCTTGAAAGGACATATAGGTAGGTGCCCGATAGTAATCTTCTCCTATTTTTTCAGTGATGATATAAGAGCCCGACTCTACATCATACTCTACTTTCTGCTCGATTACCTCAGGATCTTTAAGATCAAATGGATTATTGTTCGGATTATTAATAAAATCTCCAGTTCGATCAATTAAAGGAATAGTATCTGGAGCTATTTGTACCGTATTATCTACTTCAAATGGATCAGGCAGGGAATATCCTGTGTTGGGATAATCCATCCCAAACGCCACTAGTACGGTACAAAGACAAGTACAAATTAATAAAGCTGTTCTGCTCATGGTAAAATAGTGTAGAAACGATCAAAGGAATCAATTCAAATTAAATGTAAATGTCGAAACGTGCTGATAATCAGTCGTTTGGAATTTTAAAAATGAACATTTAATTTTTCAGTACTCCAAAAGAGTCTCTAATCTGTCTTAAAGATGTCTATGTGAATAAAAGTTGGATATGATAGCTTCTATTAGTCACATGATTTGAAAATCATACGCTTAATAATTATATCCAAATATCAAACGAATTAAAGGATTATTATTGCTTGTCGTTTGACATTTTAACAACAATAAACTCAATGAAATTTCTTGTTTAGTAACGACGAAATAATAAGTCCGTCAAGTTGGGCGAGCTTATTTTGGTTCCAGTTTTTTCTAAAGATTCTTTGTATAGCAGAGCTACGGAAGGAATTTTTAGGAGAAAATGGGGGCAAAAGATGCCGTCCAGATGCCGGAGTTGTTGTTTTGCCGTTACTTAGCAGTTGGGGTGTGAATATGGCCATCAAATAATTGATACCCTATATTTTGGTTCTCGTATGCCGATTAATAACTGCTATTTTTAAGGGAGGAAAGTAAGCTTCTTTCTCAATTCAACTGCCGCAAGGCTAATCGTATCAAATCCTCTACTTTAGTTAAATTAGGTTGCTCCTTCAATATCTTAGTTAGCACCTTTTGTGCTTGTACTTTATTGACCTGTAAAGCCAACAAAGCAGATAACGCTTCTTCTCTTAAAGTATTGCCTGAAGCAGTGATAACAACAGGCATATCCCCTCCATCTTTTATCAATTTGTCTTTTAAATCTAAAATCACCCTTTTCGCCGTTTTGGGGCCTATTCCTTTAACGGTCTTAAAAGCTGCCACATTTTCCCCGATAATAGCTGCTCTAGCTTCCTCTGGAGTCATAGAAGACAATAAAGTTTGAGCGGTACTAGGCCCAATGCCAGATACAGATATTAAATACCGGAAAAGGTTTCTTTCAGCCGCTTCCGCAAAACCATATAAGGTTTGACTATCTTCTTTTACATGAAAATGGGTAAGAATTTTGACTTGTTCCGCTTTTTCAATACTCGTATACGTATTTAAGCTAATATTGATTCGATAACCGATACCTCCTGTCTCAACAACTATATATGTTGGACTTTTGAAAGTAATTAGACCCTTAATGTAGGAAATCATGGAGTGGAATTTTTCGGAAGTGAACAAGTCTATTGCAAAAAGTGGCGAAGTTACGACTTTTCAATAATTAGGCAGTGTTGATGCTTGGCTTTCTTATAAAAATGGAATTCTTTGAAATT
>CAYOBX010000218.1:6598-9081 GCA_964402245.1 uncultured Saprospiraceae bacterium | reverse complement strand
TTTTCGTTCGCCCTAATTAATTGATAGGATTAACTGATGATTAGGATACTGTGAGATACTGTGAGCAACTTTGACTATTATTAATTGTCAAAATCACTCACGACCTACATAAATCCGTGTCATCCGCGTGGCTACGAAGTAGCTCCGTGTTGAATTATGTCTGCTAGGAGTCTGTTAGGAAGATTGTTTTTTCATCCCTTTATTTACCTTTAAAATCAGCGGCTCTCTTTTCTAAAAATGCAGAAGCACCTTCTTTAAAATCAGCTGTCTCCGTCAAAGCATCAAAGCCATTGACTTCCGCCGCAAAACCATCTGCCTGATAATCGTAATATGCATTTACTGCTTCTATTACTTTACTAATGGCTACAGGTGCTTTAGTAGCTATTTTTTCTATTAATTCCTTAGCCTTCTCTACTTCTTCCCCTGGTTCTACTACATAATTGACTAAGCCTAAGGATTTCGCTTCTTCTGCGCGAATCATATCGGCCGTCATCATTAACTCAATCGCCTTTCCTTTACCTATTAATTGAATTAAACGTTGTGTACCACCATAGCCTGGCAAGATACCTAGATTCACTTCTGGTTGTCCAAATCGAGCTTTGCTCCCTGCAATTCGCATATGGCAGGCCATTGCTAGTTCACAACCACCACCCAAAGCAAATCCATTCACAGCCGCGATGACAGGTTTAGGAAAACGTTCAACTGCAAAAAATATATCATGTCCTCTCTGCGCAAAAGTCTGTCCTTGCCCAGGAGTAAGATTCATGAATTCACTAATATCTGCTCCTGCTACAAAAGATTTTTCTCCTGCACCTGTTAGAATTACCCCTTTCAAGTCTTTAATAGCTAATCCATCTTTTGAGAAAAAGCTATGTAGTTCTTGTAAGGTTTGACCATTCAAAGCATTCAATGCTTTTGGTCGATTGATAGTCAAGACAATGATACCATCTTGATTGTCTACTAATAAGTTTGTGTATTCGGTCATTTGTAATATTTACTTGTTCTTTGATAGTTTTTTTTACAAATCGTATGTAGCTCAAGCTTCCAGTTTGAGAAAAAAAAACTCAAGCTGGAAGCTTGAGCTACGCTAGTTCCTAGACTCCCAAACCACTTCCTCAGCCCCTAGTTCTTTTCCAAGAAAACGGGCTAGTATAAAAAAGTAATCTGATAAACGATTTAAGTATTGGATCAATATCGGTGGTACCGTCTCTATCTCACTTAACGCTACCACATTACGTTCTGCCCTTCGACATACACAACGGACCACATGACAATGCGATACCACTGGATGTCCTCCTGGTAAGATAAAATTTTTGAGCGGTTCTAACTCTGCATCCATCGCATCAATACCTTGCTCTAGCAATTCCACTTCTTCTTGCTTAATTTCAGGTAGCCACAAATTTTCTTTAGAAGGATCTGCCGCTAAATGAGAACCCACTGTAAATAAAGTTTCTTGAATAGACTTCAAAGTAGCTCTTAATTTTTCTTCTTTGACATGATCTCTAACTAATCCTATAAAAGAATTTAATTCATCTACAGAACCATAAGATTCTATACGAATATGATGTTTGGGTAATCTAGTGCCACCGAACAAGGCAGTGGTTCCTTTGTCTCCTCCTTTAGTGTATATCTTCACGTTATTTGTTTTCTTGGATTGTCTACTATTATGACAACATTATTTAATGCAGAATTGGAGAGATGGCACTCTCGTAACACGGATTTCAATCCGTAAACTTAACTCGGATTTTAATCCGAGAAGATATGGAGCGTAGTTTAGCTAATATCATGAATGGAACTATCTCGCTGCGCTTGATAGTTGTACGGATTGAAATCCGTGCTACGGGAACACATTCAAATGTTATTTATTATTAAATTGATTCATCGTCTCCGCAAGACCAATAGTTCCAAAAGCTTTCACTACTTCTTTTGCTTTAGTTAATATTTCTGGTAATTCTTCTCGTTCGTCTTTATCCCATTTTCCTAAGACAAAATCTACTTGTTGGCCTTTTCGAAAATCATCCCCAATACCAATTCTCAGTCTTGGATAATCACTCCCAATCAACTGATTAATATCTTTCAAGCCATTGTGTCCACCTGCAGAACCTTTCGCTTTTAATTTTACTTTCCCAAAAGTTAGATTTAAATCATCCATCACTACTAATAAATTCTCTGATTGAATTTTCTTTTTTTGCATCCAGTACCGCACGGCCTTTCCACTCTTATTCATATAAGTTGACGGCTTTAGCAATATAAAAGTGCGGCCTTTATGCTTAAAGGATGCTAGGTCTCCTAGATTATCATTTTTAAAACTAACTTCAAATTCTTTGGCTAGTTCATCCACTACTTCAAAGCCTACATTGTGGCGAGTATGGTCATATTGTCTACCCATATTGCCTAAGCCCGCTATCAAAAACTTCATTGGATCTGGTTCTACTGTTTCCGTATTAAAAAATCGGCGGAATAATTTTTGCCAATCTATCATG
>CAYOBX010000218.1:0-6498 GCA_964402245.1 uncultured Saprospiraceae bacterium | reverse complement strand
CCAACAGAAATCAAATTCGTAAATAAACGATACGCACCAGGCACTCCAGCAGGCAATTCTCTAAACCAAGAATAACCAGAATAGATATACCAACCATCACCGTATTGTGCAACTAACAAACCACCATCTTTTGGTGTTTCTCCTAAATCATTAGACGATAAAATAGGTGTAAATTTTTCATCCCACTCATTCGGAAAATACAAGCCTCTTTCTTGCACCCATCCATCAAAATCCTTTTGTGTAATCTTGTTAGGGGTATTGAGTACAGGATGATCTGGTGCTAAAAAGCGAACTTCTGCTTCTTCAATAGCTACCCGATCTCTAGATATTTTGAGAGGATAAGGAGCTATATCTTCCATCTTTACCTTTAGGTTCCTATGTGTATTGTATTGATTGATTAAAGTACCTCCATTCTTTACATAGTTTAGTAATTTGGGCTGATAGAATTTCATTCTTTCTACCGTATTATAAGCTCTTACGCCCAATATAATAGCATCATATTGTGATAAATCACCAGAAATAATTTCGCTATCTACCAGTTCTGTCACCTCATATCCGACTTGCGCAAGCGATGCAGGAATAGCATCTCCTGCCCCCATGATGTAGCCAACTTTATCTCCTTTCTTTTTCAAATCTACTCGCACTACCTTTGATTCAGAAGGTTGAATAATCGTCTGTGTTGGAATATGGTCATATTCTATAAAAGTCCCTTTCTTTGTATAATTTTTTCCATTAGCTAAAGTGACAATCGGAGTGATTGCATTCTCTTCTTGTTTGTCAGTGGGATATAGTTTGAAACTAACTAATTGTTCTTCTCCTTTTAATTTCAAGTCTATATCTACAGTAGTTGGCTCAATTTTCCATCCGTTTGGTCGTGCTAAAGTTACCGTTCCTTTCACATCTGCCTCTCCTGATTTCACCAATACATTTACCGTCTTAGGCTCATTGTTAGCAAAGACATATACATCCTCCTGAATATTGGCAAAAACAGGCGTCACCACTTCTACAGGCCGATAGACTTCTCCTGCTACAGGGTCTCTTTTTTTAAAAACTGCATCCGTAGAAAAATCAATAGTAGCACCTTCTATCACAAACGAAAAATGTACTTTTAAATCTCTTGGTGTTTCTGCTGTTCCCCGCTTCATTTGGTCATTAACCGTATACATTCCTAACTCTGATTTTTCATTTAACCAATAAGGATTGGTATAGGGCATATCTTCTGGCAGAGTGACTGTTTTAGTAATCAAATTCACTTCATTGTTCGCCAATGTTAAAGATAAAGTGGAATCTTTTTCCACTGGAAGAATACTAAAATATTCCAATACCACAGGAACTTCAGAGCGGTTGGTTAATTCTATATCTAAATCTACAGATTGTCCAGGTGTATAAGAATAATCATCTGCAACCGCTTCTACATATAAACCTAATGCTGCCTGAATCACAGATTTTACTTCTGCTATTTTTACTCGTTTCCAATGTCCATCAGGTAATGTTTTCATTAAATTATAGGCTTCCATTAAACCCGCTACACTTTTAGCAGGGTTGCTATAATCATATTCTGCTTCGACTTTTTTCAGCACTATTCCTATTGCCTTGCCTCCTTCTATTCTCGTCCAATTGGTATTAATTCCATCAAACACTTCTGATTTGCTATTAGGCATATCTCCTTTTAATAATTCTAAATATTCTTGCATACCTCCTCTAGAACCAATTGATCCAAAGCCTTGACATTTATGCATACTACGAGCCTCTGCTGCAATCTCTGTATTAGATTTTCCTTTGGTTGGATAGTATACCCCCACATCCACACTCATCATGTTCGTTTTATCTGCTTTGGCAAATTTTTCCCGACTACCATAAAACCACCAAGAGGTATTCATAAATAATCGCTTGGGTTGCCAAACAGAAACATGCTTCAATTGCTCTGGATAAACGGTAGGGTCAGCTGCCATATCAAAAGCTTGGTGGGATAAAACAGCAGAAGACGTATGGTGTCCATGTGTTTTACCTGGCGTACGATGATCGAAGCGATTGATAATCACATCTGGCTGCCATTTCCGAATCGCCCAAATCACATCTGCCATTACTTCTTTTTCATTCCAAATTTTTAAGGTCTCATCAGGATGTTTAGAATAACCAAAATCATTCGCTCTACTAAATAATTGATGCCCCCCATCTGTTCGTCTGGCAGCTAATAATTCTTGCGTTCGAATTACGCCCAACATTTCTCTAATTTCTGGACCGATCAAATTTTGTCCACCATCTCCTCTAGTAAGCGACAAGTAGGCCGTATTCATTTTTAAGTGATTGGCCATGTAAGAAATCAATCGCTGATTTTCATCATCTGGATGTGCTGCCACATATAGGACAGATCCTAAAACATTTAATTTCTGAATCGCTTCGTGAATATCACCAGAAGTCATTCTTTTTGGAGCTTGCGCATCTAATTGAAAAGAGGACAAGCAAATTAATACTACTAGAAATCTATACATTGTTATTTTATACTAAAAACAGTTTAACATTTACATTATCATGCTCGCCGCCTTCGGCGTCTCGCAATAGTTTTTTGGGAGGCAACGATTTATAAAACTGGTTTTGAAAAACCAGTTTTATAAATCGTTGCCTCTAAAAAGCTATTCTGTCGAGCTTGCGCAGCAAGCGAGACATGATCAAGTATACTAGGTCTCTTCTAGAATACGTATTTCGGCAAATAAGATGCACAAAGATATACAGGATTATTCCAAAATAAAGAAGATTAGATGGATAGTATGAAACCTAGTGAATTTAAAAATAACCCTTAATACCGTCTAATCCTTTCCTTATGCGATAAATTAATAACTAATTTGTCGCATAAGGATTAATTATTAAGGCTTTTATTTAAGATTACTTCTATATATTGTAGTTATTTTTGAATCTAGCTAATAAATAAAATTAGCAACAATTCTTTTTGGCATTATGTTTTAACCTATTAGGTAGAGACCTTACAATGCTAGGTCTAAAAAACAACAATATGTAGACCTAGCAATGCTAGATCTCTACCTAATAGAAATCGACCATTGTCTATTCACCAAATATCAAATATTAGTATGAAGTCAAAGTTTTACTTTTTATCCCTATTTTTTCTGCTGATAGGCGTATCTCTTTTTGCCCAAGAAAGAGCAAAGCAGCAACAACAAATTGATCTCTCCAAAAGCTACATCAAAACACATATAGCGGATTGGAAATTATCGGCAACAGATATAGAAGATATCGTTGTTGATAATGCTTATGAGACTAAACACAATGGGGTAACTCATGTGTATTATAAACAACGATATAAGGGTATTCCTATTTTCAATGCCGTTTTAAATGTAAATCTATTACCGAATGGAGAGGTATTTCATGTAGGAAATAGATTCCATGCAAATATTGAAAAAGCAGTTAATACTACTCAAGCAACTGTCTCTCCAGAAGATGCAATTCTTTCTGCTGCTAAACATTTAAAAATCCAAACAGCAGCGTCTTTTTCTAATAAAACAAAAGACGAGAAAGCAGTTGTTTTCAATAACACGAAAATTTCTGCCAATCCTATAAAGGTCCAATTGTTATATCAACCAATGAAAGACGGGCAATTAGTATTAGCTTGGGATTTAGCTATAAAAATGACCACTAGTGTCGATTATTGGAATGTTCGGATAGATGCGCAGACGGGAGAATTTTTAGAAAAAAACAATTGGACGAGACATTGTTCTTTCCCAGATCATAATCATGACAATGGATGTGGATACTTGGAAAAGCAACAAGCAAGCCCGCAAAATATTGTAGCTCCGACCTCGCCTAGTCAGCAGCAATCCAATATGGAAAACTCAAGCTATAATGTCTTTTCAATTCCATTAGAAAGCCCGAAACAAGGAAATCGTACAATTGTTGAAAGTCCTTCTGACCCAACTGCCTCGCCATTTGGTTGGCACGATGTAGACGGGATTGAGGGAGAGGAATTTACCATTACTAGAGGAAATAATGTACACGCTTATGCAGATCCAGATGATATGAATGAATCAGATGGAACAGAGCCAGATGGTGGCGCTATGCTCAATTTTGATTTCCCTTTTGATCAAGATTTAGAGCCTTTAGGAAATACAGATGCAGCAGTAACACAGTTATTTTATATGAATAATGTGATGCATGATTTTTCTTACTTGTATGGCTTTGATGAAGCCGCAGGGAATTTTCAACAAAATAATTATGGTAACGCAGGCAGATCTAGTGATGATGTAGCAGCAGAAGCTCTGGATGATATTAATGGACTTGGTGCAGATAATGCTTCTTTTGGATCACCACCAGATGGTATAAGCGGTTCTATGAGTATGTTTGTTTGGAATAGAGGTGGGAGTCGAGTACTCAACATAGATCAACCAGAAGGAATTGCTGGAGGATTAGAAGTTTCTAGAACAAATGGTTGGGGTGGAGCAATAACAGACTCTATCCCCCTTACAGGACAAGTAGCTAATGTAAATGACGGTAGTACTACACCAACTTTTGGCTGTAATGCTATAGAAAACACAGAAGAGGTAGCAGGAAAGATTGCCTTAATTGATAGAGGTACTTGCTTTTTCGTAGAGAAGGCTCGAAATGCACAACAAGCAGGAGCCATTGCTGCTATTATCTGTAATTTCGAAAATACAACACTAGGTGGACAATTAGGTGCTCCCAATACTGATCCAGGAGATGATATTACAATTCCAGTTGTTCTAATTAGTTCTGGAGATTGTCAAACAATTAGACAAAATTTAGAAGACGTACAACTTACCTTTCAAATACCTCCTAGTGATTTTGTTGGGCCAGACCAATTAGATGGATCTTTCGACAATGGCATTATAGCACATGAATACGGTCATGGTATTTCCATTCGATTAACAGGGGGTGGTACTAATGTTGGATGCCTAATCAATGATGAAGAAATGGGAGAAGGGTGGAGTGATTTTTTCACTTTAGTCACCTCAGTAAAACCAGGAGATCAAGGAACAGACTCTAGAGGAATTGGTAATTATGTATTAAGAAATGATGATGATGGGGGAGGTATTCGAAGATTTCCTTACTCCACAGATATGTCTATTAATGCTCAAACTTATAAGAATGTATTAGGAACAGGTGCACCACACCCACTTGGAGAAGTTTGGACAAGTGTACTTTGGGATTTATACTGGGCGCTATCTGATAAATTTGGCTGGGATCCAGATTTATATAATGGTACAGGTGGTAATAATATGGCGATACAATTAGTGATGGATGGTATGAAAATACAACCTTGTAACCCAGGATTTATAGATGGCAGGGATGCTATCTTAGCAGCGGATATGGCAAATAATGGCGGAGAGAATCAATGTTTAATTTGGGAAGTATTTGCTAGAAGAGGTTTAGGATTTAGTGCAGATCAAGGCACGACTAGAACAAGACATGATGTTATAGAAGGCTTTGGTCCTTTACCATCCTGTATTCAAACTGTGAAAATTGAAAAGACTAGTACACCAATAATTAATGCCGGAGAGGAATTTACTGTAGAAATCGTAGTCACTAATGATAGGCCAGAAACCGTAACTAATCTAGATATTACGGATGAATTACCAGAAGGTACTAGCTTAATTAATAGTTCTATAACACCAGATGTAATAGGGAGTGTAATTGGTTTTATTATACCAGAATTAGCAAGTGGCGCTTCTCAAACAATTACCTATACAGTTAGTACAGATCCATCCTTAATGTCTATCAGTCAATTTAAAGATGGTGCCGAAGATATTGAACTTTGGATTTCTGAAGATGTGTCTGGTACGGATATTTGGGAACTACAAGATGCTATTGCTAACTCAGGAGAATCTGCTTGGAATGTTCCTGATAGTGATGATGATAGTGAACACATCTTACTCTTAGATGAAGAAATGGAAGTCCGTGGTAATTTTCCAGCACTACGGTTTTTCCATATGCATGACATAGAACCCGGTTTAGATGGTGGTGTTGTAGAAATTTCTACAGATGGTGGTATTGTATGGAATGATTTGGGACCGCACTTTATTAGAGAGGATTACACTGGGCCTGTTAATTTCAGTACTTTTGCTACACCTGGAAAACAGGCTTTTTGGGGGGACAATGAGCAATTTGAAGCTTCTTATGTTGACTTAAGTTCATTTATAGGAGAAATAGTCTTAGTACGTTTCAGATATGGTTCTCCTGAGCCATTGCCTAATTCTTTAGCTGATAGCTACCAAGGTTGGTTTATAGATGATGTAGAGTTCTTAGATTTATTAACTTACCAAGGGGAAGCTTGTGTGACGACTGCTCAAGGAGATAATGCCTGTACCTTTGCCACAGAAGGTGGTACTGTGGTTGATACAGAACAATTAAATACCTCCGTAGATAATTTAGAAGAAGAGGGTTTGGTATTTAAAGTATTTCCTAATCCAGCAGGAGATTATGTAAATATCAGCTTGTCTAGTGAGGTAACAGATGATGGCACTATTACTT
>CAYOBX010000217.1:3389-9196 GCA_964402245.1 uncultured Saprospiraceae bacterium | reverse complement strand
AATAATAGTATGCAAAAAGTAAACATTGAACCTTTTAATCTAATTGGAATTTCCATCAGAACGACCAACGACAATGGACAAGCAGAAAAAGACATCGCTGCATTATGGGGAAAATTTATGTCAGACAATATGCTAGAAAAAATTCCCAACAAAATTGATCCTACTGTTTATTCTTTATATACAAATTATGAAGGTGACCATACACAACCATACACAGCAATACTTGGGTGTAAAGTTACCAGCTTAGACCAAATTCCAAAAACCATGATTGGACAATCTTTTAAAGGAGGAAATTATCTCAAAACCTCTGCAAAAGGAGATTTAATGAAGGGATTGATAGTCAACAAATGGTCAGAAATTTGGGAAATGAAATTAGATAGAGCATATACTGCAGATTTTGAAGTATTCGGAGAAAAAGCCCAAAATCCAAACAATGCTGAAATTGATTTTTTAATTGCAATAAACTAATTCTAAATATGAGCAGAATTAGCATTAAACAAAATCCTCAAACGAAAGTAAAATTTGAATCTTATCCTGAATATATTCAGAATAAGATGACCTATTTAAGAGATTTGATTTTAGAGACTGCTTCTGAAATTGAAAGTATTGAAGAAATTGAAGAAACACTTAAATGGGGAGAACCAAGTTATATCGTAAAGAAAGGAAGTACTATTCGAATGGATTGGAAGCCAAAAGCACCTACTCAATATGCAATGTATTTTAATTGCAATACAAGTTTAGTTGAAACCTTCAAAGCTCTTTATGGTAAT
Source organism: uncultured Saprospiraceae bacterium (assembly GCA_964402245.1). GTDB lineage: Bacteria > Bacteroidota > Bacteroidia > Chitinophagales > Saprospiraceae > JAFMDF01. Next base: position 8,426 of record CAYOBX010000217.1, on the reverse strand, counting down.
TTATTTAAGTATGAGAAAAACAGAGCAATTTTGTTTGAACTAAATGATAAAATTCCAAAGAATGAACTTAAGGAATGTATTGAAATGGCTTTGAAATATCATTCCTTAAAAAATAAAGCCTTTTTAGGAAAATAAATAGTATACAAATTAACATATGATGAGATGGGGAGCATAAATTTAACGTTGCACCTCTCCATCTTTTCATTTAATTCTCTGTGCCCTCCGTGCCTCCGTGTTCAAAATTCTTCACGCTCTCAGTCTCCTATTCCCAATTTTTATTACTTTTGCAAAAAATACAGAAGTAATGTTTCAATTTATAACTACCCATCTTTTCAGTTAGCTACTCAACCTACCCTATTAAACATTGGTTGATCTATACCAATGCACATTCTGAATTCACAATTTTATTGTTAACTGATGATCTATGAAAAAAGTAGAATTGTCAACATATCGTAACAATTCATCATTCATCATTCATCATTCATCATTAAAAAAACATGTTAGATAAATTAGGTGCTATAGAAGAGCGATTCTATTATTTAGAAGAACGCTTATCTGATCCATCCGTATTAAGCGATCAAGAAGAGTATAAAAAAGTTAGTAAAGAATACAAAAATATAGAAGAGATTGTCCAAGTCTCCAAACAATATAAAGAAGTATTAGGTAACATCACTACTGCCAAAGAAATGTTAGGAGAGAAAGATCCTGATATGAAGGCAATGGCTAAGGAAGAATTGCAGGAATTGGAACCACAAAAAACGGAATTAGAAGAAAAATTAAAACTCTTATTAATTCCTAAAGACCCAGAAGATGAGAAAGATGTAATTGTGGAAATTCGTTCAGGAACAGGCGGAGATGAAGCTGCTATTTTTGCAGGGGATTTATACAAGATGTACACTAAATATTTTTCTACCCAAGGTTGGAAAGTAGAAGTAGTCAATGTAACAGAAGGTACTGCTGGCGGGTACAGTAAATTAGTACTAGAAGTTTCTGGTAATAATGTTTTTGGTAAGTTAAAATTCGAGTCTGGAGCGCATCGGGTACAACGGGTACCCAAGACGGAATCACAAGGTCGAGTTCATACCTCTGCAGCTACGGTAGTGGTAATGCCTAAGTTAGAAATGGAAGATGTGAATATCAACAAAGCTGATTTGAGAGTCGATACCTTCCGTGCTAGTGGGGCGGGTGGACAACATGTTAATAAAACGGAGTCGGGGGTTCGGTTTACGCACATTCCGACAGGCGTGGTATCAGAGAGTACCGATGCGCGTTCTCAATTTCAAAACAGAGATATTGCTTTGCAACGATTGTATGCAAGAATGTATGACATACAACGAGAAGCACATCAAAACAAAGTTGCTTCTGCGAGAAGATCTTTAGTTGGTTCAGGTGATCGTTCTGGTAAAATCAGGACCTATAATTATTCTCAAAATAGAGTGACGGATCATCGAATTAATTTAACTTTATATAATTTGGATAAAATTATAGAGGGGGATATTGAAGGGATTATTGAAGCATTGCAGGTAGCGGAAAATGCTAAGAAACTAGAGGGCGGAGATGAAGATTAAAAAGAACAAAGTTTTTATTGCCAAAAGTTTGGATGGCTACATAGCTGGAAAAAACGGAGAAATAGACTGGTTGCATTCTACGCCAAATCCTGATAATAATGATATGGGATTTGTAAAATTCATAGATGATATAGATGCAATATTGATGGGGCGATTGACTTTTGAATTGGTCTGTAGTTTTGATGTAGCGTGGCCTTATCCTAAACCTGTTTTTGTATGGAGTAGTCAACTACAATTCATTCCAGAAAAATTCCAAGATAAAGCGAAATTGATTACAGGTAATATACAAGAGGTCTTAGCTATTATTCATAAAAAAGAACACTATCAATTATATATTGACGGGGGTACAACGATTCAAAGCTTTCTAAAAGAAGATTTAATTGATGAATTAATTATTACCACAATTCCAATACTATTAGGTGGAGGGATTCCGCTTTTTGGAGACTTGCAAAAACCGCTTAATTTTGAACATGTTTCATCCCATGTTTTTTTAGATCAACTTGTGCAAGATCATTATAGACGAACTAGATTTTCAAAACTAACGACAACATACTGAACGCAGAGACGCGGAGATGCAGAGTCATATGTGTTCTCTGCATCTTTGCGTCTCTGCGTTCAATACCATATTTTGCTTGCAAGATTTACCTATATCTTTTTAGAAAGCCTCTGAGTTAAATGCAAAATTTAAAATAAATTGTTTTAAAAACAAATTTAATTGCTTATTTTTGTTTCAAAAAACCAAGAGTTATAATGAGTGATAAAACTACATCCAATACACCTTCCGATAACAATGGGTCTGCTACCCAAGATGATAATATCATTTCCTTAAAAGGAATGTTCCAAGAATACTTTTTGGATTATGCTTCCTATGTAATACTGGAACGTGCGGTGCCAGCCGTAGATGATGGACTGAAACCAGTACAACGCCGAATACTTTATTCCCTCAAAGAAAAAGATGATGGCCGTTACCATAAGGTAGCGAATATTATAGGTCATACCATGCAATATCATCCGCATGGAGATGCGGCTATTGGAGCGGCTATGGTGCATATAGGACAGAAAGATCTAATGATTGATTGTCAAGGTAACTGGGGGGATAATCGAACAGGGGATAGAGCGGCAGCACCTCGATATATTGAAGCTCGACTGACCAAGTTTGCATTGGATGTTGCATTTAACAATCAGACTACAAATTGGCAACTTTCTTATGATGGTAGAAATAAGGAGCCTGTTAATTTACCCATGAAATTTCCTTTGCTATTAGCACAAGGAGCAGATGGTATTGCGGTGGGTTTATCTACTAAGATTTTACCGCATAATTTCATTGAATTAATTAAAGCTTCTATTAAAATATTACAAGGAAAGAAGGTAAAAATCTATCCAGATTTTCAGCATGGAGGCATGATAGATGTGGCCAATTATAATGGTGGAAAACGAGGCGGTAAAGTAAAGGTAAGAGCAAAAATAGACATCGTTGATAAGAACACCCTAGTCATTCGAGAATTACCTTATAGTGTGACTACTACAACGATGATTGACAGTATTCTCAAAGCCAACGATAAGGGAAAAATCAAGATAAAAAAGGTAACAGATAATACTGCAAAAGAAGTAGAAATACAAATAGATATTGCAGCAGATGCGTCGCCAGAAGTAACAATGGATGCATTGTATGCTTTTACGAATTGCGAAATTTCCATCTCTCCAAATGCTTGTATCATTATTGATGAAAAACCCCACTTCTTGACCGTTGAGGAAATATTGGAAATCAATACCCATGATACTAAAGATTTATTAAAGCAGGAATTAGAAATTAAGAAAGGGGAATTAGAAGAGAAATGGCATTTTGCTTGTTTAGAAAAGATCTTTATTCAGAATAGAATCTATCGAGATATTGAGGAGTGTGAATCTTGGGAAGAAGTATTAGAAGCAGTGGAAACTGGCTTACGAAAGTACGTATCCACTCCTAGCGAAAAAGCTAAGAAGAGCGATAAGCGACTTCGTTTATTGAGAGATTTAACAGAAGAAGATTTAGTTCGATTAACAGAAATTAGAATCAAAAGAATTTCCAAGTATAATGCCTTCAAAGCAGACGAAAAAATTGCAGAAATTGAAGAAGCTTTAAAGCAGGTAAAACATGACTTAGCGAACCTGACTGATTATGCAATTGCCTACTATCAGCGTCTATTAGACAAGTATGGCAAAGGAAAAGAACGTAAGACTTTGATTCAATCTTTTGATACCATCAAAGCAACAGAGGTAGTTGCCAATAATGCCAAACTCTATGCGAATCTAAAAGAAGGATTTATAGGGACAGGTTTGAAAAAAGATGAATTTATTTCAGAGTGTTCGGATATAGCAGATATTATAGTCTTCCGTAAAGATGGTAAATTTTTAGTTACTAAAATTTCTGATAAAGCTTTTGTAGGTAAGAATATATTACATGTAGCTGTTTGGAAAAAAGGAGACGAACGAACGACTTATAATGCCGTCTATGTAGATGGAAAGACAGGACGTTCCATGATTAAACGATTTAATGTCACGGCTATTACTAGGGATAAAGAATACGATATTACTAAAGGCGCAAGAGGTTCTAAACTAGTTTACTTCACTGCCAATCCAAATGGAGAGGCAGAAACAGTAGGTATATTATTATCACAAGGATGTAAGGCAAAAAGAAAATCATTTGATTTTGATTTTAAAGAAATCGCCATTAAAGGTAGAGGTTCACAAGGAAATATATTAACGAAATATCCACTAAAAAAAGTAACGCTAAGAGCTGCTGGACAATCTACCCTTAGTGCCATTAAATTATGGGTAGATGAAAGTTCTGGTCGCTTAAATAGAGATGAACGGGGTATATTCTTAGGAGATTTTGATACGGGAGATTTAATTCTTGTCGTCTACAAAGATGGTTCTTATAGTATGACTAATTATGAAATGTCTAATCGCTATGATATAAAGGATATCGCAGCCATACAAAAGTATGATCCAGATATAGTCGTAGGAGCGATTTACTACGATGGCGAAAAAAAGAATACTCTAGTTAAACGATTCAAAGTAGAGACTACAACAACTGGTACTAAATATCCATTCATTACCGATCATAGAATGACTAAGCTCTTATATGCGACTATTGATACAGAGGCCGTAGTTGAATATTCAATCAAGCATAACAAAGAAAAGCAATTAAAGAAAATCAACTTAGATAAATTCATAGATGTAAAAGGTTGGAAAGCTTTAGGTAATAAACTAATCGACCAGAAGATAACGGCTGTCAAGGAGTTAAGCAGTAAAAAAAAAACACCAGTAGCTAATGAAGTGGTAGAAAGACCAGAGATTACTAAAGCCTCAAGTGCTTCCGCTATCGCCTTAGCAGCAGCTAAGAAACCTGCTGCTAAAGCGTCAACTAAAAAAACTACTAGAAAATCCACAGCGAAACCTGCTGCTAAAGCCACCGCTAAATCTAGCA
>CAYOBX010000217.1:0-3289 GCA_964402245.1 uncultured Saprospiraceae bacterium | reverse complement strand
CCACCGCTAAATCTAGCACTAGAAAAACAGCAACTAAAAATACTCCTAAAGCAGCAGCTAAAAAAACTACTACTAGAAAATCCACAGCGAAACCTGTTGCTAAATCTAGTACTAGAAAAACGACAACAAAAACTACCGCTAAAGCACCTGCTAAAAAAACTACTAGAAAAAGAAAACTTTCAGCAGGAGATACTATTGAATTTGATATTACTAAAACTACAAAAAGGAAAACTAAAACAACTAGAAGGTCTCGAAAGAAATGAGTTTTAAAATATTAAACGCTGAAGTGCAAAGATGCGGATGATATATCGCTAGCGCAAAGGCTATTCTCTTGTCATAACACAAAGAGAGAACCAGGACCAAATAAAAATGGGGAGATACAGAGCTATAAACTCTGCACCTCCCCATCTCTGCGCTTATAAAAATCAAATCACCTTACTCCACTACTCGCTCCTCCAAATCATCAAAAGGCTTTTCAGTTTTCATCTTACTCAAAGTAGCTTGCTCCTCTTCTAACTCCGCAAAAAAGTCTCGTTGAAATAAAAGAATGTTCATTACTCCTAAGGTAATAGAAGTATCTGCTAAATTAAAAACGGGTCGGAAAAATAAGAAAGGTTCATTGCTCCAGAAAGGAAACCAAGAAGGGAAATGTCCTCGGAATAAAGGAAAGTACAACATATCTACTACCTTCCCATATAAGAAGCCTGCGTAACCACCTTCTTCTGGAAACATTTGCGCCAAGCCTCCATGATAAGGAGAGGAAGAAAACAATTGTCCATAAATAGCACTATCAATAATATTCCCTAATGCGCCTGCTAGAATTAAGGCAAAACTAAGAAGCAAGCCAAAATGAACTTTGGTATCGATTAATACTCGAATATAGTAAATGAGGAAAAACACGGCTGCTATTCTAAATAGGCTCAGTGCCAACTTACCAAAGTCTCCATTACTAGTACTCAAACCCAATAGTAAGGCCGCAAGAATAACAATCGAAAAAGTGCCAACTAGCGCAGCTGGAATATCAATGGTTTCTTTATTTTTAAAATAATAGCCTAAAAATAATAACACCATTCCTAAAAACACCCCTAGCACAATCTTGCCAACAGACTCGCCCATACTCAAGCCAAATGCCATTCCATTGTTCTCTACAAAATGAATTTGTGCCCAATCAAATCCCAATAAATTAAAGTATTCACCATACTCCATATTTGTCTTCACCCAGATCTTTAAGGCTTGATCTAAGAATAATACCAACAATACAATTCCTACTATCAGATATGAACGCTTCAAATTTTGGCAATTTATAAGTAATACGGATTAGATTATTTTTTACTCTGTTTTGCATGTATACTCATGGTAGCATGCGGCACAGCTTTTAGTCGCTCTTTGGAGATCAATTTTCCAGTAATTCTGCAAATACCGAAAACTTTATTATCTATTCTAATCAAAGCATTTTCTAAATGCTGAATATGTTTCCGTTGTCTAGCAGTCATTGTATTTAAATGTTCTGCTTCTACCGTACTTATTCCATCATCTAAACCCTTTAATTTAGTATCATCACTATTCGCCATCTCTTCTTTTTGCTTTAGATAGAAAGATAATTGCTCTTTCCCATTAGCCAATTTGCCTTCGATGATCTCTTTAAATTCTTGGAGTTCTTGATCTGAATACCTAGTTTTTTCGATCTTTTTACTCATTATTACAAATGTTAGGAGCTATCTAAAAACACTTTACAGTATAATTAAGTGCAGAAAATAAGGAATGCAGCGTAATATTTGTTTTACCTAAAATCAAATCACTATGTTCCGTATATTATTTTGCATTCAAAATTTCTCTTTTTTTTAGCAAAGCCCAAGGTCAAGTTATATTCTATATAAAGTCCTTCAGCTACTATTTAGTTCGCAAAATCAATAACAAAATTTGTGCGAAAATAAAGAATTTTCACCGTCTTTAAAATCTGAAGCTCCAATTTTGAGTCCTTATTTAGTGGGTAAGCGCTTTAAATATTGGTAAATTTGCGGTTTCTCTCTGCCATAATAGATGCAAATAATTCTAAAAGAGACTGTTAAATAACAATTATTTTTATGACCATAGTACAGACAATTCCAGTACAAGACTATAAGATACATGTAGGGGATATATTCCCTACTCTTAATACTTTTTTAAAAACCAAAAAAGACCAAGCTGTTGTTGTCTTAGTAGATAGAAATACGAAGAAAAATTGTTTGCCTATTTTAAAAAAGCATTTAAAACGTAAAGAGATCATAGTGATTCGCATTCCTGCTGGAGAACTCCATAAAAACATCGATACTTGCCAATCTATTTGGCAACAAATGATGGATAAAGGGCTCAATCGCAATGCTTTATGCATTAATCTAGGAGGAGGTGTGATTGGGGACATGGGGGGATTCTGCGCAAGTACCTATAAGCGAGGGATTGATTTCATACAAATTCCTACTACCCTCTTATCACAAGTAGATGCTTCGATAGGTGGTAAATTAGGAATTGATTTCAATCATGTGAAAAATAGTGTAGGAGTTTTTCAAAATCCTAAGGCCGTTTTTATTGATCCTCGCTTTTTGAAGACTTTACCTAAATTAGAAACCAGAAGTGGTTTTGCAGAAATCATTAAGCATAGCTTAATTGAGGATGCGAAGCAATGGAAAAAAATCAAGGCCATCAAAAATTGGAAAAAAGTAGATTGGCCAGCCTACTTAGTACCTTCTCTTCATATCAAAAAAAGAATTGTTGAAGTTGATCCATTTGAAAAAGGCTTAAGAAAAGCACTCAATTTTGGACATACAATAGGCCATGCGGTAGAAAGTCAGTATTTGGAATCAAAAAAACCTTTACTTCATGGGGAAGCCGTAGCTATAGGTATGGTTTGCGAGTCTTATATTAGCCACAAATTGAGTGGTTTATCTACAAAAGATTTAAAAGAAATCACTAAATTTCTACTACGGATTTATGGAAAATATAAGTTGCTTAAAAAAGATTATCCAACCATGATTCAATTAATGAGAAAGGATAAGAAGAATGAAAAAGATGAAATCAACTTCACTTTGCTAAAAGCACCAGGTAAATGTATAGTCAATCAGTCTGCTACTGTGCCTTTAATAAAGGAAAGTTTAGATTATTATCGAGCACTTAAATAAAACCTTGCGGTTGTATTAAAAAAATGAGTAAATGAGTAAATTGGGTTGCAGTTCTTTGTTTAAGCAGACTAATTGCTCTTGGTAGACTGCCAATATTTACTCATTTATACATCTATTCATTTTTTCATTGAGAA
>CAYOBX010000216.1:0-9207 GCA_964402245.1 uncultured Saprospiraceae bacterium | reverse complement strand
CAAGTTTGTAACTTGATTTTTTAGGCAATATTCTTTTTATAAGAAAACCCTTTAATAGAGTCAGCGTCAAAAAACTGCACATCATCAAGTCAAATTTTGCCAGAAAAGCGAACATAGCTAAGTCAACGTCTAGAAAATTCATCATTTCTCATTCATCATTAAAAACGAAGTCAACGTCGAGTAAATTCATCATTTCTCATTCATCATTCATCATTAAAAAAAACATTTCTCATTCATCATTAAAAATTGTAATATTGCTCAATGGCAGTACTACTACATATCGAAACAGCAACAGATTTAACTTCCGTCTGTATTAGCAAAGATAAAGCAATACTTTCCTTCAAAAATGGATCGGGTCCGATGAAGCATTCTCAAGAGTTAACGCTCTTGATTCAGGATAGTATCGAGGAGCTTGGTTTATCTTTTAACGAATTAGATGCAGTATCAATTAGTCAAGGACCGGGATCTTATACGGCTCTGAGAGTAGGAACTTCTGTTGCTAAAGGAATTTGTTATGCATGTGATAAACCCTTAATAGCAGTAGACACATTGGAGGCCTTAGCGTATGCAACTGCTCTGGAGCTAACAGCAGATTTTTACTGTCCAATGATTGATGCTAGGCGAAAAGAAGTGTATACGTCATTTTTTAACAACAAAATTACGGCTGTAAAACCTCGTCAATCTTTAATTTTAGACACTACTACATTCACTGAATATGCTCAAAAAGGGCAACTAATTGCATTTTCTGGTAATGGAAGTCCTAAGTTCAAAGAGATGGTAGATCGACCAGAATTCTTGTTTTCAGCGGTAAGATGTAGTGCAGTTAATTCCATTCCTCTTGCGTTAAAAGCATATGAAAAAAAAGAGTTTGAATCAATTGCTTATTTTGAGCCAGTCTATCTGAAACCTCCAAATATAACAATTCCCAAAAAAAGACTCTAAGCTTGTGACTAAGGTGTAAACGCTAAAAGCCTCTAAATCAAACAATTGTTAATTATATTTATGTATATCGGAAATTGTGTATTTGAGAAATTTTTTTTCTATTTTTGACTATAAATCAGAGGTGTTATATCTTACAAACATATTTAATGTGTTACTTTGGTATAGTATTTGGATTTGTGAGGGAAGAATATTTTTTTAATTTACTACAAAAGAAAACATAGTTATGAGAAAGCAGAAAAATGAATCTGTTACACTGCAGAAGGGACCTGCTGATGACATTCAGTTAGATTACGCCGAATTGAGAAAAGCTGTTTTAGTACTTAGAGCAATTAACCACAAACTTCGTCAAAAAGTGATTGATTTATTGGAGGAACACAACAGCATGACCGTTACCGACATTTACATTAAATTACGCCTAGAACAGTCTGTTGCTTCCCAACACTTGGCTATCTTACGTCGAGCAGGGGTGGTTATTACAGAGCGTCAAGGAAAATTTATCTATTACGCACTAGACAAGGATAGGCTAGCTCAAATTTCAAGACTAGTAGAAGAACTGGCTATATAAGCAGAAAACAAACAACAATACTAAAAAAATATATTCTAATCACTAGGATACACTATGTAAAATGCCAGTTTTTCGATGTCGAAATCGTTGTTTACAATAAAAATGCTATAAAATGTTTCATTTTATAGCATTTTTTTTTATATTTTTTTTGAATTAATGGTTTAAAAATGCATATTTGCCTTAGAGTAAATAATTGTTTCAACTAAACCAAGAGTTCTATGAGAAAGGCTAGGGTAAATATTAATAAAGAGAAACTACAAACATCCGCCGAAATCTTGAGAGCATTGGCACATCCACTGAGAATGAAAATTTTATACTTTATTGACCAAAATGGTACAATAAATGTGAATAAGATTTATAACACGCTTAAGCTGGAGCAGTCAATCACTTCTCAACACCTAAGGATTTTGCGCTTGGCGGGCCTAGTAGAGACCCAGCGTGATGGAAAATTTATCCATTACAAAATTGAATACCCCAAAATTGCTAATGCCGTAAAAGCTATTAATAATTTTCTTGATGAAGATGACAAATAGCTAATGCTTCTTTAAGCAATTTTAAAGGAGATAAATATTGATTATTTGTCTCCTTTACTTTTTTTATTCCTTTCCAAATACTTCCCTAAGTTTTCCATTTCCTCATAAAAGTCGACTCCATACTTCCTGATTAAGGCATCTTTTAAGAAACGATACATCGGTAATTGTTCTTCTTTTCCTAGTTGACAGGCAGCTTTGCAAATATCCCATTTGTCATAATTCAGGGCTTCAAATGTTCCTGCTTCATTAGTAGATACCCTTATCGGATATAGATGGCAAGAAATGGGCTTTTTAAAATTGGTTATGCCTGCTTCATGAGCGGCTTCTATCCCACATTTTGCTTTTCCATCTTTGGAGGTCATATATACACAAGCTCCATTTGAAAGCAAAGGAGTGCCATACTCTTCCATTTCGTCATAATAGAGATATTTACCTGTCGCTTCTATTTTTTCAATTCCTAGAGGATTCAAAAAAGGTTTGATCTCTTTATAGATATTTTCTAATGTGATTCGTTCCTCCGCCTCTAAAGGGGCTCCAAATTCTCCTTCCCAACAACACGCTCCCTTGCATGCGTTTAGATTGCATAAAAATTGTACCTCGAATATATCGTCACTTAATAATTTGTCTTGTATAATGATCATTTTTGAATATTGTTCCTCGTAGAGACGTAGCACATGCTACGTCTACATTATAATTCGGTAGACGTAGCATGCTACGTCTCTACTATTTACCAACAACATAAGAAATAGAGAAAAGATTACATTATTTTTGTGGTAGAGACGTAGCATGTTACATCTCTACTATAAAATTAGGACCCTATTTTTTTGAAAAAGTACAAAATAATTTTGTATTATAACCATTGAAAACTACCAGTAGTAAAAAATATGAGCCAATTTGTCGTTTCCGCAAGAAAATACCGACCCCAACGATTTGATGAAGTAGTGGGCCAAGAGCATGTGTCTAAGACGCTCAAGAATGCACTGCAAAACGATCAATTAGCGCACGCTTTTCTTTTCTGTGGACCTAGAGGGGTTGGTAAGACTACTTGTGCTAGAATCTTAGCTAAAGTATTGAATTGTGAGAATCGCACTGCTGATTTTGAAGCTTGCAATACCTGTAATTCCTGCACAGCATTTACAGGCAATGCTTCTTTCAATATTAACGAACTAGATGCCGCCTCCAATAATAGTGTAGAGCATATTCGGGCTTTAATAGAACAAGTTCGTTTTCAACCGCAACAAGGACAGTATAAAATATTTATCATCGATGAGGTACATATGCTATCTCAGCAAGCTTTCAATGCTTTTCTAAAAACATTAGAAGAACCACCTCCTTATGCTATTTTTATTTTAGCCACTACCGAAAAACACAAAATCATTCCAACCATATTATCTAGGTGTCAAATTTTTGATTTTAAACGCATACAAATACCTAGAATTGTTAGTCACTTGGAGCATATTTGTAAAAGCGAAGACATCAAAGCAGACAGAGAAGCTTTACATATTATAGCGCAGAAAGCAGATGGGGCCTTGAGAGATGCCTTATCTATCTTTGATAGAATGACTAGTTTCGCAGAGGGAAAAATCACCTATGACAGTGTCATTGAAAACCTTAATATCTTAGATTACGACTACTACTTTAGGGTAGTAGATGCTATGATAACAGAAGATATCGCTAGTGTATTAATGGTCTTTGATGAAATCTTTAAAAAAGGGTTTGATCCAGATATTTTCATCAATGGATTAGCCGAGCATTTAAGGAACCTATTGGTTTGTAAAGATCCTAAAACGCTGAGTTTACTGGCTATCAGTGATACCTTGAAGCAACGATATCAAGATCAAGCAAGCATTGTGCCTTCTAGTTTTATTTTAACCGCTCTAAGCATTGCTGCTGATTGTGATGTTCAATACAAAATGGCTCGTCATAAAAGACTACATGTTGAGATGGCTATCATAAAAATGACCTACATTGGTCGTGCAGTAGAATTAGCCAATAAGCCTACCGCTATAGCTACAGTGGAAAAAAAAACGCCTGAGCTAAATAACAATAAAATTTCAACTCCTGTTTCTGTTAAAAATACTCCAAATGTGCCCGCACCAGAGCCTTCTGCTGTTACATCTAGCTCGGAGTCTATACCCCGAACACAACCTGAAAGTACTTCGACTGTACCAAAAGAAAGTAAAGAAAAAACTCCTCCAACAAAAGATGAGCCTGCAATTACTCCAATTGCACCAGAACCAGTAGCTGAGCCAACTACCTCAAAGGTGGAGGAACCCCCATCAGCGACCTTAACGACAAGACAAGGCTCCTTAAAACGAGCTAAGAGCTCCAAGTTTGATATGCCTTCTTTAAAAAATCTGACAGCTTTAGAGGAGGAGCCTGCTCCCGTTAATGTTAAGAGTGCAGAATTGGAATTGGAGCAGTTGAAGAACTATTGGGAGGAGTATACTATGATGATAGAATCCCCTTCCGCTCAGACTTCTTTTAGATCGGCATCGCTTGTGGTAAAGGATAAGCAAACCATATTAATTGAGGTAGGATCTCAAATGGCTAAGAGTTTAATTCAACAAGAATCAAATCTAGTTCCTTATCTTAGAAAGGAATTAAATATTCCTAAATTAGGTATGGAAATTCTCATAGACCAATCCAAAGCCAAGGAATTGGTTGTAACAAAGAAAATTTTATCTCCTAAGGAAAAATACGAGATGATGCGAGAGAAGAACCCATTAGTGCACGATTTAAGGTTGCGATTGGGTCTGAAACCTGATAATAGTTAGGTTCTTAATGATGAATGCAAAATGATGAATGATGAATACCACATATGCATATGGCGCAAACACATCATAGTCAACATCTAGCAAATTCATCATTTCTCATTCATCATTCATCATTTCTCACATCTCTGCTCTCTGTTCTATTAAGTATAAAAAACTACCCAATCCAACCAACAAAAATTCGATATTTACCTATATAAAACGTATTTTTGTAGAACTATGAGGAAAACGGACTTAAGAGAAGACCGTCAATCTATTCAACTACATGAGTACGAAAAAACGGAATAATAAAACAAAAGCACCACTAAGAAGAAAAGGTGTTACTGATGAGCGCGTGCCTAAATTGATGGGAATATTCTGTATGTTCCTTGCTCTTTATCTATTAGTCGCATTTGTATCTTACCTATTCACTTGGCAAGCAGATCAAGATCGAGTACTTAGGTTTTCATGGAAATTGTTTACGCAAAGTGATCTCTCTATGGCCAATTGGCTAGGTCGCTTAGGAGCAATTCTGTCTAATATGTTCTTTTATTGGGGCTTTGGAGTCCCTTCCTTTCTATTTGTGGGATTATTATTTTTATGGGGACAGGTTTTAATCAATCGATCCTCCAAGAAACGATTCTACCAAGTTTTTAAATATACGCTAATTATAATACTAGTCTTCTCTGTATTGTTGGAGTTTATATTCAGCGGTTCTACTTTTTCATGGGGTGGGGCATTCGGAGAAAGTATTAATGCATGGTTGCATAAATTTGTCGGTACGGCAGGTATGATTTTATTGTTCCTCTTTTCCATTGCAGGCTTAGCAACTTGGATGTTTAATCCAAATTTCAGTGAAATGACACTGAGTAGTGCATGGAGCGAAATAAAACTATACTTTCAAGAACTATATAGTGGGCAATTAAATAGACGAAAGACTACGCCTTTGCCATCTATGGCTGCAGCAACTGCGCTTAAACCTAAAGGAAAGGCTCTATCTAAACAGGCTGCTGATGTTAAGCCTAATGTTCCACCTATTGCAGCGGAGCCTGTAGATAGAGGTAGCCAATTATCTTTTGATTTGGTAAAGAAAGAACGACAAAAACCAGAAGTACTGTCAAAAGATGCTCAATTAGAAATTCAAGCACCTGCTAAAATAGTAATTCCCCCAACAGGTGCGGCAGCACTTAATGTAGCGAAAGCAGGAATTCCTCAACCGACCTTATCTGTCGAAAAAGAGAATAAGACTCATTTAGATCCATTTGATCCAACTTTAGAATTGTCTTCTTTTGAAAATCCTGTTACTTCTTTATTACAAGATTATTCCGATAATAATGTAGAGATTGATCGTGCAGAGTTAGAAAGTAATAAGGATTTAATTATTGAGACCTTACTCAACTATAAGATTGAAATAACTAAAATACGGGCGACCATTGGTCCAACCGTTACTTTATATGAAATTGTTCCTGCTCCAGGGGTAAGGATTTCAAAAATTAAAAACTTAGAGGATGATATTGCTTTAAGTTTATCGGCTTTAGGTATTCGTATTATTGCTCCTATTCCTGGGCGTGGTACGATTGGGATAGAGGTGCCGAACAAGAATATGCAAACGGTCGGCTTAAAAGAGATTTTGATTTCTGAGAAGTTTAAGCGGGCCAAAATGGATTTACCAATTGCTTTAGGTAAGACCATTTCTAATGAGGTGTTTGTAGCGGATCTGGCGAAAATGCCTCACTTGTTAGTTGCAGGTGCTACTGGACAAGGTAAGTCGGTAGGTATCAATACTATTTTGATGTCCTTGCTCTATAAAAAGCATCCATCACAAGTGAAACTGGTATTGGTCGATCCGAAGAAGGTGGAATTATTTCCGTATGCTAAATTGGAGAATCACTTTTTAGCCTACCTGCCGAATCAAGATGAACCAATTACTACAGAAACGAATAAGGTAGTCCATACCCTTAATTCTCTAACAATAGAGATGGACGACCGATACAATCTATTGAAAAAAGCACATGCTAGAAATATAAAGGAGTACAATGCGAAGTTTGTTAAAAGAACATTGAATCCAGAGAAGGGGCATAAATTTTTACCTTTCATTGTATTGGTTATTGATGAATTTGCAGATTTAATCATGACGGCTGGTAAAGAGGTAGAGTTACCGATTGGTCGTTTGGCGCAGTTGGCCAGAGCGGTGGGTATTCACTTGATTATTGCTACGCAACGTCCTTCTGTTAATATCATTACAGGGGTTATTAAAGCGAACTTCCCTGCTCGTTTAGCTTTTAAAGTAACCTCAAAAATTGATTCCAGAACGATCTTAGACGGTAGCGGTGCAGAACAATTGGTTGGTCGAGGAGATATGTTATTGACGGCTGGAGGGGATACGATTCGACTACAATGTGCATTCGTAGATACGCCTGAAGTAGAAAGTGTCATTGATTTTATAGCGGCTCAGCAAGGTTATCCCGTACCGCACTTCTTACCTGAATTTGTTGGGGATGACGAGGAACACGCAGTGGCTGGTCAGTTAAAGCTTTCTGAATTAGATGACCTATTTGAAGATGCTGCCCGTCTGGTTGTTGGCAATCAACATGGTTCTACTTCTATGATCCAACGTCGTTTGAAATTAGGCTATAACAGAGCTGGTAGAATAATGGATCAAATGGAAGCTTTAGGTATCGTAGGAGGAAGTGTCGGTAGTAAACCAAGAGAAGTGCTTTTTTATAGTGAAGTAGAATTGGATACCTTTTTGAAAAATTTGAAAGCTAAGTAACGACGAAATAATAAGTTGGGCAATCTAGTTCTAATTATTTTTCAGTCTAAGGAATTTAAAAAATTAGTTCATAGCAGGGCTACGGACTCATTTTTTAAGTTTCTTAGACTGGAAAAGAATAGAAGAAGATGCTCAAGTTATTGTTTTGTCGTTACTAAGAAATAAAACTCTAATCTAACCTAGAAATAAAAAAGACTCGATAAAACTAAGTTTATCGAGTCAAGTTAGAAATCTTTTCTTCCGATTTCTTACTTAGGCTTACAAAATCAACTAAAACTCAATTAACCTGATTCTTTATTTTCTTCTATCCATTACTAGAATAGTCTTCTTGTTAGAAGTCTATTTTAATTACTCATCTTCAGGAGCTTACACTCCTTCATCTCAGACAGAGCCAACTTGCGGAATTTACTAAAAGGAATAAGAGAAAGAATCAGTTTTTGGAATTACAAAATTGAGTTAGTAAGTTATTAATCGAACCAAAATATTCTTTGCTCTTTTTTCCTATCTAGTAGTATTGTTACTTTTTTAATAGAGACTTTGAAACCCTACAACTTGTAGAATAGAGAAGGGAGAACAGAGAATAGAGATAGATTTCGTTTACAAACAATGAATGATCGTCGTTTTTTAAACGGATGGTGTCTCTATTCTCGCTTCTCTGCTCTCTGTTCTAAAAAGTGTATGATTTTAAAAATAGAGACTATAAATAGTCTCTATTCTATTTACTAAATTATCTCAATGATTGCTTTATAATTTGACGTGGTATAGTAGTACTTCCTCTCTCTTCTATAGTTATGTAATACATACCGTGATCTATGTCTGTTGTAGGAATAACGTGAGACTTAGAACCAATAGGGAGAGCTTGCTCATAAACTTTTACTCCATTTATATGATAAATAGATAGACGAGCTGTCTCTGTTTTCGCCGTATAAATAATATTAATCTGCTCATTAAACGGATTCGGAAGCACCTCGA
Source organism: uncultured Saprospiraceae bacterium (assembly GCA_964402245.1). GTDB lineage: Bacteria > Bacteroidota > Bacteroidia > Chitinophagales > Saprospiraceae > JAFMDF01. The sequence continues at coordinate 669 of CAYOBX010000216.1, read as the reverse complement.
TGTGTTTTCCTAACTGTAATTGTCTTAACTGTTCAAAACGTTCAGCTGAAACAATACCGTCTGCCGTTAGATACACCATTTCTCTTTCAGCTCTAGATTGCACAAAGTTATTAGAGAAACCTCTATCTATGGCAGAAGTACAACCGCCATTTTGAATAGTAAGACTAATAGAATTATTACTCAAACTAAATTCTCCATCAGACAACATTGTTGTATTAATATTATCCCATGCCTCGAAGGTGACATTACCAGTATAGGCGAATCCATAGATACGCGCAGTTAAAGTTGGACTACCTTCAAATTGAATTAAACCAGTAGGAATCAACCCTGCTATTCTATCATCGTCATATACCATGATATAAGCGTATTGTACGCCTGGCTCATTCGCTGCATTGTTTCTAAATTGAATGATATTACTTACATTATCACCAGAACATAGAGTGATTGCTCTTTCTCCACTTTCCGTGAATGCTTCTCCTCCATTTAAGGTACCTGCTGTAGCATTATCTTCAACTGGCTGACCTACTGCTACAATACCTTGTGTATTATTAGTCGGTAAGTCGCCGTTAATCTCTTCAACAAAAGTTAAAGAAGTACCGTTGATTTCATAGACTCCGATAGAACCAGTTAAACCAAATAATTGGTATAAGTATTTACCATCATCAGAAA
>CAYOBX010000215.1:0-9225 GCA_964402245.1 uncultured Saprospiraceae bacterium | reverse complement strand
TTACAGTAATTGATTTAAGTTTACAGCAAAAAAAACTTTTCGGAGTAGACTCAAATCTTGAAGCTTTTGTAAGTCTGTCAGGATTGAACTTACATATCTTAAAGATTTGGGAAGTTTCATTTTCGGTAATATTTATGTCTCGTTACCAAGAGAAAAACTGATTTTTATATTTGTTCTTTTCCACCTTCCAAAAAATCACAATTTTCCAGCATCCATCAAAATCTTAGCTTTAAAAAGGGCAGCAATAGTAATAGAGTCTGTTATTCTTCCATCCATAGCCATTTGTAAGGCTTCTTCAAAAGGTAACTTTTTGACCATTAATTCCTCTGTTTCTTCTGGTTCTGCATCTCCTTGGGTTAAGTCCTTCGCAATATATACAATACCGTACTCATCTGTTACCGAATTAGAAGGATGAATTTCTAATAAGGTGGACCATGTTTTTGCCTCTAAGCCTACTTCTTCTTTTAATTCCCTTTTGGCAGAGTCTAATGGAGGCGTATTCAAAGGCGCACCACCTTCAGGAATTTCCCAAGTGTATTGATTTATTGTATAGCGGTATTGGCCAACAAGCCAAGTATTGTTGTGTTTATCTAAAGGAAGAATGCCTATCGCTAAATTTTTGAATTGAACCATTCCATAAATTCCCTTGCCTCCAGCGGGATTCAACACATCTCTATGGGAAATGCTGATCCAAGGATTCTTATAAACTTCTTCTTCTGTTAATGTAGTCCAAGGATTGATTTCTTCTTTTCTATTTTTCATGAGTAGTCTTTTCTATACTAAGCAAAAATTAGTGAATTCGTGGTGGCCATCTTAATAAGGAAACCCAGTAGTCAAGCGATGCACAAACTCACTAAAAAAACTAGGGTTAATCGCAATCGTAAAAACAAAGCCAAAGACCGCCCCCCAGAAGTGCGCATCATGTCCAATATTATCTCGGGAATTTTTACTAGCCCAAGAAGAGTAGACTAAATATAATACGGCGGCAACTATTGCAGGACATGGAATAATAAAGAATAATAATAAAATAGACCAAGGATTAAATAAAGCAAAAGCAAAGATAATCCCAGAAGTTGCTCCTGATGCACCTAAAGCAGCGTAATAGGAGTTATCCTTATGCTTAAAATGGGTAGGTAATGATGCGGCAACAATCGTCACCAAATACATAAGCAGATATATCATCCTACCTTGCAAAGCACCAAAAGTATAGACAAATTTAGTTTCCACAAATTCTCCAAAAATATATAAGACATACATATTAATTCCGAGATGCATAAAATCTGCATGAATAAAACCATGTGTCAGTAGGCGATAATATTCTTTATTGCGATGTTCTGCCACAGGACGATGGAGCAGTTTTGCCTTTAATCCAGGGTCATTGAATGCTTGATAAGAAATTAATCCAGTAACGATTACTAAAATTAAGGTAATAGACATATTATTGTTTTACAATTTCAACTTTAAAAATTACTGCCAAAATAAGAAATATGAAATACAGGCGACTTGATTTAGCAGAATTTGAATTTTTAGAAAAAGACTTTATCCAATTTTTAGCAGCCAATCATATCACTGCAGATGATTGGGAGCAAATGAAAAAAGAGGACGTTGAACAAATGAATGGCTTATTAGATATTTTCAGTGATATAGTATTTGATAAAACATTAGATAAGTTACAATATTTAGAATTTATAAGCCCCTCCGATATAAAAACTTTTTTCTGTGATAAAGATCGAATTTATTTATTAGGTCTAAAACATCAAAAGGGTAAATCAATCAATTTTCAAGAAATAGATGTATCAAAAGACTTAATTGATTTAGTCAATGATTCAGCTACTTCTTTTGAAATCTATAGTGCAGAAAAGTCTTACCAAGGGGAAAGAAAGCAAGAACTATTTAAAATGCTAGAAGAGGGTTGCTTAATATCTAAAGAGGGAACCCTTTATAAGACGTTAGACAAATGGAAAGTTGCTAAAAAGGAGCATTAAAGTGCTATAAAAATAGAGAAAAGAGTGTTAAATTAATAAAATGAAAAACCACGAATACACTAATTCTTGCCTAGCTCGCTTCTAGAATTAGTGTATTAGTTTTTAATTAGTGAATTCGTGATTAAATTTCTAACACTTAATTAGACTTGCATTCAAAATGCCAAATTCTTCATTCAGAATGACCTAAAAATCAATTATCTTAACACAAAAACAGGAATTGAAAGGTTAAGGGATTACTAAAAAGGAAGGATTATACCTATAATTCCCAACATTTTACACATTTTTACAAGATATTCTGGTAAAGATGATCGGAATCAAACGAGAAAATTGTAATATTGTTGCCAGAAAATCAAAATAGGCTATGAGAAATGTTTAAAAAAAAGTAACCTCTGTTCCATGCCTTTCATTTACAACGGGTTAGTTAAAAAATCTTAATTATTTATGAAGTCAATTAACATTATACTTGGGCTATTGCTACTTGCTGGTATTTTAGCTCTAGGTTATTGCAATTACACAGAAAAGCAAAGCTTTGATGCACAGCTTTCTAGTTTAACTGCAAAAAACACTACGCTATCTGGAGAAATAGCAGACGTTCAAGGTTTAAAAGCAAATCTTGAATCGGAAATAGCAGAATTACAAGCAAAGTTTTCTGATTTAGCTGAAGAAAATCAATCATTGAAAGGTTCTGTAAAGGATGCTCAGAGAGAGATTAACAGAAGAAAAGCAGCAATTACCCAATTAACTCAGGATATTCAAGGGAAAGATGGGGAAATGGCTTCTTTGCGTTCTCAGTTGTCTAGTTTATTAGGCGTTAAATCGCAGTTAGAATCTGAAATTACTTCTCTTAAGTCAGAAAACGAAAGTTTAAAAGCAGAGAACGCACAGTTAACTGCTGATTTAGAAACGACAAGAGAAGAAAAAGCAGAATTAGCTAGATTAAACGCTACTATCCAAGAAGAAGTGGAGAACTTGACACTTGAAAATTTCAAGGCAAATGGTTTCACTGTTGAGGTAATAAAGAAAAATAGCAAACTTACTTCATGGTCAAGATTAGCTAAACAAGTCAAGATAAGTTTTGATTTAGTGAACGTGCCTGAAAAATATCAGGGAGTTAAAGATCTTTATCTAGTAATCACTGATGAAAATGGTATTCCAATTAAAAAGGCAAATCCAATTGCTAAGACGGTTAATTTGAATGGCCAAACAACAGATATCACAGCTGTATCTACTCAAAGTGTAGATATTACAGAAAGCCAAAGATTAAACTTTTCGCACCAAATAGAAGAGCGATTAGGTAAAGGATTTTACCGTGCTTCTGTATATAGCGATATTGGTTTATTAGGTTCTTCAAGTTTTAGATTGAAATAATATTTGAAATACTTAAAATAGTATTAAAAAGCTGATTCTCCTTACATTGGAGGGTCAGCTTTTTTATTTTTGACAGTGAATCTTATCGGTTCTTAGACAAATTGCGTGTAGCGAATAATAATGCCACTAATGCACGAATCAAAATTCTACTGAATACACTTAGCTTTAGTATTCGTGCATTCGTGACTAACCAGTATATCATGGGATTTGTCAAAGAACCATCTTATTTAATCATACAATTATGCGTTTATTATTTATAATATTTATCGGAGGAATATGTTTGAGTTCTTGTATTAGTAAGAAAAAGTATTTGGAAACATTGGCGGTGCATGCAAAAGATACCGTTGCGCAAGAAGATTTATTGGCTTTAAAAGAATTGAAAATAGTTGATCAAGATCAGACTATCGATAGCCTTAGAATTGTATATGCAGAACAGCGTGGTGCAAATGAAGTACTTTTGATTACACAAGATAAATTACAAGATCGTTTAGATGCCGTTCAAGACCAAGTGCTAGCTGAGAAACAATCCAAAACTTCTACCACTAAGGATCTACGATCTGTATTAGACGATAAAGATGAAACCATCCGTCAGAGAGAGGAAAAATTAGAACAATTAAAAGCAATTATAGCAAAACAAGCAAATACGCACCAACGATTATTGACTGATTTTACGACGAAACTTTCTGCGTACGGTGCGGATAATTATAACCTTAAGATTGTTGGAGGGGAATTGAGAATTTCTCTTGTGGATAATTTAGTGTTTAGACCTGGTCAAACTAGGGTCAAAACAGAGGGCTTGTCTAATTTAGGATTAATAGCGGGGGTTATTAACGACCATCCCTCTCTTAAGATTTATGTGGTGAGCAATACTGATAATGCTAAAGTTAAAGGATTTACAGACAACCTAGAATTCAGTGCCTTGAGAGCAGCTAATGTGGTACGGGTATTAACGGATAAATATGGCGTAAGCCCTAATAGAGTATTGGCTGGCGGTAAGGGAGAATATGCACCAATTGCCTCTAATCAAACTAGAGAAGGCCGTCTTGAAAACCAACGATTGGATTTTATTATAGAATCAAGAATGGATAGGGTAGTGAGGGAATTGGAAAAGGCGATGGAGGAAGAGGAGGAATAGAAGTCAGAAGCCAGACCGTTCTTACAGAACTGCTCAGAGGTCAGCCTCATGATGTTGACTACCAGATTTTGCCAGCGCAGGGAACTAAAGAAATCAATCTAACTCCAATTTTAAATCTACAGAATAGACATTAGGTTGGTCTTCTATGTTTAAGGTATAATGATCTGGATAGAGAATATTTAAGCGTCTTCTCACATTTACCAAACCTATCCCACCACTTCTAGGATGTTCAGGTAGTGGAATAGAATCAGGTTTGCTATTTTCAATATGGAAGATGATATCATTATCTTCTATAAACAAAACAATATGAACAAAGCCTTTAGAGATCGTATGATTTAGACCATGCTTAAAACTATTTTCCAAGAAAGGAATAAAGAGCAAAGGTGCTATAGTTTGTTGTCGAACTTCCCCTTGAACCTCAAATTTTATTTCGACATCCTTCCCTTGTCGCAATGCTTCTAAATCTAAATAATTTTTTACGTAATTCACCTCTTTCTCGAGCGTTACCTTCTTTTCATTACATTCATATAGCATATACCGCATCATCTCTGATAATTTCACCACAATCTCTGGCGCTTTATCTGATTTTTTAAGGGTTAAAGCATATAGGTTATTTAAAGTATTAAAAAGAAAATGAGGATTGATTTGGGATTTTAAAAACCGCAATTCAGATTGCATTGTTTGTGTTTGTAATATAGAACGTTCTCTTTGATGCAATAACCAATCTGAAATAATTTTAACAATCGTAGAAGCTCCCGCCACAAAGAAATTAATCAAAAAATAGGAATGATGATTTCGAGTCAAAAAGAATTGATAATCTGGGTAGTTAGTGTATTTAAAATAGGAGATGATATTCCCAATTGGCGTAATAATCAAAACAGATAGAATTAATAATCCAAAATAGGTAAATACTCGATCCTTAGTAAGATAGTTAGGAATTAGATATAATTGATTGTAATAGACTAACCCAATCCAAATGATAATTTTGAGGATATTATTGGATAGGTGAAAAAAGAAACCATGATTATATTGTTCAAAAACTAATAGAATTAATAGCGCAACGAACCAAAACAAAGAGTGACTGATCACTTTTTGAGAAAAGAACTGTTGTATTTTCTTTCTATGTTCTCTTCTGGCTAAATTCATTATCTACAATAATTGTTTAAATTCAATGATGTATGCAATAAGATGAACTTGTTTCTTGCGCTTGAACTTTAATACTAGACGCTAAACAAGTCCATAAAGTTGTCTAAAAAGAAGATTCTAGATGAACGGTACTAAGCTATAGACTAACAGCCCTATTTTCGAGGAGTAACTAGCTAGGGGGCAGGAGTCAGGAGTCAGGGGTCAGTTAGGTTTGTCAATATATTCAATGACATTATAATACTTTATTATATGATAAAATACAGTTATGGTATAAAAATAAAATGTTTTAAATATTTTATTTTATGAATTAACCATATTCTCCAAAATAACAGCCAGATACTAGCAAATATCTAACAAAAAATTTCTTTATTAACTAAATAATCCTAACTTTATTTTAGATTACAAATTGATAGCGGAAAAGTAGAAGATATATGAATTTAATTAATGATAATTTGTATTTTCAAAACACTTATTTTAAAAATTTATATAAATAATTGTATTGGTGATTTATGGAAAATTTATCTGCAATACAATGATCTTTTTCCTTAATTTTTTGGATAAGTTAGTGTTGAGTGATATACTAAAAATAAATATTTGAAAAGGATAGACCAATACATTTTTTTTCTAGTAAAAAAATGTGAACTTTGTATTCCTCCTAATAATACGAAAAGCAATTTCATCCAACCTATAAGATTAATTGCTTACAGTTTTTAGGCATTTCTAATTTCATATCATTATTCTTCTTCCTTATAAATTAAAGGGAGTTACATTTTTTTAAGCAAACAAACATACATATTAAGCTAAAACGTAACGACTTAATAGGGTATTCCCTATGTCGAAATTGTACTACTAGATATTAACTGAGAAACTATTACAAATAAAGCTTCCGTAGAGGCGCAATCAATCTGAAGAATGTCAAGAGATCACACAGCCGTATGGGACAGTTGTCTGCAGATTATTCGCAGAAACGTAAATGTCCAGAGTTTTAAGACCTGGTTTGAGCCAATCAGACCAGTACGGTTAGCAAATGAAGCACTAACGATTCAAGTTCCAAACAAATTCTTTTATGAATGGTTGGAGGAACACTATGTACATTTACTGAAAAGAACGATTCGGCAGGAGTTAGGTGACACTGGTCGCTTAGAGTACCAAATTTTGATGGGCAAATTAAACGCTCAAAGAAATGCAATGGGACCAAGAGTGAAAAAAAACGCCACTAACCTTGAACCGGGCGAAGTTTCAGGATCACAGATTAAGAATCCATTTGTTATCCCGGGGATTAAGAAGTTAAAAATTGAATCACAACTTAATCCAAATTATTTATTTGAGAATTACATTGAAGGGGACTGTAATCGATTGGCTCGATCTGCAGGCCAAGCTATCGCCAAAAACCCAGGTGGTACTGCTTTCAATCCTTTAGTTATTTTTGGCGATGTGGGACTTGGTAAAACCCATCTTGCTCAGGGTATCGGTAATGAAGTATTAAAACGTTTTGACAACAAAACTGTTTTATATGTTTCTTCTGAAAAATTTACCAACCAAATCATTCAATCCATTAAAAATAATGCGGTGAATGATTTTGTTAACTTTTACCAGTTAGTAGATGTATTGATTGTTGATGATATTCAGTTTCTTGAAAACAAACAAAAGACGCAAGAAATTTTCTTTCATATCTTTAATCAATTACACCAAAATGGAAAACAGATTATTCTGACTTCCGATCGGCCTCCTAAAGATATGAATGGAATGGAGGAGAGACTCATTTCTCGTTTCAAATGGGGATTGTCTGCGGACATTCAAGCTCCTGATTTAGAAACTAGAATGGCTATCCTAGAATCCAAAATGTCGGACGAAGGTGTTGAATTACCATCTGATGTTGTAGAATTTATTTGCTACAATATCAAAAACAGTATTCGAGAACTGGAAGGAGTTCTTATTTCTTTAGTGGCACAATCTGCTTTGAATAGAAGAGAAATTGATATTTCTCTAACAAAGGATGTTATCAAAAACTTTGTAACACAGATTAATAAGGAAATTACTGTTGAGTTTATTCAAAATTTAGTAGCAGAGCACTTTAGTGTTCCTGTGGAAAAACTAAAAGGCCAAACTAGAAAGCGTTCTATTGTAATCGCTAGACAATTATCTATGTTTCTTGCAAAGAAATTGACAGATAAGTCGCTGAAAGCAATTGGAGCAAATTTCGGCGGTAGAGATCATAGTACCGTTATTTATTCGTGTAAAGCAGTACAAGATTTATTAGACACCGATTTAGTTTTTAAAGATACGGTTTCTGAATTGGAAAAAAAGATCCAATTAAGTTTGAGTGATCGTTAAAGGCTAAACAAACGATCGAACAACTAAAGACGAACAAAACATCAATACTAATTAAAAAACTATTTAAAAGGTCTTCTCTTTGAGAGGGCCTTTTATTGTTTAGTAACGAGACATAAATAAATGTTTGTTCTTGGGTCGACTATTTTGTTCTTAGTTTTTTTCTTGAAAACACGATCTATGTTGATATAGTGAGTGTTTTTAAGGAGAAAAATAAGGACAAAAGAGGCAGCCAAGAATGGACATTTATTTTTGACTCGTTACTTAGTTTAGAGGCGAAAGCAGAGAAGTGAGAATAGAGATGAATTTCGTTTTCAATCAAAGAAATGCGATCTATTTAATCATATTTAATCTCTATTCTATGCTTTCGTTTCTCTTTTCTAAAAAAACATATTGCGTCCCTCCTTTTGACTACTTACCTTTGCTGTAAAATTATCACTTATAAAATATAAATCAATGAAATTTTTCATAGACACAGCTAACTTAGATCAAATCAAGGAAGCTAAAGATTTAGGGATTCTTGACGGTGTAACTACTAATCCATCCTTAATGGCGAAAGAAGGGATTACAGGAGCAAAAAAGATTAAAGACCATTATGCAAAGATTGCAAAAATAGTCGATGGCGATGTAAGCGCAGAGGTGATCTCTACGGACTTTAAAGGTATGATAAAAGAAGGCCAAGAGTTAGCCGCTATTGCTCCTAACATTGTAGTGAAGGTGCCGATGATTAAAGATGGGGTGAAAGCTATTCGATGGTTTACAGACAATGACATTAGAACCAACTGTACTTTAGTCTTTTCTGCAGGTCAAGCTATCTTAGCTGCTAAAGCAGGTGCTTCTTACCTATCGCCTTTTATTGGCCGTGTTGATGATATTAATTGGGATGGTGTGGCTTTGATTCGACAGATCGCTGAATTGTATGCCATTCAAGGCTATGAAACAGAGATCTTAGCAGCATCTATTCGAAGTCCTAAGCACATTGTCGATTCTGCTATGGCTGGGGCGGATATCGCTACTTGTCCTTTATCGTCTATATTAGGTTTGCTAAAGCATCCATTGACAGCTAATGGCTTAGCTAAGTTTTTGGCGGATTATGAGAAGGGGAATAAGTAAAAAGACCGCTGTGCTGACAGAGGTCAGATCGCTACGCTGTCAGGGGTCAGATTTATGACGTTGAAAGTGTGGCGGTAGGCTGTTCAGAACATTGAGGATTTCGATACCCTGATCTGTTTTACACTTAAATCAATTACTGTAAATATA
>CAYOBX010000214.1:0-9234 GCA_964402245.1 uncultured Saprospiraceae bacterium | reverse complement strand
CGAATTTACAAACTTCGACCATCGCACGCTCTTAGGAGTTTAGCACAATGCCGATGTTTGAAGTTTGAAACCATAGCCGTCAGGCTAAGAAAAAATAGTACGGTAAATCAATCACTTATATTTAAGTAACAGAGATGGCTGGCACTTTGAAAGTGCCTGCCATCTTGGCCAAAACCTAGCAAATACAAAGGGAGTACCTTGGGCTAGCAAAATTAAATTATAGATTTTTTCTATATAAGATGTAAGATGTCCTTTAACAATTGGTTTTTGGGATGGCCCCTTTCAGAGGAAAGGGGCTTCTCTTTTTTAATTTTAATTTACATTTTAATTAAAAATGGATGCTCACCTACTTAAATTCTGTATTAAACTTTCAGATGTTTGTATCTTTGGGATCATTTATACAACTTCTTACATAGAACCATAAATTAACGGACTATAAATACATGATGTCTCAGCAACGTTTTCAAAAAGCAATTCAATTATTTGATGAATTAAATAGTGCAGACCCGAACAAAGAGGAATTTGCAGGAGACATTCATGCCAAAGAATTATTATATGCACAACGGATGACGGAGCGGTTACAGGTGTTTGCACCTGATGCTTCAGAAGCCTTACAATTAGCCGCTAGATGTCAGCATATCTGTAGATGGGAAATCCCTCGTTCCACCTTTCCTACTGGTAGAAAAGGCTATAACCAATGGAGATCCACTTTAAAAAGTTTTCATGCAGAAAAGGCGGCAACTATTCTTAAAAAGGTAGGCTATGAGGCAGCAATGATTGAAGGGGTTCAGTTTTTAGTATTAAAAAAGCAGTTAAAAAGAAATAAAGAAACACAAATACTAGAAGATGTTATTTGTTTGGTATTCTTAGAATTTTATTTCATTAACTTTGCAGCTCGCCATGAAGAAGAAAAGGTAATAGATATTTTACAAAAGACTTGGCGGAAAATGAGTGAAGAAGGGCAGCAGGCAGCACTAAATTTATCGCTTGATGAAGTGGCTCTAAATTTAATTAAAAAAGCAGTAGGGTAAGCAGGAAAATGGTAAACATACTTGTTGCCGAGTCTCAAGATAAAGAACCTTAGCCTGACGGCTATGGTTACAAACTTCAACCATCAGCAGTCGTTTTTTCAAGGAGTTATATGGCTTTAACCATCAAGCCATTTTTTTCTAAAAACAATCCATAAGAAAAGTCTGGTATCGAGCCTCAAAGGTACCTTCATCCATACCACAATTACCTGTCAAAGATTCAATTTCTTGTATTCGATTATTGATATCTCCTCCTCTTTTAGAAGAAACCCATTCTATACTTGATGCAGAAGCCGATTCGATAAATGACTGTAAACTACCAGCATCATATTGGAACGGACAAATTAAAGAAATAGAAATAGAATCTGCTTTTTTCACAAAGGAATCGTTGTATTGGGTATAAGGTAGATTTGTTAAAATTTCTGGTAGATTTGGTACAGAGTTCCCTAAACTTAAATCACCTAAGGTTAAATTTCCATGTTCTTCTCTTAAAGTATTTAAGGTATATTCATCATCTGCATAAGCTATTTCATTTCCTAAGACTGCTACTAATTGACTTTCTGTTTTTAAAAACTTAATTAAACCAGAATAGATATAAATATGCCCACCAGGTAAGGTAAAGGCATTTTTAATTTGATCATTATCAATGATATAGAGACTCCAGTCAAACTCCTTTCTATTCTTCACAACAGAGGTAGTGACTAAGGTGTTGAAGAGGATATCCAAGCGATCATATGCACATTTATTCGTTAGTTTATTCATAATTGGAAATACGTCTTGCATAGTTTCAATCTCCTGCTTCATGGTATTACCTATATTGATCTGCTCTTGAATAGTAAATTCATCAAAATTCTGCCGAATGACAGAACCTGTTTTTTCGCACCCAATTAAGAAAAAGACGATTAGAGCAAAAACGATAGTTTTACTAAGGTAAGCACAAAACGTTTGATTGACCATAAGAAATAAATTCAATTGTGAATTAGCTTTTCGTTCTTTGACTAAGGGATTTGTCAAAGAGTCTATTTTTTTTAGACAACTCTTAGAATATGTCTAAATCAAGGTTTTTTAGTAAGCTAAACTAAAGGGGGGAAAGTAAGTGAGAGAAGTGTAATATAATTGTCTAGTCTAGTAGTAATTCAAAAAATATGCCAAGGGAAATTATGATGAATCCTTGACGTTGACTTTTTTTTAATGATGAATGAGAATTGATGAATGATGAATCATTTGATGTTGACGGCATTTATCATTTGTCAAAGTCTAATGGTCAACATCAAAGAATTCATCATTCATCATTTTGCATTCATCATTCTTTTAAGCAGCTTTTAGTTGAGATAATTTAGAATTACTAATCTTAGAGGTAGCATACTCTCTAGTGACCTCAAAGGAAGTCACATCCCCTTGAGAAGGTAACTCAAACATGGCATCCGTCATAATTGCTTCGCAAATAGACCGAAGTCCTCTTGCACCTAATTTATATTCTAGAGCAGTTTCTGCTATAAAATCTAAGGCACCATCTGTAAAAGTTAATTCAATATTTTCTAGCTCCATTAAGCGCTGATATTGTTTGATTAGTGCATTTTTAGGTTCTGTCAATATACGTCTTAAGGCATTAAGATCAAGCGGATATAAAAATGTTAATACAGGTAATCGACCTAATAATTCTGGTATAATACCATAAGATTTTAAGTCCATATGAGAGATATACTGTAATAAATTTTCTCTATCAATTCTTTCCGTATTATCACCACTAAATCCAATGACTTGTGTGTTTTTACGACGAGCAATGATCTTCTCTACACCGTCAAAAGCACCACCGCAAATGAAAAGAATATTATTAGTGTTAACCTTTACTAGTTTTTGTTCTGGATGCTTTCGACCACCCTGTGGAGGAACATTGACGTCCGTTCCTTCTAGCATTTTGAGCATTGCCTGCTGTACCCCTTCTCCTGATACGTCTCGAGTGATGGAAGGATTATCGCTTTTTCTAGCAATTTTATCAATTTCATCTATATACACAATTCCTTTTTGCGCTGCATCCACATTATAATCGCAGGCTTGCAATAAGCGGCTTAACATACTCTCTACATCTTCTCCTACATAGCCTGCTTCTGTAAATACGGTAGCATCTACGATAGCAAAAGGAACATTTAAAAATTTAGCAATTGTTTTTGCCAATAAGGTTTTACCGGTACCGGTACGACCTACCAAAAGAATATTTGACTTTTCAATTTCGATCTCATCATCCTTAGGTTGCTTTAATCGCTTATAGTGATTATAAACGGCAACAGATAAGAATTTTTTAGCTTCTTCTTGTCCAATAACAAATTTATCCAAGTGGTCTTTTATATCAATTGGAGTCAGTTGATCAGGAACTTTATGGTTTTCCCACTGTTTGCCACTATCTCCTTCACCATTTTTCTTGTTACCATATAATTCTTCCTGTATGATCTCCTCTGCTTGTTCGACACATACTTCGCAAATATGTCCATCAATACCAGCAATTAATATTAAGGCTTCTGCTTTATCTCTACCACAAAAAGAGCAACGAAAATTTTGCTTGCCTCTACGCATTTTATCAGTATTTATTTCCTTATCCATTTAAGGGTTATTCGTAAGTACTTCGAGTTAATTAATTAGGACGATGCACTTAAGTGTTATCCAATTACCATTCTTTGATTAATATGCACGAAATTTATCAAAGAACCTCCAATATTAACAATACATATAAGTGATAAACAGTACATCTTGAACCAAGATAGACAAATTTAGTTAAACTATACTGTTCAAACGCTCATTTTTAGGTACTACCTCCTTCCTAAAACTAAACTGGAGTATAATTGTTCAATTATACTCCAATTTTAAAGGCTTATAGCTTAAATACTAGATGTTTAAGTTATTGTTTTGTCGTTAGGAGTATCAAAGTAGGATTAAGCTTCCTTCTTCTCTTTTCCTTTTGCTAAGACTTCATCAATCAAACCATATTTCATCGCTTCTTCCGCTTTCATCCAATTATCTCTATCAGAATCTTTTTCAATGGTTTTAAAGTCTTTACCTGTATGCTTCGCTAGTATTTGGTATAGCTCTTCTCTCAATTGTTTGGAGAATTTATAGCTAATTTCCATATCACTAAAAGTACCTCTCATTCCACCAGATAATTGGTGAATCATTACCCTTGCATGAGGTAAGGCAGAACGCTTCTTTGGTGCACCTGCTGCTAATAATACAGCGCCCATAGAAGCTGCTAAACCAGTACAAATAGTAGCAACATCAGGACTAACATATTGCATCACATCATAGATGCCCATGCCATCAATCACACTTCCTCCAGGACTATTAATAAATAGCTGAATATCTCTTTTAGGATCAACAGATTCTAAAAATAGTAACTGAGCTACCAAGATATTAGATACTTGATAGTTAACATCTGTTCCTAAAAATAAAATTCGATCCATCATTAAACGAGAGAATACATCTAATACAGTTGCATTCATTCTTCTTTCTTCGATAATATAGGGTGTCAAGCTATTTTGAAAAGCTTGAGCACTCATTTCTGCATATTTATCTACATGTATACCGCCAATACCTTGGTCTTTGACAGCAAACTTTCTAAATTCATCATTCAAATTCATATTCACTCGATTTTTGTAGTTAGTTAATTAATAAGTGGTGAATAGGTTTTCTTATAAAATAAGATTTCCTTAGGTCTCGCTTGCTTCGCAAATTCAGCAGAATGGTTTTTTGGAGGCAACGATTTAAAAAAATGGTTTTTCAAAACCATTTTTTATAAGAGAACTATTTTGTTAACGCAGTATAGTAGAAAAAGAGTCCATCCAAAAGTGACGATTATGTATGTGTAGATACTTAAGTATCTGTATGTAAATAACACTTAAATCAAATAAGTTCAATAACTATAGAGGATTTAAGTGCAATATACTCAAATAGACAAAAAGACTGCCAAGTAAGCTTGTCTACTCTATGACTTCTGGCTGCTCGTCAACATTCACCTCCGTTTCAGTTATAGCCTCTTCTATTTTTGGTTCATTCTTCTCTCGCTCTGCCTTTATTATTGCCTCTAATTCCTCCGTAGTAGTAGGGATTGCATTTATAGTCACGTCTTCTTTCAATTCTCTGAAAAGCTTTTCCGCTAATACTTGGCTATAGGCGTTATTAACTTGCTGCTCATCCTGAGACATTTTTTCGACCATATTATCTACCATGCCTCCATAATCCTGACCACCGAAATAACTTAAAATTTGGCTTCTAATAGCTTGTTTGATTTCTGCTTCCTCTACTTTGAGGTCATATTTCTTAGCTAGTTTATCTCTAATAATAGACCACTGCAAGCCATCTTTCATTTCAGATACCGCATCTTTAGCTGTTTTCCCCTCTGGAAGATTTCTCGTATGCTCGATCCATCTTTCCAAGAATGCTTCTGGTAGCGTTAATTGGTTTTCTTCTTTTAATTGTTCCACTATTTGACCGAATAAGATACCATCTGCTTGGTTATCATAATATTTTTTGATATTGGTCTTCAATTTTTCTCTAGCTTCTTCCTCATTTGTCACATTACCAGGACCAAAATAACCATCAAAAAATTCTTGGTTTAAAGTAGCGGGTGTCAGCCTAGTTACTTCTATTATAGTAGCTTCGAAATCATTTTCATAAACCACTGGCTCTTCAGCATCTTCATTTAAGCCTAAGAAGTATTTTTCAATAAACTCCTTCTCTTTATCTTTTGCTAAGTTGGTAATATCAAAACGGAAAGTATCCCCTACTTTTTTAGTAAAAATAACTTCCACAACATCCTCTGTTAGTTCATCAAAACTAACAGAAAATTCAGGAGTTAGTCCACCATCTTTTGGTAATGGGCCACTTAATTCCACAGCAGATAGTTTGATCACATCTCCTTCTTGAATTTCTTCCTCTGTAGGGCCTTGCTTGCCCAATCGTTTTAAGGCATCTTTTAAATCATCTTCGATCATACTATCTGGAATGCTGGTATCATGCCAGTTAAAAGCGTTGCTGTCCAGGCCTTGTACCTCAAACTCAGGAACCAACCCAATATCAAATTTGAAAGAATAATCTTTTAGTTCTTTTGTATTAAGGGATAAATCCTCATGGTCAACAGGGAGTGGTTGACCCAATATATCGAAATCTGCTTTTTCTAAATAATCAGCCATTTCCTTACCAATCATATTATTGATAATATCCACTAAAGCATTCTTACCGAACATTTTCCGCACAACACTTACAGGAACTTGTCCTTTCCGAAACCCTTTGAGGTTAGCATTTTTTCTGTATTCTTTTAATTTTGAATTAAAGGTAGGAGCGTAATCTTCTTTTGATAGATTTAAAGTTAAAGTCACATTTAAATCATCGTGATCCTCTCTAGTAATGGTTGGCATATTCCTGCGGTTGTAGTTATTATAAAAAAAGAAATCTGACTCAGGAGTCAGATTTCTTTGTGGTGCGGGCGGAGAGACTCGAACTCTCACACCTTGCGGCACTAGATCCTAAGTCTAGCGTGTCTACCAATTCCACCACGCCCGCATAAATTAGTGTGTGTTTGTAAAGTTTTTGTCGCTTTTTTAAGAGCGATTGCAAAGATAATAGCTTTTCTAAAAAGATGATGATTTTTTTTTATAAAATACGCTATTACTCTTATTACAGAATAGAGTAGTGAGAGTAGAGAATAGAGACAAATCTGTTTACATTTAACGAAATTTCGTTCTTTTTTAGAGGATTTCATCTCTATTCTCGCTTCTCTACTCTCTGTTCTAACTTGAATGCCAAAGCAGAATTAGGATAGTACTTTACAAATTACGAGCCTTTTTTATGCTTTTAACTAGATTCGAGCTACATTACTGGCAACTGCTCAGTCTATTTTTTCGTTATACTTAAGGTAGCAGCTACCGTAGTTTAAGGTACGAGTTTGAGTATTTTCCTTCGAAGTAGAAGAATCCTCAAGCAAGATGAATGAGCTACGGCACAACAATATTCGGATTATGGTAGAAATACAAGAAGATGAAAAATTATTGATTCAAAGGGCGTATCGAACTTTACTACAATCTTTTAACAAAGAGTTGAATAAGGAAGATCAGGCAAACCTTCGCGCAGCCTATGAATTAGCGGTAGAAGCACATAGTCAACAACGGCGTAAATCAGGGGAGCCTTACATTATGCACCCTATTGAGGTGTCTCGCATATGTATTGAGGAGATTGGTTTAGGACCTACGGCTGCAATTTGTGCCTTGCTACATGATGTGGTGGAAGATACAGAGGTTACATTAAAAGATATTGAAGCAAAATTTGGGAAAAGAGTGGAAATGATTGTAGATGGTCTAACGAAATTAGACAATGCCTATGATGGGGAGAGTCCACAAGCGGAGAATTTCAGGAAGGTATTATCTACATTAACAGTGGATGTAAGGGTGGTCTTGATTAAAATGGCGGATCGAATCCATAATATGCGGACTTTAGGATCGATGCCTCGACATAAACAATTAAAAATAGCAGCAGAGACTTCTTATATCTATGCACCGCTAGCGCATAGATTGGGTCTATATAATTTCAAAACAGAATTTCAAGATTTGTGTATGAAAATCACAGATCGGGAAACCTATAGCAACATTGCTAAAAAATTACAAGAAACAAAAGAATCTAGAACGCAATACATAGCCGAGTTTATCAAACCACTAGAAAACCATTTGAAAGAAATGGGGATTACCTATCGAATTACGGGCCGTCCTAAATCCATCTATTCTATTTGGAACAAACTAAAAACAAAGAAAGTACCTTTTGAAGAAATCTATGATTTGTTTGCAGTCAGAATAATTGTAGATGTACCAATGAAGCAAGAAAAATCTATTTGCTGGCAAGTATATTCCATCGTGACGGACGTATACCAACCTATCGTAGAGCGATTAAAAGATTGGATAACCATTCCAAAATCAAATGGCTATGAATCTTTACATACCACGGTAGTTGGACCAGATGCTCGATTTGTAGAAGTTCAAATTCGGAGTGAGCGAATGGATGATATTTCTGAGAGAGGATTTGCAGCGCATTGGAAATATAAGGGAGTGTCTAATTCCCCCGATGTATATAATGTATGGCTAGATAACATTCGCTCAATTATGGATCAACCAAACTCTGATGCCATAGAGTTTTTAAATGATTTTAAAACGAATTTATTTAGCGAAGAAGTATTCGTTTACACTCCGAAGGGAGATATGAAAATTTTACCTAAAGGAGCTACTGCGCTAGACTTTGCCTTTGCGATTCATACAGATGTGGGGTCTAGATCAACCGCTATCAAGATCAATAATAAGCTAGTGCCAATGGGTTATAAGTTACAAAATGGAGACAAAATCCATGTAACTACTAGCCCGAAACAAAAGCCTAAAAATAGTTGGTTAAAAATGGTGGTAACGGGCCGCGCAAGAACCAAAATTAGATCTGCTTTAAAAGAAGATAAACGCAAAGAAGGACAGTTAGGAAAAGAAGCATTAGAGCGTAGATTTAAAAGTTTAAAAATAGACAATTCAGAAGCCAATATTGATACTATTATCAAGCACTTAAAAATCAAATCACACATTGATTTTTTCTATGCATTGGCAACAGAAGATCTAGACACTAATGATGTTTTAAAGAAATTTACCATAGAACATGGTAAGCTAATTCCTATTGTGGCATTGCCTACGACTAGCAATAAAGGAGACTTAGAAGAAATTAGAGTAAAGCCTACCAGTATCAGTAAGTCGGGTTTGTATATCAATGGCGAAGCAGCAGAGAATTACAAATTTGAATTGGCCACCTGTTGTAATCCCGTTAATGGAGATGATATTTTTGGATATGTCAGCAACTACGGATTAAAAATCCATCGCTCGAATTGCCCCAACTCTACCAACCTAATGGCTCGTTTTGGCTATCGTATTTTAAAAGCAGAATGGAATGCGGTAACAGATACCAACTTCTCTGTCAATCTATTAATCATTGGAGTCGATCATGGCCCCGGTGTGATTCAAGGGATCACCGCCAAAATTTCTTCCCAACTAGGTTTGAATATTCGCTCTTTTCATATTGATGGCAATGAAGGATATTTTGAAGGGAAGATCAAACTACAAGTCAAGGATAAGAATCAGTTATATTTATTGATGAAGGCCTTGAAGGAAATGGAAGGGATTTCTTCGGTGACTAGGATGGA
>CAYOBX010000213.1:0-9273 GCA_964402245.1 uncultured Saprospiraceae bacterium | reverse complement strand
AAAAAATCTTATGAAATTCTGCCCTCTAAAAAACTATTTTAAGCTACTACTTACCGATTACTAGAAGCTGGCTTATTGTGTATCTTTTCTCTTAGAAATAGTTTGTTTAATTCGATTTCAAAGATAGGTAATTATTGACTTATTTTGAGACAGATTCTAATTGTCTGCTAATGAAATTAAATAGTTTATTTTCATATATTTGATCCCTCTAAAAAACTATAGAAAAGCTACTGCTTGCCCAAGGCTGAAAGCCTTATTCTATACTTTATGAGTTTTTGAGCATCAAATTGGTTTTATCTGAATTTCATTTCAGCGAAACGTGAATTAATGGTAGGAATAAAAAGAGATTGGAAAGAAACTTAAAAACTTCCACGAAGGCCTATTATAAAATTTCGTCCAGGAGAGCTTACACCAGAAGAAAAAGGACGATAGTGTAAGTCTAAAATATTTTCGACAGCGAAGTTGACTGATAACTTATCGTTGATTTGATAATCACTATAAAAATTATAAGTAGTCCAAGCCAAAGTACCCGCATAATTTTGAGTACAATTAACAGTAGCATCTCTACCACCAACCGCTATACATGGCTCCCCTTGTTCATCTACAAAACCATAAGGGGTATAATCAATGTTATCAGAAGTACCAGTTCTGTTAAAAATTAACTCTCCAAAACTATTGACATTAACAGAAGATATTGCATACTCTGTTGGTCGCTTTCTTCCATTATATCTTACCACTCCTGATAGTTTTAATTTACCTATTTGATAGGTCAAACTTGTTCTTCCATACATAGGAGGGATATGGGCAAAAGGTACAATCGTATCCACTACAATGCCTTCTATATTATCTTTAAAATTACTAGTACCTTTGGTTATATTGATGCTAGAGGAAAGGATCAATTTGTCTGCTAAATTAAAATTTAGTGTTCCTGACAAACCGTAAACTACCGCATTTTCTGCGTTGACATTAGCTTGTATTTCTAATATTTCATTATCTCTTAATAAGGTATTACTGCCATCAGGTAGTGTGAAATTTTTTCTAACTAAAGCATCTTTCAAACCTGTTCTAAAACCAGTAACACTTATTTTTAAAGACTTTCCAGTCTTCTTTTTGGTTTCCTGATCTATTGCTATTTGACCAAATTCTTTAGCAACAGTCGCTTCTATTGTAAATGCTTTTTCTGGAGTTAAGTTAGGATTGGGAACCGTTACAAAACCATTTTTTTCTCTGATTTTTGCAAAATCATCTACATTAGGAGAACGAAAAGCAGTAGCTGCTAAGGCTCTAAATTGCCATTTACTTTCCGTTTGATAAGTAGCCCCTGCTCCGTAAGTTAGTGCGCTATTATTTAAGCGAATCCCATCAATGTAATTTTGAGGCCATTCGATGGGATCATTTTCCCCAAACTTAGATATTATACGCACCATACTATATCGCATACCCCCTTCTATAGATAAGCGTTTATTTTCGCTTTTCCATTTAGCGTTGACATACGCTCCGTAAGCATCTAATACACTTCCTTGGCTAGGGTAACGGGTAATAATGTCTGGACCTTCGACTAGAATTTGATGATTCTCAGCATTTTTGGCGTTTCTCTCATATGCTAGAGATAAGACATCATTTCTGCTTAAATCAATGCCATATGAGATATTAAGTTGTTCAGTTTCATCTAAGTATTTATCAAAGTCAGCTGTTAGAGAATAAACATAAACATCTGTTACGGTGGCACTTCTCCAGTCACTATTAAATTTTCTAGAAAACTGATCTTCATCAATCCTTTGGAAAGAAGCAATGATGGTCGCTTTATCAAAGAAAGCCTTATCTAAGATTCTAGTTTTTAAGGAAGCTAAGATTCTAGTTTGAGGGCCATAATACCACTCTATCCATTTTAGTTCATCTGCGGCACCAAGGGTATCTACTAAATTATCATATCGTGGAATATTCGAGGAAGAAGAATATTGGAAATTTGCTATAAAATTAAGATTATTAGAAGGTTGGAACTTTATCTTTTGTAAAAAGTCGATTTGCTTATAGGAAGTCCCCCATTGTCGATTTGGATTTTGTAAATTATCTCTTGCTTCTCCTAAAGAATTGTCGGCAAAAATAACCGGTACGAATTGTTGTAAACCAAATTTAGGGAAAGCCTCTGGTCGAATACTTCCTGCAATGAGATTATCATAGTCCACAAAAGATAAACTACTAAAAGAACCCCATTTTTTACTTCCTTGACTAAAGTCTATGTGAAATGCTTTTTCTGTATTCGCAGAAGCATATCTAGTATACATGTTTGTTTCGGAAATGTGTTTTTCCTCGCCCATTGCTAATTTAGGATCTTTTGTCCTATAATGGACCACTCCGCCTAATGCATCACTACCATAGGTTAAGGATCCAGGTCCATAGATCACTTCTGCTTGTTCTAGCATAGCAGGGTCTATCGTAATAGCATTTTGTAAGTGGCCATTTCTATAAATTGCATTATTCAATTTGACACCATCTACCACTAATAAGACCCTATTGGCTTCAAAGCCTCTAATAATAGGACTACCACCGCCCATTTGGCTCTTTTGTACAAATAGACCGCCACTCTTTTCTAATATATCTGCTGAAGTTTGGGCATTACTAAAGGCTATATCTTTACTGACAATTCTTTCTATTTGATAAGGTAACTCTTCTATGCGATCATCCCTTCTGCCCACTACTTCTACTCCTGCCAATTCTACTGCATCTACCTCCATAGCAATCTGACCTTTTCTTCTTCGGATTTCATAGACAGCAATAGTTAAGGTTTTATAACCAGTATAGCTAATAATTACTTCATCTCTATACTTAAGATCTTTAATGATTGCTTTCCCATCAAAATCTGTAGTGGTGCTGAAGGAAAAATCTTCTGTATAGATATTGGCACCAATGAGTGGTTCCTTTGTAGTAGCGTCTGTTAAAGTAATTGGAATTTCATTGAAGAGAATAGGAGTGGCTAAGCTACTAAAAGACATTAGTAGTTGGAAAGTAAGGAATAAGACGAATGGAAGAACATCTAGCCTTAACTGAAACTTATCTTTATATTGGCGAATTATTCGCACTGCTAATAATTTTTTTCGGGAGTTTAATCGTAAAAGTAGTTTTTGTACTGGGTATAGATTCTGCAACAAAAATCTTGCCAGAATGATAAGTTTCAATAATACGTTTAGCTAGGGATAAACCCAATCCCCAGCCCCTTTTTTTTGTGGAAAAGCCAGGTTTGAAGACAGTTTTGAACTTGGAAGGAGGAATTCCTTTACCTGTATCACTAACATCAATACATACATAGGTTTTATCTTCATACACTTTTGCACTAATTGTCCCTTTTCCATCCATCGCGTCTAATGCATTTCTCAATAGATTTTCTAAGACCCAATTAAACAAATGGGCGTTAATACGAACTTCTTTAGGCGTTTCGGTAGGATTTGGAAAGACAAAATTGATTTTTCGAGCGGCTCTGCGGGACATATAGTCTCGAATTTTTTCAATTTCTTCGTAAATATTAGCGGGTTGTAATTTGGGAGTAGAGCCAATTTTAGAAAACCGATCTGCTACCAAATCTAGTCTTTTTACATCTTTATCCAATTCACTAACTACATCTTGAAGATATTCATCCTCCTTATACATATCTCGCAAGTGGTCTATCCAGCCCATGATGGCTGATATGGGTGTGCCTAATTGGTGGGCCGTTTCTTTAGACATCCCTACCCATACTTGGTTTTGTTCTGCTCGTCGAGCGGAGCTGAAGGTGAAATAGCCAAATGCGATAAAAGAGGAAATTAGTAAGAATTGTAAAATCGGAAAGTATTGTAAGAGTGTTAAGAGTTGGGTGTTTTTGTAATATATTTTATTGGCATAGCCATCGGGACCCTCAATAGGTACTACGCCAGAGGCAATCATTTTTGCTAGTTCTTTTTCTAAGTAAGCAATACTTGTATCATTTTCTTCACCGAAATTCATTCCAGAATCTATGTGACCTGTTTCGTTTACTAAAATTATAGGAATACCTTCTAGTAGTAATAAGAGTCTTTCTCGAAAGTCAGTTACATCTTCATTATAGAAAGCTTCTTCTGCTGCTTCACTTAGTAATGCTTCTTCATTTTTTTTAAATTCCTCCTCTAAAGCATTAGCAAATAACTTTACTTGAGTTTCCTCTCCTTTACTCAATTGGTTGACTAAGTGAGTAGTATAAAACATAGTAATCCCTACTATCAATAAGCCCACGATTGCTAAATACCATTTCCATTTAGATTTACGATCGTAAATATCCATTTTAAGAAAAAAATTTATCGAAAATTGTAGAGACGTAGCATTGCTACGTCTCTACAACGTAAAAAAATAACAAATCGGGTATACTTAGCCTATAAATTTCTAAAAGCTGCTATTTTTGCATCTGCATTTCGTAGACAAACCAATATACCTACATTAGATGAAAATCAAATATACCTATATTCTAGTTTTTATGGCATTTATGTTAGTACAGTGTTTGCCGCCCACTCCAGATCCTATTTTAACAGAGATCAAGCAAAATCTAGAAGATCCTTTATTATTAAAAATTACTTCCTTTCAAGATTACCAACTAACGGATAGCCTTGTGCCTTATTTTAGCCACAAAGATCCTACGTATCGCTATGCTGCTGTTAAGGCGTTTGGGTCTATACAAGATAAAACAGTTATAGATAGTTTGGCTAATTTACTAAAAGATCCGCTTGAAAAAATTAGAATGGAAGCGGCCCATGCAATTGGACAACAAAGAGATTTGCGTGGGGAGCAGTTTTTAATTGACGCTTTTGAACAATCGGATAGCTTGGGAAAATACAAAAAATCGAATGGGGCTATCTTAGAAGCAGTGGGGCAATGTGCTTCTCGAGATTTCTTAAATGCTTTAAGCTCTATTTCTACTTATAGTCCTACGGATACTTCTTTGTTGGAAGGACAAGCTAGAGGTATCTATCAATATGCTTTACGAAGTATCATTATTCCAGAAGGTACCTCGAAGCAATTAGCCTTTGTTAATAATTCGATCTTTCCGCCAAGTGTTCGTTTCATAGCTGCTAATTATTTAGGAAGAGCAAAAGGAATTGAAATTAGTGACAACGTAGAAGCTTTGGCGCAAACTTTTGAGACCGATAAAGATCCTAGAATACGAATGGCTTTAGCCTTAGCACTTGGAAAAATTAATCAACCTAGAGCGGCAAAAGTTTTATTATCAGCGTTAAATAAAGAGAAAGATTATCGAGTAAAATGTAATATCATTAGAGCACTTAAAAACTTTGAATATGATGCCGTTAAAACAGATATATTGCTAGCACTGGAAGACGAAAACCTCCATGTAGCCCAAACTGCTGCTGCTTTTTTTGTTTCTAATGGAGTGCCTCAAGAAGCAAGTAGTTATAGAAAAAAAGCAAAAGAACTAACAGATCTTTCTGTCCAAACCATCTTGTATGAGGCAGCTAATCGCCATCTGCCAACCTACATGACGAATACTAGAAATGCGATCAACTATGAGTTGCGAAATAAATTTGAAGATAGCACAAACCCATTTGAAAGAACTCAACTATTGAAGGTGCTAGCAGAATATGGATGGAATTATAAATACATACAAAAGCAGTTGCCTTTAGTACAAACCTCGATTGAAAAAACGGGTATTATAGAAGCTTTATCTAAAATTACCAATGATGTAGATTTCTATAAGGTTTTTGGCGGTAGCTTTACCACCGTCTCTAGAGAGATCGGCTTACAATATATTCAAGCTATTAAAAGTGAAGATATAGGTATGACCGCTATTGCTGCAGGTGCTTTGAAAAATGAAAACATAGACTTTAGAACACTTCTATTAGATAGTTTGCCTGTATTGGAAACTACTTTAAAAAATCTATCCTTACCAGAATCTATAGAGACTTACAATGCACTTGAAAAAACGATTAGTTACTTTAAAGGACAAAAAGAAGGACCACCGACAACAGTTGCTGCTAATCATCCTATTGATACTACTTTGTTAGCTACCCTTAGCAAGACACCCAATGCGACTATTAAAACGAATAAAGGAAACATTACTTTAGAATTAAATCCATTAGAGGCACCTGGTTCTGTATTGAATTTTATTCAATTGGCAACGAAGGAGTTTTATAATAATAAAAAATTTCATCGGGTTGTTCCCAATTTTGTTATACAAGGAGGTTGCCCAAGAGGAGATGGCTTTGGTGGATTAGATTATACAATCCGTTCAGAATTGCCTACTAGTCATTATGATCAAGAAGGCTATATCGGGATGGCTTCTGCGGGAAGACATACGGAGGGAACGCAGTTTTTTATCACGCATTCACCTACCCCCCACCTTAATGGAAATTATACCTTATTTGGAAAAGTGACCGACGGAATGGATGTGGTGCATAATATTATGGTTGGCGATTCTATTCAGAATGTAACGGTAAAATATTGATGGGTAGGGGCAACCCTTGTGGTTGCCCAAAATGATGGATGGGTTGCCCGAATGATGTATCGGTTGCCTAAAATAAGGGCAACCACAAGGGTTGCCCCTACATATGATATTTTTAATCACTTTTTTGATTAAAAAATATAAAAATATTCATATATTGCGGATTGTTGTGATACAGTATTTAAATTGAACAAACCCGCATGTATTTAAAAATCATTTTTGGTTTAGAATTAGAAGATAAGGTATTTCCATATGGGGATACCACAGAAGGAGGCACCCATTATCATGGACCCAATGGTTTATTATTGCTATTAGAATCTCACTTTGGTTTAATTGGTTTTTCGGAAAACATTAATTACCTAAGAATTGCCCAATATAGACAAGCATTACAAGAATATTTAAAAGAGGATAAAACGGCTTTTTATAAAAATGCGTACGAAGCAGATCAATTAGCAACTGCGGAGGAATTATTAGATAGAAGAGATGAATTATTACTAGCTGGTTGGAATTTTGAAGTCGTGGAAGATATGCCCGACCGCTTGGGCGTATTAGCAAATATTGAGGCTCTAATTGGCGATGATAGCGATATAAATTTACCAGATGGTTTTGCAGATCGATTTGTAAAAGTATTAGCAGTTTGCGAACAAAAGCCTAGCCCGATTGCTGAACTTTGCCTAAACGAACCACTCGATATATTACCTTATCATTTACAGCGTCTTTTTAAAGCTTTGGCATCCAATGGAACAGCCATCAATCAATTGCCTTCTCAGGCTATAGAAGGAACATCAGACCTTCAAGTTTTTCAAAGTGCAATATCTGGAAAACAAGTAAAAACAGTCTTAAAAAAAGATGGCTCTTTGTTGATACTTAAAGCAAAGCGCGATACAGATGCGGCTGCATTTCTTGCTAAATTATTAGACCTTAATCCTGACTACCGACCTGCTTGTTTAATACCTGAAAAGACAAGGGTATTAGATAATGCTTTGATACAAGAACATCTCCCCAGTCTTGGTATTCTATCTGCTTCCTTAGCACGACCAACTTTACAAATTCTAAAATTAGCAACGGTGTTTTTATGGAGACCAATAGATCCATATAAAGTACTAGAATTTGTAACCCTTCCCGTAAAGCCTTTAGAAAATGATCTGGCGGTTATCATTGCTCGATTAATTGCTAGTCGTCCAGGCTTAAATAGTGATAATTGGTATGCAGCAATTAATCAATATTTTGAAGAATTAGACGAACGAAAAAAGACAGAACCCAACTTAGACATAGAAGCGATTAAAAAGCAATATCAATTTTGGTTTGAACGAAAACGATACAATAGCAATCGATCTGTACCGAAGGAAGAAGTGATAGAAATTTTTGACTATGTCTCTAAATGGGCGGCTCAAACTTTTGAAACAGAAGGCAGTGTTAATCAATCTCTACTGGTTCTAAGTGAACAATCGAAACGGATTAAAGAGTTGATGGAGGCATTACCTGATTCTTATAATTTTATTAGTAATTTGGAATTAGAGCGAATTGTTCGGACGATCTATTCCCCTTCTCCAGTGCAATTCAAAGAGGTAGAAATGAACCATCTACCTTTTTTATACCATGCTAGTGCTTTTATTCAAACAGTTCCAGATTTGCTCTGGTGGAATTTTTCTCAATCAGAACGGGCATCATTTTTCTCAAAGTGGTATCAGGTAGAAATTAACTTTTTAAAAGCGCTCCGAATAGATTTAGAAAATCCACAAAGAAAAAATGCTCGCTTGATCTGGCAAAGAAAACGGCCAGTCCTACAAACCCTTGATCGTCTGGTATTGATTATACCTGAAAGAGTAGAAGGTTCTGTCGTGTTGGCCCATCCTTTACAAGGAGATATGGAGGCTACTTTTGGAGAATTGGCGAGTATTACCTATGATGTAGATACGGGTGCTAACGCGTCTATTTTGGAGGGATATTTTCAAATGCCAGAGCGGGTAGTTTTAGAACATCGACCTCTGATTGAACCACAAGCAGTATTAAAAATAGAAGAAACTGCTTTTTTAGACGACCGAGAGCATGAGACTTTTACTAGTTTAAATTCTTTACTATACTATCCTTATCAGTGGGTATTTCGACATAAACTACGTTTGCATAAATCTTCTATTCTTAGTGTTGTTAGGGATAAAACTTTGATGGGTAATTTGTCACATCGTTTCCTAGAATTATTACTAAAAAATGAAGAGGTTGCTACGATGCAAAAGGAAGATATTAATCTATGGATAAAGGAGAATAAGGATCAATTATTTGCACGAGAAGGTGCTACTTTACTGATGTATGGTCGAGAACCAGAACGAGTAGCATTTTTAAATAAAGTAAAGCATGCGGCTTGGAGCTTGGTTAATACGATACAAAAAAATGGTTGGCAAGTAAAGAAGACGGAGATGGATTTAAATGGCGAATTTTCTACTATTCCCATAAAAGCGAAAGCGGATTTGGTGTTAGAACGAGAAGGAGAGACTGCGGTACTGGATCTAAAGTGGTCTGGTAGTAATTATAGAAAACGAATCATTAAAAATGAAGAAGACTTGCAACTGGTACTATATTCAAAATTATTTCCAGACAGTGCCGAATGGTCGCATACAGGCTACTTTATTTTAGATAAAGGAGAATTAATTGCTAGAAACAATCAAGCTTTTTCGGACTGTACGGCCCTTAATGTAGATGCAGATCATATTGCTATCAATGAACGAATTCTATCCAAAATGGAAGCTACTTTTAAATGGCGATTGGATCAATTGAAAAAAGGGCAAATTGAAATTAGAACAAAACAAACTCAATTGGAT
>CAYOBX010000212.1:0-9282 GCA_964402245.1 uncultured Saprospiraceae bacterium | reverse complement strand
TAAGTACAGTCATTTCATATGAAAATTTCCCTTAATTGGTTAAAAGACTACCTTGATACTGATCTCGACCCATCTAAAATTGGGGAGATATTGACAGATATTGGACTAGAAGTAGAAGGTGAAGAAGAAGTAGAGAGTGTTCCAGGCGGCTTAAAAGGATTAGTCGTGGGCGAGGTGATAGAATGTGGTAAACATCCGAATGCAGATAAATTGTCTCTAACAAAAGTGAATATTGGAGCAGACGAAGCATTGCAAATAGTATGTGGTGCGCCAAATGTAGCTGCTGGCCAAAAAGTAGTGGTAGCTACAGTAGGAACTCAATTATATCCTACGGGTGGGGAATCCTTTAAAATAAAGAAAGGAAAAATAAGAGG
This sequence comes from uncultured Saprospiraceae bacterium, assembly GCA_964402245.1. GTDB lineage: Bacteria > Bacteroidota > Bacteroidia > Chitinophagales > Saprospiraceae > JAFMDF01. The sequence continues at coordinate 8,908 of CAYOBX010000212.1, read as the reverse complement.
AGAAGCTTCTGAAGGAATGCTATGTGCAGAGGATGAAATAGGTATTGGAACAAGTCATGCAGGTATTATTGTTTTACCTGAGGAGACTAGTGTAGGCATGCCCGTCAACAAGTATTATGAGTTAGAAGCAGATTATGTATATGAAATTGGCTTAACGCCAAATCGCTCCGATGCAACTAACCATATAGGTTCTGTAAAGGATTTGGCAGCAGCATTAAAAATAAACTACGATCATAAAGGTACAGTCAAAATGCCTTCTGTGGATGCTTTTAAAGTAGATAACCATGACCTACCTATAGAGGTAGTAGTTGAAAATACAGATGCCTGTCCACGATATTCTGGAGTATCTATTAAAAATGTAACGATTAAAGAATCACCTGATTGGTTAAAGAAACGATTAACAGCTATTGGTGTTCGGCCAATTAGTAATGTGGTGGATATTACCAATTTTGTTTTACATGAGCTAGGTCAACCTTTACATGCCTTTGATGCAGACAGAATAACGGGCGGCAAAGTGATTGTTAAAAACCTTCCCACAGGTGCTAAGTTTACTACCTTAGATGAAACAGAACGATCGTTGAAAGAAACCGATTTAATGATTTGTGATGGAGATTCTAATGGCATGTGTATTGCAGGAGTATTTGGTGGCTTGAAGTCGGGTGTAACCGACAACACTAAGAATATATTCTTAGAGGCTGCTCATTTTAATGCAAAAACGACTAGAAGAACTAGTTTTTCTCATGATTTGCGAACAGATGCTGCCAAAGTATTTGAAAAAGGAAGTGATCCGAACATTACAGTTTTTGCCTTAAAACGTGCCGCTTTATTAATAAAAGAATTAGCAGGTGGAGAAATAGCCTCAGATATAGTAGACGTATATCCAAATAAAATTGCGCCACTAGAAATCACAGTAGCTTATAGCAATGTCAATCGTTTGATAGGAGTCGATATTCCAAAAGAAAAAGTACACGAGATTCTAGAAGCAATGGAAATGAGCATTGTAGAATCTTCTAATGATTTCTTTAGAGTAGCCGTACCAACAAATAAAGCGGACGTCACAAGAGAATCAGATGTTATCGAAGAAATTTTAAGAATATTTGGCTTCAATAAAGTGCCTATCCCTACGCAGGTTAAGAATTCGGTGGTAGCTATTCAGCGACCTAATCCACAAGAATTACGAAATGTATTGAGTGATTTCTTAGCCGCTAATGGATTTAATGAGATGATGGCAGTGTCTTTAACACAGTCTAAGTATCATGAAACTTTACTGCCAATAGCTACTAAAGACTTAGTTTTTATCAATAATACTTCTAATACCCATTTGGATATTATGCGACCAACGATGTTGTTTAGTGGTTTGGAAGCAATTGTACATAATCAAAATCGTCAGCACCCAAATCTGCGATTCTTTGAATTTGGTAGAACTTATAAAACGAAAGAAGAGGGCGGTCATCAAGAAAAACAACATTTAAGCATATTCCTTACAGGTCAGCAAGAAGAAGAAAATTGGCAAAACTCTAATAAAGGGACAGTGGACTTTTTTGCTTTAAAAGCAATAGTTAATAAAGTGTTGAATCGCTTAGGGATGTTGAAATTTCAAGAAGAAGCACTAAAAGACGATATACTCTCGGTAGGGTACAAATACTTCAGGGGGCAGCAACAATTGGCTACTTTCGGGAAGGTACAAACTGCTATTTCGAAAGGTATGAGTATCAAAAATCCAGTGTATTATGCAGACATTAATTTTGATGCTTTAGTAAAAGCATCAAAAAAGCATAAGATTAAGATGGATACACTAAATAAATTTCCAACAGTAAGAAGAGATTTAGCTTTAGTATTAAATAAATCGGTCACTTTTGGAGATGTGGTACGAACAGCTAGGAAAACGGTTAAAAAGAATCTAGAAGACATTAAACTCTTCGATGTTTATCAAAATGAGGAACAATTAGGTGCGGATAAAAAATCGTATGCAGTTAGCTTCCATTTTGAAGATAAAACCAAGACCTTAAAAGATAAGGAGGTGGAGAAGGATATGAATAAACTAATTCAAAGCTTTGAACAACAATTAGGCGCACAGATTAGACGTTAGAAAGAGAGGTCAGAGGTCAGATCGCTGCGCTGTCAGACGTATGATGCGTCCTACATGGTCAACATCATGCGTCTGACCTCTGACAGCGTAGCGATCTGACCTCTGACAGCGCAGCGGTCTCATTTAAGCTAAATATGGACGATCTATACCAAAAAATAGCAGAAATTAAAGAAAAGATTAAAATACTGGCATCTAATCTGCGGGTTATACGTTCAGAAAACGAAGTATTATCTCAGGAAAATCAAAAATTAAGGAGTACCTTGCATCAAAATGCAGCTGAGATTCGGTATTTAAAAGCTCAGTTGACCAATTATAAAGAAAAATTAGACGATCAAGCGTTTAGTTAGGAATGAGGTAGAAGTAAATTTGCTTTTTTGAGGCAGTTATTTTTTTCTCTTTCAAGGCGCAAAAAGCGCATATAGCCAAGCTACGTAAGACTTTTTGCAACAAAGAAAGAGGGAAAAAGAACAAGTCAAGAATGTAAATTTATTTTACGTCATTTCTGTAACGTAAGAGCAAGAGAGTAAAGATGAAGGACATTGTAAGGATGCAAATAACATAGTGAAAAAATTAAAATTAAAAAGTAAATTAAAATTAAAAACATTCTTGATTAACAAGTCGTTATAATTTTAATTACTCAATTTGCTTTTGACCTTTCACATAAGTCATCGTTCAAGATAAATATGGAAGTGCAAGACGAGATGATTCGGATCACAGTATTAATAGCTGGCCGTCCGTATCCATTGAAAATACATGCGAAAGAAGAACCTATCGTACGTCGTCTAGTAAAAGCGTTAAATGATAGAGTCATTCAATTCCAGCAGACCTATATGAAAGACAAGCAGGATTTGTTGGCTATGACGCTTCTCACTTATGCCATGGACTTACATAAAGCACAAACAAGTAAGACTTCCAATATTCCCATCTCACAACTCACCAATTCCATTCAAGAAGTGGATGAACTTTTAGAGTCTATTTTGGATAATAAAGCGATAGAAGACTAGGTCTTAACTATCTGTATTATTCCAAATCTAAAAGTATTGCTCTTTTCATTTTTTTTAATATAGTATTACTAAAAGATAATTTATCGTCACTAGCGGATGAGTTATGTTTATTCACTAGCTATGCTTTTGGTAAGTACACACATTTAATATCAAATTATGGAATTAATAGGAAGTATAATAGCTGCCTTAGTGGCAGGTTTTGCTGGTGGATTTTTTTTGTTGAAATCCTTTGCCAGTAAAGCCAATCAGGGCAAGATTGAGGAGATGAATCAAAAAGCAGACTTAATTATTAAAGAAGCTCGATTAACTGCTCAGCGGGTAGAAGATGAGGCAAAATTTAAGTCAGAGAAACTAATCAGTAGAGCAGAATCGAAGAATGAGAAAATTAAGCAAAAGAAGATTCAAGAGGCAAAAGATCGTTTCGCTAGATTAAAAAATGATTTTGAGAAGGATAAGTCCCAACATAAGATTTCCATTAAAGAAATGGAAATGGAGTCTAAGACGCTAAAAAAAGACATTGCGGCACAAGAATCTAAATTAAAAGAAAAATTAGATGCTTTCGCTCAACGTAAGCAAGAAATTGAGCACCAAGAATCAGAAGTGAAGACTGTACGAACTAACTTAGATAAACAAATTAAAATTGTTGCTAAGAAGAAAGAGGAGTTGGATGCTGCCAATGAAGAACGGATCAAAGCTTTGGAAAACATAGCTAAGCTTAGTCAAGCAGAAGCTAAAGACCAACTGCTTGAGGCCGTTAAAGCAAAAGCAGAAACGGATGCCATGGCATTAGTAAAGGATACGGTCATGTTGGCTAAAGCGAATGCTAATAAAGAAGCTAAGAAAATTGTCATTCAGACGATTCAAAGAATGTGTGCGGAATATACTATTGAAAATACAGTATCTGTCTTCAATCTAGAATCAGATGATTTGAAAGGGCAAATTATTGGTAGAGAAGGTAGAAATATTCGAGCACTAGAAGCGGCTACAGGGGCAGAAATCGTAGTAGATGATACGCCAGAAGCAATTGTTATTTCTAGTTTTGATCCTATCCGAAGAGAAGTTTGTCGATTGTCTTTAAAGCGATTGGTAGCGGATGGTAGAATTCACCCTGCAAGAATTGAAGAGGTAGTCGAAAAAACAAAGAAACAATTAGAAGAACAAATTATTGAGATTGGAGAAAGAACGGTTATTGAATTAGATATTCATGGTTTAGCTCCATATCTAGTAAAAATGGTTGGTAGAATGAGATACCGTTCTTCTTATGGTCAAAACTTATTAAAGCACTCTATTGAAACGGCTAATTTATGTGCAGCAATGGCTGCTGAATTAGGCTTGAGTCCTAAACATGTAAAGCAAGCTAAACGTGCTGGACTTTTACATGATATTGGAAAAGTATCAGAGGAAGAATCTGAATTGTCTCACGCAATACTAGGAATGAAAATTTGTGAAAAGCACAAAGAAATTCCAGTAGTTTGTAATGCCGTAGGAGCACACCATGATGAAGTAGAAATGAATAATATTGTTTCTCCAATTGTTCAAGCCTGTGATGCCATCTCTGGTGCAAGACCGGGGGCAAGAAGAGAAATTCTAGAAAGTTATTTAAAGCGTATTGGGGAATTAGAGGAATTAGCTATGGGTTATGACGGTGTACAAAAAGCTTTTGCAATGCAAGCAGGTAGAGAACTGAGAGTCATAGTAGAGAGTGAAAAAGTAAGTGATCAGTATGCAGATGATTTGTCTTTCCAAATTTCTCAAAAAATTCAAGACGAAATGCAGTATCCTGGACAAGTAAAAGTTACTGTAATCAGAGAAAAACGAGCAGTAGCTTTTGCTCGATAATTTTTATTTAGAAGCGAGAATAGAGAGCAGAGATACATCCGTTTTAAATTAAAGAAATACTACATTTTTTAAACGAATTATATCTCTCTTCTCTACTCTCTGTTCTTTTTAAAATTAAAAGGGATGAAAATTACAATTTTCATCCCTTTTTTTCTTTTATACTTATAGGCTTAGTATTTTCGTGTTTGTATAGAAACTTCATTAATGGAACAAAGAGAAAACTTATTAGATATTATTAAAGTGCTTTTCCAATGGAAAAAACCAATTATATACCTCTGCCTGGGCATAGGTTTATTAAGCGCCCTCCTCTCCTTACTTCTTCCAAATTATTATCAATCTACCAGCATTTTTTATGTAGCTAGTTTGGACCAAACGAAGCCTGGACAAATCTTCGGAACGTCTACTAGTGATTCAGACTTCTATGGAAATGACCATGATAATGATCGACTATTAACTATTGCAGAATCTAATGAAGTAGCAGATTATATTATTCAAAAATTTGATTTATATAAGCATTATGATATTGATGTGACGAATGAAAAAGCTCCTTTTAAAGTTAAAGAAAAATTCTTCAAGTACTATAAGGTCATGAAGACTAAACGAGATGCTATTGAACTGTCGATGGAAGATATAGACAGAGAACAAGCAGCAAATATTGTTAATGAAGCTAGAGTTAAAATAGATGAATTATATATTAAAGTAGTAAAGAATCAATTAGAAAAATTAAAGCAATCTTTAAAGAAAAATATTCAGGAAAAACAAAATAATATTGCACAAGTCAATGACACCTTGATGTATTATAGAAATACCTACGGAGTATATACTGAATCTCAAGGAGAAATATTTGCAGAACAACTTTTAACGACAGATTCAAAATTGTTAAGAGAACAGACTAGGTTATCCGCCTTAGAAAAAAAACCTTCTGTAAGTAGAGATACGATTGATTTAATGAGAGCAACTGTACAAGGCTATAAAAATGAATTGAAAACTTTACAGGAAAAAGTGCACTTATTCAACAAGGGGGTATCTAAAGTCAACGTCTTAGAACGGGAAGAGAAAGAATTGGGTAATCGACTAGGTTTTCAAAAAATTCAATTAAGCCAATTGCAAACAACTATTGACTCCCCAATTTCAGGCATTAATTTGATTGAGGCTGGTACGATTCCTGTTATTAAATCTCGCCCTAAACGTTCGATCATTGTAGTAAGTGCGGTATTGATTAGCTTGATCTTTAGTATTATTGGTGTTCTTTTATTTGATGTTTATAAAGATGTGGATTGGAAGGAGATATTTAGTTAGAGATTTGGAAATTCTTTTTAATCTTTCTGGCGAAAAATTCATGAATGATTGAACACGGAGGCACAGAGCGCACAGAGATTTATAAACCTTTTTTCTCTCTGTGCGCTCTGTGCCTCTGTGTTCAATAAATAAAGCATTGCAAGCTGAAAAAGTGAAATTAAAACTATCACAATACACCAATAACCAATTATTATTTGCAGGACTCGCATTGAGTATTGTAGTGGGAGTGGTCAGTGGTATTGCTACAGATAGTTATTTTCTTTTTGGACTACCAGCTATTTTTTTAGGAGCATTCATTACCATTGTAGATTTTCGAAAAATATTTTACCTCCTATTATTTTGCCTTCCCTTATCAACAGAAATAGAATTACCTGGTGGATTTGGAACAGACTTCCCTTCTGAATTATTAACTGTTCTATTAGCGGGTATTTTTTTACTGTTTGTGATTCAGAAAGGCAGGCAATTAAATAGCGCATTTGTAAGGCATCCATTGACTTTATTATTACTCCTACATTTTGGTTGGATATTAATAACGACGCTCAATTCTGATCAGCTTATTATTTCTCTTAAATTTTTATTGGCAAAAAGTTGGTATGTGATTACCTTTTATTTTTTAGCAGGCTATTTGTTGAAAACAGAAGCACAAATAAAATTGTTTTTTTGGTGTGTATTTAGTGCTTTATTATTTACCGTTTTTGTGATATTGATTCGGCATGCAGCTACAGGATTTTCATTTGAGGAAGTCAATTTTGTCTTAAAACCTTTTTATAGAAACCATGTTTCTTATGCAGCGATTTTAGTTTTATTCTTTCCTTATTTGTGGTATGCTACTACTTGGTATCCCCGATGGAGTTGGAAGTGGTGGAGTTTAGTAATTTGTGTTTTTATATTCTTAATAGCTGTTTACTTGACTTATACAAGAGCCGCCTATGTGAGTCTAATATTAGCTGCGGGTGTCTATTTCGTTATTCGATTTCGTTTGATGAAAGTAGCGATAGGCTTGGCCATTATAGCGGGTTTAGCAGGAGTTATTTACGTATCCACCGATAATAAGTATTTAGACTATGCGCCAGATTTTAATAAAGCAATATCCCACAAAAAATTTGATAACTTAATAGAAGCTACTGCAAAGGGAGAAGATATCTCCACAATGGAAAGAGTCTACCGCTGGGTCGCTGGATTTCATATGGTGAGCGATCAACCTTGGATGGGATTTGGACCTGGTAATTTTTATGATTTTTATGTGCCTTATACCGTCAATAGCTTTTCAACTTATGTAAGTGATAATCCAGAACATTCAGGGGTTCATAGCTATTTTTTAATGGTTGCTATAGAGCAAGGAATACTCGGACTAATTATTTTTTTATTACTTTGCTTTTATACTTTATTGCTTGGCGAACGCTTATATCATCAGACCAGAGATGTATCTTATAGAAGAATTGTACTAATGGCTATTCTATCTATTGTTGCTATAGATGTTATTTTATTAATTAACGATATGGTGGAAACGGATAAGGTCGGATCTTTCTTTTTTATAGCAATGGCAGTGTTGGTGAATGTAGATTTGCGTGGAACTGAACGCAGAGGTGCAGAGCGAGATTGAGACGAAAGTAGCTTAGACATTCCTGTCTGAGCAGAAATAGCTACTCAGACAGGAATGCCTAAGCTACTTTCGCCTTATTTACTAAATACAATATTATCAGATTCCAATTCATGTTCTGCTAAATAAGCATCAATATCTTCACAACCAACCAACGCTCCCTCTCTATCAATTATTGAATAAGCATAACCTAAGGATGTTAATAATTTTACTGCTTCTTGATGAGCTACATTATTCCTTTCCGACTTCAAATATTCCATCGCAATTAGTGGCGCATGTTGTTGTAGATAGGTAACTGTCCCTTCGATTACTTTTAATTCCGCACCCTCCACATCTATCTTAATTAATTTTGGAAATAGCTTTTTTTGAGAAAAAAAACTGCTTAGATCAATTGTATCAACGGTCGTTTTTAGAGGCGTTAATTTAGAAAACCAATCCTTGTTCTCAAACTGTTTTACATCAACAGAATTATATTCAGAATATAAATTTGGGAATTCGTGAAAAGTAATAGTTCCTTTTTCGTCAGCAACTGCCTTATGGTAAAACTCAATATTACTTTTAGTGATGCTGTTCTTTTTTAATAAAGTAAAAGTAGTACTCGCAGCTTCAAAAGAATGGACTTGGCCCGTATTGCCTATCAGCTTGGATGCCAATAAAGAAAAATACCCATAATGTGCGCCCACGTCTACAAAGCAATCTCCTTTAGCTAAGTTATGAATCATAAATTTTGCCAGCCTAATTTCAGATTCATGAGACTTACCACCTGTTAAATAAATATCTGTACTGGCAGGTAATAACAAGTGCATCTCTTCTTTGAAAAAAGTAATGGCCTTTATTTGCATACTACCTTTAAAAGGATAAACTAATTTTCTATGTATAATAGCGAATAGATATTTGAAAGGATGGACTAACATTCGTTGGATCTTAGAAACACTAGCTATTTTTTCAACTCGTTTGATTTGTTCTAATAAGATTGAATGATCCATTAATGCTTGATATTAATTAGAGTAGTTTTGATACTATGTAAAGTATAATTCCGTAAAGTAATAATATGCTTTTAACATAAAAACAAAAAGT
>CAYOBX010000211.1:0-9328 GCA_964402245.1 uncultured Saprospiraceae bacterium | reverse complement strand
AACTCAAAAGAGGGTGCGATGGTCGAAGTTTGTAACTTCGACCCAATATTTTTAGCGAATACATTTTATAAGAAAACCCTTCTTTCCTATACCTCTTCAATTTGCTTAATAAAAATCTCGTTTAGTGTAGGAAGTATTTCTTGGAAAGAGGTAATATGCACCCCTCGTTTCATAAGATGGCTCAACAAAGTATTCGACGCATCTGTCGTTGCTACTTTTACGGTAATCTCTCCTTCTTGTTGATCTACTATTTTAAAACTATCATCTGCATCTGTAAGGCTGTTAATATCTGTTGGTAACTCACCTGTGTATTTTATGCTAAAAAGATTTTCTTTGAATTGATTTTTTATAGCAGATACTTCTCCTTCTAATATTTTTTTTCCTTGATTGATTAAGACGATATGTTCACATACTTCTTCTACCTGCTCCATACGGTGAGTAGAGAAAATGATACTAGTACCATTGCGGTGCATCTCATCTATTTCTGCTTTTATTAAATTGGTATTGATTGGGTCTAATCCAGAGAACGGTTCATCTAAAATTAATAATTTTGGTTGATGGATAACCGTCGCAATAAATTGTATTTTTTGCTGCATTCCTTTCGATAATTCTTCTACTGCTTTATCCCACCAATCCGCAATCTCAAATTTATTGAACCAATAATCTATTTGTTCTTTGGCCTTCTTTTTTGATAAGCCTTTTAACTGCGCCAAATACATTAAATGCTCTCCTACTTTCATTTTTTTATACAAGCCTCTTTCTTCTGGCATATAACCGATTTGACTTGGTGCATCACTATCGATTTTCTTACCATCTAAATATACAGTTCCTTGATCTGCGCCCGTAATAGTGGTAATGATTCTTATAAGAGAGGTTTTGCCAGCGCCATTCGGTCCTAGCAAGCCAAATACACTTCCCTTGGGTACTTCAAAGCTTACATCATTGACAGCAATATGCTTATCATAATTCTTAACTACATTTTCTAACTTTAAGATGCTCATTATCTGATTGATTGTTTAGATTTAATTATGATTGAAAAATACATTCTTTGATAAAAGTTGCAAATCATAACCGTCAGACTATGGTTACAAACTTCAACCATCAGCTATCGTTTTTCAACGAGTCGTATATTACGATTTAAACAATATTTTACTTGTTTTCCTGAAACAAAGGGACAATTGGCTCATTAGTAGCAGGAAGCATCATTGTTGGTTTTTCAGGTTTAATAGGCCGCTTAAAACTACTAGTATCTTTTGCAGCCATTGCTCTAGCAATTACGATGGAATCTGCAATAACTAATGCTTCTTCCATTGCTTCTTTATAGCATCTAGCGAATCGCTTGGATTTGACTGCGGTTATATTATTTTCTACCTGCTCTAATATCATTGCTTGGATAACCTCTTCATCTCTATGTTCGCAAGCTACAAAAACTATAGAAGCTCCTATTAAAAAACATAGATTTAAATAACTATTAAATATTTTACGAAAATACATTGATCAAATATAATAGGTGGAAGGATACAATGTATGAAAAATTCGATAGAAATTGATTTTTTATTGCTGAATGCCGTAAAAAATAAAAAAATGGAAGGTGTAGTTTCTTTAAAAAAGAAAAAACTTGAGATCGATCAAAGGACTACATTTGTTAAAAAAACATTTAATACAATTATGAGCACCTATTTCAAAAATTCTTATACATATGCTGTAGTGTTAATTTTGCTAGGTGCCATTCTATTTTCTTCAAAAGCAATAGTTGTAAAATTGGCCTATCAAGAACCCATAGAGAGTATTTCTCTATTAGGTTTAAGAATGTTATTCTCCTTGCCATTGTTTGTCATTGTTGGTTTATACAAAAAAGGAGAAACGAAAATAGCTCGAAAAGATTGGTGGGCTATGGCAGCAACAGGCATCACAGGCTTTTATATGGCTAGCTATTTTGATTTTCTAGGCTTGCAATACATTTCTGCTAGCTTAGAGCGATTGATTCTCTATATCTACCCTACTTTAGTATTATTGATGTCGGCTATTTTCTTTAAAAAGAAAATTACTAGGATACAGTTTATCTCCTTATTGATCAGTTATTTTGGCTTGGCAATAGTATTTTCTGGAAAAATAACTATTACTGGAAATAGTAATCCAATACTGGGTGGCTTCTTTGTTTTTTTAGCTGCGCTAACTTATGCCATGTATATAGTAGGGAGTGGTCAGTTATTACCTCGTATAGGTACTCGTCGATTTACCGCTTATTCTATGATTGCTGCTTGTCTTGCTGTTTTACTACACTATAGTTTAGTTGGGTCGGAAAGCTTATTTAGTTTTTCAAATCGGATATATGGCTTAGCTATTTATATGGCCATATTTGCTACTTTTTTACCCACTTTTTTAATGGCAGAAGGTATTCGTATTTTGGGTTCTAATACAGCTTCAATTATCAGTGCTATTGGACCGATCTCAACTATTTTGTTGGCTTATTTTATTTTAGGAGAGCACTTATTAATTCATCAATGGGTCGGAGCTATTATTGTGATTGCTGGAGTGTTGTTGATTACTTTGAATAAGTAATCAAGAATTATACAATATCTTATTTTAAATTATTTACTTTAGTAAAAAAAACAATAACTCCGCCATTTGGACGGTTTCTTTTGCTCCTATTTTTACTTAAAAAATAGTTCCATAGCCCTGCTATACAAAGATTTTTTAAGCAAAATTGGAAACAAAATAACTTCGCCCAACTTGACGGACTTATTATTTCATCGTTACTTAGAGTTCATGTTTCGCTGAAATGAAATATTAGATCCATTAAAATCTTCAAAATGCATTTTCAAAAAATAATACTTTTTCTAAGCTATCTATTAATAATAAGTGCCTGTAGTTCTTCAAAAAAAGCACTGTTTAACGGAAAAGACTTAACTGGTTGGCAAGCCTATGGAACAGAAAAATGGTATGTACAAGACGGAGAGTTAATTGCAGAAAGTGGACCCAACAAAGAATACGGCTACTTAGGGACTACAAAAAATTATAAAGATTTTATCTTAGAAGTTGACTTTTTACAAGAAGCTAATGGCAATAGTGGCGTCTTTTTTAGATCTACTATTGAAGGCGTAAAAATTAGTGGTTGGCAAGTAGAGGTCGCTCCAAAAGGAAAACATACAGGGGGCATATATGAATCCTATGGTAGAGGGTGGTTAATAAAACCAGAAGCTGATAAACAAAAAATGTTAAAAGAGGGCGCATGGAACACTTTAAAAATAAAAGCACAAGGTTCACAAATCAACACTTGGCTAAATGGTGTAGAAATGATTCAAATAATAGATGATACAATAGGCCAAGGACAAGGCTTCATTGCTTTACAAATTCATGATGGGGGAGGGATTAAAGTTAAATGGCGAAATTTTCGGATTACGGAATTGTAGTTAAATTTCTCCTGAGACTGTCTAATAAGACGCAAATGAATTTTGCAAGCAAAATAAAGTATTGAACGCAGAGGTGCAGAGATGCAGAGAACAAATTTAACGCTGCATCTCAGCGTTTCTGCATTCAATAATATTGTCGTGATTTTTTTTAAAATATGTTTTTAGACAGCCTCTAAAAAACTATAAACACTAAATATAGACTAGTAGTTTAAAAAGTTTTTGATAATAAAGCAGGTATGCATAAGTATTATTTATCATGCAAATAACAGCAAATGTTAATGTTTCAATTATATTGTTTTTTAACTAATTCAATAAATAAAATATTCTTTTTTGGCACATGCTTTGCCATATATAAATCAAATACTAAACCCCCCCGTTTAGTTGTCTCAATTACTCAAAAGTATTTGTACGGGGTGCATGCTAGCTTCTGCTAAGCGTGTACCTTCTTTTTTTAAGCCTACCTAAACTAGAAGTGATCATTTTCGATCCCTTTTTTTTTGTGCCTTTCTCATTCATTCATCCATTTTCCTTCTTTCTATTAAGTCTAAGCGTTTACAAACGGCTACAAACGGCATTAAGCGATTATTTATCGACTAGCTCTTGCAGTCCTACTTTACTTTGCAGTAGCGTTTTAATCATAGCATGTATACGTTTAGTTTTTTTGAACCTACTTGTTATTTATTTAATAAGTAGTGGGGCATGGGAAGCAAAACTACATATAGAATTGAGTAGAAATAGATAGACTCTCCGTGCCCCAATGTTCTTTTAAATCTAATCCCCTTATTAAAATCGCTAAATTATTAACGAATAGAGGTGATTACGCTATCAGTAAAGCACTTCTTTTAAAATTCAAGTAATGAACAACTTACGAAACTCTGTACGATTAATTGGACATCTAGGAAAAGACCCAGAAACCAAAAAATTAGAAGGAGGAAATTCTTTAACACGTACCAGATTAGCTACTAAAGAAGTCCGAAAGAATAAAGAGGGCGAAAAAATAGAAGATACCCAATGGCATCAGATTATTGGTTGGGGAAAAACGGCAGAACTAATGGGTACTCTGTTAAAGAAGGGAAAACAAGTAGCAATTAATGGAAAATTAGTTCATCGAACCTATGAGGATAAGAATGGAGTGAAAAAAACCATTTCTGAGGTGGTGGTGTCAGAATTTATGTTGATGGCTTAATAAGGGTTTGGGAGGTAGAAAATTTTCTACCCCCAAAGACCATTTTCCTTCACGTAGAGCTATTTTAGGGATTTAGCAAATAAAATGTTCTTACAAAAGACAAAGAAGATACTATTTAAATCAGCTCAAAGTTTAGTTATAGCAAAAACATTAAAAACTTTACTCTTGTTTATGGTGTTTACTGTGTTTAGTTATTTTAATTCTCTGCAATAATATCGTAGAGAAACAATCAATTTGTTAAAACAAAAACTTTCATGAGACTTATTACTTCAATTAAAAATTGTGCTTGGATTTTACTACTTCTATTTGGTGTAAATAGTGTTTATGCACAGACCGATGCTAAAACCAAAAAATTGTTAGATAAAATGCTAAGCGTCACTGGCGATTACTCTAAACTACGAGCAAAGAACGATGTATCCTTCAATTATATTTATGATAATTTCGACGCTGGTAAAGATGTATCTGAAGAGCGATTAATTTTTGACGGAGAGCATTCTTGGGCATCTTATAGTACGCACCAAAGAAATGTACTTCCTAAACAAGAAGGTGTAGCAGAGCAATCGCTTATTAATGGAGTTCCACAATTAACTCTTAACGGCAAGTTTGTTACCGACAAGCAAGCATTGGGTGCTACGGTATTTATCAGAGAAGTGAATCCTTTTTGGTTCACTATGATCTATAAGTTGCAAGATAATGGAACGATCTACAAGTATATGGGAACGGAAGAAGTAGATGGGATAGCATACGACAAGGTTTCTCTTAAATACAATAATGCTGTAACGAAAAAAGAAGCGGATGATGAATATATATTATATTTTAATCCTGATACTCATTTGATTGATCTCTTTTATTTCTCGTTACCTGCTTTTGGTGTAAATGCTCCAGTATTAAAAATGACTTTATCTTATGATATAATTGAGGGTATTTATATCCCAACAAAAAGAGAGTCTTTTGGTCCAAATCCAGAAACTGGTGAATATCAACTAGGTGGTAGATACACTTTTAAGGATATAAAATTTAACAATGGCTTTAAAGCAGAAGATTTTGTTTTGAAGGGAAAATAATAATTCTTTCTATTCATTCGAGGAAGACCCAACACGCAGGTTTCATGACTTATGGAATCTGCGTGTTAATTTATATCTGAACCTACTGGTGATAGTTAACTACTATTTTAATTCGCTAATTCATTTTCGACTTTTCTCCTAAACACTTCATCTGTCAAAATCTTCAATTCAAATTCATTCATACTCCTTTGTAACCTTGCATTTTCGAGTGGTCCTAAATTATCCAAGAAGTAAGCTAACTCTGTTTTATTTCCTTTTTTATCGCTTGCATACAGGGCTTTCGTGAGGACAAAAGCGGTGGAGCCACCTTTCATGCCTGCATGTTCTAACCATTGTCGATTAGCAGGATTTTCTAAAAGGACTTCCATTACTTCATCCAGATATTTTTGTGTTGAGGAACTAAAATAAGTTCTGGAATTGATCTTTTTCATAATACCAACATATTCCTCCACTGTAGAGCCTGGCAGATTATCAGACCAGACTTTTTGTATGTTCAGTCCCAACTCTCCTATTTCATTTTTATAGGTGAGATCCAACAATAATTTTGTGTGTACTTGATTGGTCGTTTCGATATACTCTTCTAGACTTAAGTCTTTTAGTTTCCTTTCTAATGCTTCTCCTTTTGTATTAGGAAATTTTTCTTTCCCTACAAATAGCGCTGACACGATATAATACATGTCTTCGTGCTGAGTAATTCCTAAACTATCTTTTCGATTATTAATATTTTTTAAACCAAGTTTTTTACACAACCACTCTGTATTGGCATTGGAGCTATAGGCTATCATTCCTTTCGCAATCTCTCGAATAGAAATAGTATTATTATGAATCTTATCTTTAACAGACTTTAGCCAACTTGGATGGGCACCACCGTCTGTCTTGGGTATGTAGAATTTGTCCAATTCATCTAGAGAAATGGCTTGGTCTGGGTCTATTAATTTGTTGGCCGCTTGTTCTGCATATTCAATCGTTACCAATATTTTTACGGTACTTGCTAAAGGCATTATTTTATTTGGATTCCTTGAAGCAAGTACAGCGTCATTTCTTACTAATTTAATGGCCATCTTATTTGGATGCTCTTTAAGAAAATTCAAAACCAATTCTTTATTCGGCTTAAAATAGTATTTAGTAAATGCTAGGAATATGGCAACTATTCCAACGAGGATTCCAAGTACGATCAGTATTTTTTTTAGCATATTGTTTTTACTTTAGGTTGTTATTTTATCCATTCACTTACTTTCTATTTCAAGTCTTTTATGTAATTGATCAATTAAGGCGATCACAATATGGTCATCCCAAGATCGAGCAGAAATTTGGATGGATAAAGGAAGGCTTGCTGATTCTTTCTCATTCTTTGCAGCAGTTCTCATGACTATATCAAATGACTTTCTGGGAACATCTTCCGCTTCTTTCACCTTCGATATTGTTGCTACCCCTGCTGGGAAGCCCAAAATATTATTTTGAGTAGTATATGTCCCACCTGAGCCAATTCTATCAGCCGTATTATGGAGAATCGCAGGCAATGGAAATACAGGACTAATGATAGCATCTAATCTTCCGATAGGGCTATTATCCATAGCGGACAAATATTTATTTTTGAATCTATTCATTTTATTCGTAAGCTCCTTCAAATTCTTTTCCCCTTTTCCTTCAAAAAATCGGATGGTCCGCCTAATTGTTGATTGCCCCAATATATCTGATAAGTGATAAATAATTTTTTTTACAAATATCGGACTATTCAAAAGCAAGAAATAACCTCTTAAAAGACTTATAGGTTGATCGTCCTTCAGATTCTCTCTAAATAGAGGCAACTTGTCGGCACTTAGAATTTTAGTAAAGATTTCTTCCGCCTCTGCCAAATTGGGTGGTTCAAATAAAGTTGTTTCTACGCCAAGACTGTTCAATTTTTCGATACTTTCTAATATCCCTCTTTTTATGGAATTTGCTGGTTCAAAAAGATTGTCTGAAAGTATATAACCCACTTTAAGTATCGAACAATCTACTTCTTTAAAATTTTTAAGTGGTTGCGTTTTTTCAATACTGGCCGTATTTAGTATATCCAGAAACAATTGTAAGTCTTCTGCATGATTTGCTAAAATTCCCGTTACTGATTTGATAGGTATATCTAATGGTCGCTCCAAAAATCGAGCTTGGTCTATGGTTCGTTCTAAGGTAGGTTTAAGTGCGCAGATTCCATTGAATGCTGCTGGAATTCTTACACTCCCTCCTATATCTGTTCCTAAACCAATAGGAGAGCCACCCGCCGAAATGATTGCCCCTTCTCCTCCGCTACTACCTCCTGCTGTATGTTTTTTACTGTGCGGATTATTGGTTGTTCCATATACAGGATTCTGCGATTCTATAACTAGCAACAATTGAGAAATATTTGTTTTACCTAAAACAATAGCTCCTTCCTTTTGCAATGCTTTTACGTAAATATCTGTTGACAACGGAAAATCTTCCCGCCGCCGCAAAAGCCCAAATGTACTTGGGGTTCCCACTAAATCAAGACATTCTTTAATGGTAAATGGTAGACCATGTAATCGACCTGTCCTCTTCCCTTGTTTGAATAACTCATCTGCTTTGTCTGCTTCCTGTAAAGCATCTTCAAATAATTTCAAGACCACAGCATTTAAGGAAGGATTGACTAATTCGATTTTTTTAATGAAATGCTCTACAACTTTTCGACTTGTAATTGTACCTGTATCTATTAAGTTTAAAATATCAGTTGCAGAAATTTTGCTTAGGTCAATCATATAATTCTATTCTAAAATTACGCTTTCCAAAAAAGCATAAATTTCTTCCTTGGTAGTTGTGTTTTCAAATTGCACTGGCTGACCAAAAGTAACCGATAACGCTACTCCTTTTTCTTTGAACTTCAAGCCTTTTTTATCAAAAGCTTTATCAAAGCCAGCAATTTTTACAGGAACTACAATAGGTTGATATGCTTTAATTAAAGTGGCTACTCCTTTCCTAATGGGGGAGTTTGGGGTAGTAGTACCTTGTGGGAAATTGATCACCCAACCATGATTCAAAGCCGTCTTAATTTTTGCGGGTCCTTTTACATCGATCCCTCTGTTTATATTTTTGCCTTTACTTCTCCAAGAACGTTTAACCGTTACTGCTCCTGCGTAAGAAAATATTTTAGGTAGTAAGCCATCCTCTTTCATGGTTTCCTCCTCCGCAATATAATAGGACCGAACTCTCGGCATCAACAAATAAATAGGAAAGTTAATAGTTTTCATTCGCCATTTATCACTACTAAAAATATGGTTTAGTGCGAACACATCTGCAAAATAGGTTTGGTGATTAGACACAAAGAGCACATTTTGTCGAGGCAAATCTCGTAAAACTTCCATTCCTTCAACATTCATTTTATTGACGATATTCAATCGACGATAAGTAGCAATACCAATAAAACTAGTTAAAGCTCTTTTCAATAAAATCAGATTACCAAAAGGATCTTTGATGCGGCGACCTAATTTTGTCCTAGGTGGCGTTTTCTTAAAAAGGTTTCGCTTCTTTTTTTGTTTTCTTCGCTTTTTAGGAAGTTTTATCATTATTTGTCGGGTTGTAATAAAATTAAAATCCAAGTTAGAGTAAGTATAAAATTTTTAAATAGTTCTATTGATTACTATTTTCCATCAGACGATAATAAAACGCAATCA
>CAYOBX010000210.1:6692-9329 GCA_964402245.1 uncultured Saprospiraceae bacterium | reverse complement strand
TTTAAATTCCTTAGACTGAAAAATAATTAGAACCAGATTGCCCAACTTATTATTTTGTCGTTATTAAGAAAGAATCTACTGGCAAAAATAATCCATTAAAATTAATACCGTTTTCACATTCGGGTTAAAATCCTGTTAAATAGCTGAATTGTTATATTTGAAAATTTAATTTTGTAAAGATAGGTTTGATTTTGATGGATATTCTCGCTTCCTTTGGTCGCTTTTGTTTCTGGCCGCCCATCCGCTTTGCGGTTCACAAACGGTGTTTGTTCATTCTTGACCACGGGATTTGTCAAAGAACGAAAAAAAATTAAATGAAAAGAAGTTCAATCTGGGCGATTGTTGGATTAATGGGAGCTGCATTGTTAGCGATCATCTTATTGCAAGCATATTGGATAAATGGAGCAATTACCTTAAATAAATCTCAGTTTGACAAACAAGTGCAAGACGCACTAAATCAAGTGGCTATAGGCTTAAAGGAGTTTGAAGAGGAGGAACTAGACAATAAAAAGCCTATCTCTAGAGGAGGATTAACCATGACGAGGACGTCCTCTACGCTACTAAAATCTGATGATTTAATTATTTCAAAAGGATTTGAGGTATCAGGATTGCAGCAAAGCGCCACTAGAGGGCAAACAAATATCATTCAAGATATATATAGAACTAGAAAACCAGAATATGTAGAAGAAAGAATAGATAGAAAATATCTAAGAGATTATTTAGCTAGGGAACTAAAGAATAGAGGGATTAATATTGGATATGAATATGGCGTACTATCTAATTTAACAGATCAGTTTGTAATAAAAAATGGAAAATATACGATTTCTGACTTCTCAGAAGAGGAAGCTACAGAAATGCCAGAAAGTGATGATGTATTAGTTAGATCAGAATATGAAGTTGATTTATTTACAACGGATATTAACTCTCCAGGAAAATTGGTCGTTTACTTTCCCCAGAAATCAAGGATTTTTTGGGGAGGGAATGTATGGCGAACATTGATCGCTTCTTTTATTTCTACAGCTATTGTTATCTGCTGTTTTTTATATACAGTGAATGTCATATTTACCCAAAAGAAACTGTCAGAGATGAAAACTGACTTTATTAACAATATGACCCATGAATTCAAAACGCCTATCGCTACTATTTCTTTAGCTGCAGATTCGATTACGAATCCTACAATTTTGAGCAATGAAGATAAAATCAAGCGATTTGCCAAGATTATTAAGCAGGAGAACAAGCGAATGAATAATCAGGTGGAGAAAGTCCTTCAAATGGCGTCTTTAGATAAAGAAGACTTTGAATTGAATATCACTTCGCTAAATTTACATGAAATCATAGAACAAGCCGCTACTAATGCCAAGCTACAAGTAGAGCGAAAAGACGGAGAAGTAACCACCCATTTAAAGGCTAAAGATGCCTATATAGAAGGTGATTTGACGCATATTTCTAATATTATTAACAATTTATTGGATAACGCTAACAAATATTCTCCTGAAAATCCAAAAATTTCTGTTCATACACGCAATGTTAAAGGCGGTGTGGAAGTTATTGTAAGTGATCATGGAATTGGAATGAGTAAAGAGGCACTAAAACATATATTTGACAAATTCTATCGCGTACATACAGGGAATTTGCATGATGTTAAAGGATTTGGATTGGGCTTGAGCTATGTAAAGGCAATGATGGTAGCCCATAAAGGACAAATCAATGTTAAAAGTGATTTAGGAAAAGGGAGTAGTTTTATACTCACCTTCTCTAAAAAATTCCAGAAATATGCTTAAATAAAGAATGATGAATGCAAAATGATGAATGATGAATCTTTGATGTTGACTATTTGACGTTGACCGTAATCTAGTCAACGTCTAGTAAATTCATCATTCATCATTTCTCATTAATTTACCTATATTTTATTAATTCGATTTTTCTAAAGAAAAACACAAAGCCAATGACGCCAACCAATAACAAAATTTTATTAGTAGAGGACGATCAAAATTTTGGAGATGTTTTGAGATCATATCTTGAAATGAACGATTTTGATGTAACCTTGGCCACTGATGGTGTAGCTGGATGGGACAGCTTTCGAAAAGGAAAGTTTGATCTGTGCATTTTTGATGTGATGATGCCCAAGAAAGATGGTTTTACTTTAGCAAAAGAGGTTAGAGAACAAGACCAAGAAATGCCGATTATCTTTTTGACTGCTAAAACGATGAAAGATGATGTACTAAAAGGCTTCAAGCTGGGTGCAGATGATTATATCACTAAACCTTTTAATTCTGAAGAACTTTTACTTAGAATTCAAGCTATTTTAAAAAGAAGCCAGCAAAAAGCTGATCCAAGAGAAGAGATTAAAGAATTTAATATAGGTTTATACCACTTTAATTTTCCTTTGCGAATTTTGACTTTTAGTGGACCAGATGGTGAGAAAAAAGAAAAATTGTCTCCAAAAGAAGCACAACTTCTGAGGATGTTCTGTATGTATATGAATGATATTCTCCCAAGATCGGAAGCCTTAACAAAGATTTGGGGAGAGGACAATTACTTCACCGCTAGAAGTATGGATGTCTTTGTTACCAAATTAAGAAAATATCTTAAAGGGGATACCAATATAGAAATTGTTAATATTCATGGAAATGGATT
>CAYOBX010000210.1:5185-6592 GCA_964402245.1 uncultured Saprospiraceae bacterium | reverse complement strand
CATTCTTATTTAAATGTCCAATCAATCATTCAAAGTAGTAGGCGGTAAAAAATTAAAAGGAACGATTACTCCACAGGGAGCAAAAAATGAAACGCTACAAATATTATGTGCGACCTTATTAACCTCCGAAAAAGTTACGATAGCTAATGTTCCTGATATTTTAGATGTGCAGCGATTGATCGCTCTGCTAAAAGGTTTAGGAGTTGAAGTGAATAAAGTAGGCAAAGAAAAATATACCTTCCAAGCTAAAAAAGTAGATTTAAAATATTTTACCTCAGACGAATACCAACAGAATGCCAAAAGTATTAGAGGGTCCGTAATGTTAATCGGTCCTTTGTTAGCTCGATATGGAAAAGGCTTTTTGCCGCAGCCTGGAGGAGATAAGATAGGACGAAGAAGATTAGATACACACTTTTTAGGCTTACAAAAATTAGGGGCAGTCTTCAATTATGACGATGATAAAAAATGCTATTTTATCGAAGGCGATAAATTAAAAGGCACTTACATCTTAATGGATGAAATCTCTGTAACAGGTACCGCCAATGTGGTAATGGCAGCAGTAATGGCCAAAGGAACTACTCAAATCTATAATGCAGCTTGTGAACCCTACTTACAGCAACTTTGTAAGATGCTCAATAAAATGGGAGCTAAAATAGAAGGAGTCGGGTCTAATCTTTTAAAGATTAAAGGAGTTAATTCATTGAAAGGAACCAGTCATCGAATACTACCTGATATGATTGAAATTGGTAGTTTTATTGGATTAGCTGCAATGACCCAATCAGAGATAACGATTAAAAATGCGAAGGTAAAAGAATTGGGCAATATCTTGTCTATCTTTCAAAGAATGGGCGTGAAAATGGAAATTCAAAAAGATGACATTTTTATTCCTGCCCAAAAAAGATATGAAATACAGACCTTTATTGATGGGTCTATTATGACCGTGTACGATGCACCTTGGCCAGGCTTCACCCCTGATTTATTGAGTATTGTTTTGGTCATGGCCACACAAGCCAAAGGAAGTGTACTTATCCATCAAAAGATGTTTGAAAGTCGTTTGTTCTTTGTAGATAAATTGATTGATATGGGCGCACAAATAATTTTGTGTGATCCCCATCGGGCAACAGTTATCGGCTTGGATCGACGCTACCCACTCAAAGGGATTCAGATGACTTCTCCAGATATACGGGCAGGGGTTTCTTTATTAATCGCAGCCCTTTCTGCAAAAGGAACAAGCATTATTCATAATATTCATCAGATTGATCGAGGGTATCAAAATATTGATACTCGATTGAATGCATTAGGGGCGGATATTACTCGGATAGATAATTAGTAGTAGCACGGAATTTATTCCGTACAACAGTAGCACGGAATTCATTCCGTACAACAGTAGCACGGAATTCATTCCGT
>CAYOBX010000210.1:0-5085 GCA_964402245.1 uncultured Saprospiraceae bacterium | reverse complement strand
TACAACAGTAGCACGGAATTCATTCCGTACAACAGTAGCACGGAATTCATTCCGTACAACAGTAGCACGGAATTCATTCCGTGAGTGCTGAGTACGGAATAAATTCCGTGGTACTGGTTACGGAATGAATTCCGTGTTACGGAATCCGAAAATTTATAAAACTATATGGCAAAAAGGGCTACAAAAAAGAAAAAGAAACCAGCGATAGCTGCACCAGAAATAGAATACATAGATATAATCGGGGCGAATGAAAATAACCTCAAAAATATCAGCCTAAGTATTCCTAGAAATAAACTAGTAGTGATAACTGGGGTGAGTGGAAGTGGAAAATCTTCTTTGGCATTCGATACCGTATATGCCGAAGGACAGCGGCGATATATGGAAACCTTCTCCGCCTATGCCCGCCAATTTATAGGAGAGATGGAACGGCCAGAAGTAGAACATATCAATGGCCTAAGTCCTGTCATTTCTATAGAACAAAAAACAACAGGTCGGAATCCACGATCTACCGTTGGTACTATAACAGAAGTGTATGATTTCTTGCGCCTTTTATATGCTAGAGTAGGGGATGCCTATTCCTATATCACTGGCAAGAAAATGGTGAAGTATACGGAGGATCAGATATTAGATCATATTTTAAAAAAATTCCATAACAAAAAAATCATCTTATTAGCGCCTGTAGTAAAGGGGCGTAAAGGACATTATAGAGAACTATTTGAACATACTCGAAAACAAGGGTATACTAAAGTAAGAGTAGATGGAGAGATCCTAGATCTAAAGCCTAAAATGCAGGTGGACCGATATAAAGTGCATGATATAGAAGTAGTCGTAGATCGTATAAAAGTTCAGAAAGACCGCAAAGATCGCTTAGTTGAATCTTTGAAAACAAGCATGAAATTAGGCAATGGCCTCATCATGATTATGAATGCAACTACAGAGGAAGTATTTCCTTTTAGTAAAAACTTGATGGATGCCGAAAATGGTATTTCTTATGAAGAGGCTAATCCAAATTCTTTTTCTTTTAACTCGCCTTATGGTTACTGTCCAAATTGTAAAGGATTAGGGAAAGTAGACAAAGTGGATTTGGAAAAAGTGATACCAGATGATAGCAAAAGCATCAATGAAGTAGGGATAGCTCCTTTTGGAGAGGTGCGGGATAACATGACTTTTAAGCAATTGCGAGCAATCGCTAAAGAAAACAAATTCACTTTTGATACCCCTGTTAAAAAAATTCCTAAAAAGGCATTAGAAGCAATTTTAAATGGTGGAGATAATACCGTCAAAGTAAAAGTACGCTATAGCAAGAATGATTTTGTATATGACTTAGCCTATGAGGGCTTAATTAAAATGCTAGGTCGATGGTATAAAGAATCTCCTTCAGAAAAAATAAGAACTTGGGCAGAAGAGTTTATGATCGTTGACACTTGTCCAGCATGTGAAGGGTATCGCTTGAAAAAGGAATCCTTACACATAAAATTAGATGGAAAGCATATTTCAGAATTAGCCCAATTAGACCTAATTGCATTGAATGAATGGCTTTCTACAATCGAAAAGAAATTAGATAAGCGACAGAAAATTATAGCCGTAGAAATTTTAAAAGAACTCCGATTAAGAGTTGGTTTTTTATTGCATGTCGGATTGACCTATTTATCATTAGACAGACCAGCTAAAACACTTTCAGGTGGAGAGGCACAGCGCATTCGCCTAGCCACCCAGATAGGTTCACAGTTAACAGGTATTACCTATATATTAGATGAGCCAAGTATTGGTTTACATCAAAGAGATAATCAAAAACTAATCGAAGCTTTAAAAGAATTAGCGGAAATTGGTAATTCTGTTTTAGTGGTAGAGCATGATAAAGATATTATGCTAGCCTCTGATTATTTAATTGATTTAGGTCCTGGAGCAGGCAAGCATGGGGGGGCATTGGTTGGTGAAGGAACCCCTAAAATTTTTCTGAAAAACAAAACAATAACCGCAGACTATTTAAGTAATCGACGTAAAATAGAGATTCCAGAAGAAAGACGAAAAGGCAATGGGGATTTCCTAGAATTGAAAGGAGCAACAGGAAACAATCTACAAGCTGTAGATTTGAAAATACCGCTAGGCACTTTTACGTGTGTGACGGGCGTTTCGGGTAGTGGTAAATCCACCTTGATTAATGAGACGCTGTATCCAATCTTACGGCAACATTTTTATAAAAGTAAAAAACGACCATTAGGCTATAAGTCTGTAAAAGGCTTAGAGCATTTAGATAAAGTAATAGAAATAGATCAGTCTCCTATTGGTCGAACGCCTCGATCCAATCCTGCTACCTACACGGGCGTATTTACAGCCATTAGACATTTATATACCAATTTACCAGAGGCTAAGATTCGAGGCTATAAACCAGGACGATTTTCTTTTAATGTTATTGGAGGGCGATGTGAAACCTGTCAAGGCGGTGGGAAGCGGGTGATAGAAATGAACTTCTTACCTGATGTACAAGTAGAATGTGAAACCTGTTTGGGCAAACGCTATAATCGGGAAACCTTAGAAATCATTTTCAAAGGCAAATCCATCAGTGATGTATTGGATATGACGGTAGATGAGGCCGTTGTTTTCTTTGAAAATATCCCTAAAATTTATCGAAAGATGAAAACCCTTGAATCGGTAGGCTTAGGATATATTACATTAGGACAACAAGCCACTACTTTATCGGGAGGGGAAGCGCAACGGGTAAAATTGGCAGAAGAACTCTCCAAGCGAGCGACTGGAAGAACAATGTATATCCTCGATGAACCAACAACAGGATTACACTTTAGAGATATTCAGCACCTATTGAATGTTTTAAATAAATTAGTAGATAAAGGCAATACCATTGTGGTGATAGAACACAATATGGATATTATTAAAATAGCAGATCACTTAATAGATATAGGTCCTGAAGGAGGGAGTGGGGGAGGAATGATAGTTGGTACGGGCACGCCTGAACAGATAGCAAAACTCAAAAAAAGTCATACGGGCCGATTTTTGAAGGAAGAATTAAAGTGAGACTATTCAGAATACTATTTTGAAATTATCTTATAAATTAAGTATTTTGTAAGTCTGGTTAAACAGAGAGGTGGAGAGTTTTATTAGTTCTCGGTATCTCCCCACCTCTGCGTTCAATACTTTAATAATTAACGTTTTTTTCCTCGAAATATCCGAGTGATATAAAGAATGATGATCGCTCCTACAGTCGCAGATACAATCATCCCTACAATATTTTCAGGAAGATTTACCCCAAAAGTATCAGATACAATTTTTACAATACCAGAGCCAGGAGACATATTCAATTGCTGAAAGATATACCCACCAATGACTGCTCCCGCAATACCCAAAATGGAGTTAATAATAAAACCAAAAGAATCTCCAGACATAATACGAGCAGCTAAAGCTCCAGAAATAGAGCCCACAACTACCATTACAAAAATGTTAGCTATGTCAGGATTATTAAAGTTATCAAGAATACTCATTTTAAATTGTTTGTTTTGTCGTTACTAAAGTGTGAAGAATTAGAACTGCCAGTTTTTTGAAAAACTGGCAGTTCTGTCTATAGAAAAATATAGAATAAGCTATAATAAGTAGTAACAACTAATTATAGTTTATGGCAAATTTAGTAAATCCGACTATCAGATAGGGAAAACAAGCTGCTGAAAACTTTTTTTATTAAAATAAAATATTAGTTAATTTTCACATATTTGAAAAAAAAAGAACATTAACCTGTTGATATATAATGTAAAACACATTGTACAATAAACAAAGTATGTTTAAAAAGAGCAAAAATATATTAGATAAAACGAAACTTTTTTTTAAAATGTATGGTGAGTTAATTAAATATTTATACCTTAGCAGCAGATTTACGACATAGATGATCCAGAAAAATATCCTTTCCCACTAAGAACATTTCTCTTTACAACTTCGACATTCAAAAAAAAATTCAAGCTTTAGTACTAATACTAAAACACGCTTGAATTGTATACCATTTAGGATTACCTAGCCTCTCTAAAATTACGTCAGTAATGACTATGTTTCTATAGGTACGACTACTTAAAAAAAACTTTTTAAGTTAAGTAAGGCCATCCTAAACGCTGACATGATGGATATTAATATTTTGCCATCAGCAGCATAACCGATTTAAGGACATCTTTTTACCTCAACGAGAATTATTAATTCTTGCACTAATGTTACACTATGAAATGCAAGTTCTCCTCGTTGGGGTATTTTCCTAACTCTATTATTTAGTTATTCTTACCTGGTTCGTTGCTGCATTCGTTTATTAAATTCTACTCGTTTTACCTTTTCATCCTCCTTCATCAGGGCTAACATTTTTTTAGAATCTAATGTCGATGTATCAAAAATAAATAAGTACATATTTGCTAACTTAGAGATTGGCTTCTTTAATTGCATTCCATATTCCTTATATTGAAGTGCCCAAGCTGTGGCTCCTATCGTTTCGTCGAGTTGTACAATTAGTTCATTATCAATGATAACATCAGGTACGACCTCTCTTTTCCGCTTGTCAGATTTTTTTCTTGGAGCAACCCAACCTTGATCAATAATAAATTGCATCATTTGCCGATCTAATGTCTTTAAGCGTTCAGGCTGTCTAGTTCTCCATCTTATTTTTTTATCCTTTTCAGCTTCATATAAATGCAATGTGGTAGTTGGTAGATCTTGTATACGCATTCCATAAGATTTCTCCGCAGTCCAAATATCAGCAGTTTCGCACTGTTCCATTAAGGTAGCTAATTGTGTTGGCGTTAATTGAATAAGGACGGTGTCTTCGACAATCGTATAACGTTTTCCTTCAAAAATGGTCCAACCATCTTGATAAACGGTCATCTTAAAAGAAGGACAATGTCCATAACAAGGTGATTTTGAATACGCCACAATTTTAGGCAAAGATCGAACTTCTTGTTCGGTTAGTTCTTTTTTTATAATAGAAGGTGCTGCTTGAATTTTTTCCTTTGATTTACAAGAAAAAGCAAGCAATGCTAATAAGATGCCTATTAGAGGAAGGATATAAGAAATGGATATTTTCATAATAAATGATTTTAGTTG
>CAYOBX010000209.1:0-9343 GCA_964402245.1 uncultured Saprospiraceae bacterium | reverse complement strand
AAGTTTGTAACTTGATTTTTTAGGCAATATTCTTTTTATAAGAAAACCCTTAATCATTTAATTAGAAGAGAGCTGTCTGCTATGGTTCTTTCTCTTGGCACTCGGCAACAAGTATGTTTAGTATATTTTTTTTTAATTGACACATTATCAAAGAACCACAAATGATTGTGTTTCCTGTACGATTTTAGTATTTTTGCGCTTGCTAAACTATATAGTCTATAAGTAGTATGAATAGAGATTAATTTCGTTTAAAGTAGCGAAAATTCGCTATAAAAATAAAATATTGATTACTCTAAATTGAAGGTAGCTTAGACATTCTTGTCTGAGAAGAATAGCTACTCAGGCAAGAATGCCTAAGAAAAAATACAAATTAATATGTCAAGAAAAATATCATTAAGAGATGCCCTGAGAGAAGCAATGAGTGAAGAAATGCGCAGAGACGAGAATGTCTTTCTAATGGGAGAAGAAGTGGCAGAATATAATGGTGCCTACAAAGTAAGTAAAGGCATGTTAGCGGAATTCGGAGAAAAAAGAGTGATCGATACTCCTATTGCAGAGCTAGGTTTTGCGGGTATAGGAGTAGGAGCAGCTATGAATGGTCTTCGGCCGATTGTGGAGTTCATGACTTGGAATTTTGCAGTATTAGCATTTGATCAAATCGTTAATAATGCAGCTAAGACGCTGTCTCAATCGGGTGGTCAATATGCTTGCCCAATTGTTTTTAGAGGTCCATCAGGTGCTGCTGGTCAATTAGCACAGCAACATTCTCAAACCTTCGAAGCATGGTTAGCGAATTGTCCAGGCTTGAAAGTAATTTCTTCTATTGATCCTAGAGACGCAAAAGGTTTATTAAAAACAGCGATAAGAGACAACGACCCAGTTTGTATCATGGAGTCAGAGATGATGTATGGCCTGAGTCTAGATTCAACAAGCCCAGGAAAAAGAACTTACTCTTTTGGCAAGAAAATCTGGGAGACAGAAGGGCAACCTATGACTGGTGCGGATGAGGAATTATTAATTCCTATTGGTAAAGCAGCTATAAGAAGAACGGGTACAGATATTACTCTAGTTTCTTATAATAAAATGATACTAGAAGCAATAGAAGCAGCAGATGAACTAGCAAAAGAAGGAATTTCTGCCGAAGTAATTGATCTTAGAACGATTCGACCAATGGATCACGAAACCATTGTGAACTCTGTAAAAAAGACCAATCGAGTCATCGTTATTGATGAGTCATGGCCTTTCGCAGGTGTCTCTGCTGAGGTAACGTATAATATTCAAAAGTTTGCCTTCGATCATTTGGATGCCCCTGTTATCAGAGTCAATGCAGCCGATACTTCCCTACCCTATGCCCCTACCCTAGTTGAGGCCTACATGCCTAATGCAGTTAAGATTGTGAAAGCAGCTAAAGAAGTGCTGTATATGAATGCTTAATTTTAGGTAATAAGTAATAAGTAAAAAGTAATAGGTAACAAGTATAAAAAAGCGGCTTAACAAAGTTTAATTTGTTAAGCCGCTTTTTATGTCCCGCTCAGCACCTTATTATCTATTACTTTTTACCTATTCCCTACTCCACCAATCCACGCCCTTCCTTCTTAATTTTCCCTTCCTTATCCAATTTCTTGAAGAGACGATCTAAGATTCCGTTTATAAAATCTTTACTTTTATCCGTACTGTATAATTTTGCAATTTCTACAAACTCATTTAAAGTAACTTTGGTAGGAATGGTAGGAAAATTCATCAATTCGCTCAAGGCCATTTTTAGAATAATCATATCAATAATGGCCACTCGATCAGCATCCCAATTATTCAGCGCAGGTTCTATAGTAGCTAATAAACCATCATTATTGTTAAAAACATCTAAAAGCAAAGATTCACCAAATTCCTTAATTGTTTCATAATTAGGACGCATGGAGTCTATATACGCTCCATCAAAAGGCATTGCTTTAATGGTTTTTTTAGTGGCTCCAATTACTAAGGATTTATCATCCCACCAATTGAGAAAGTAATCATCCATTAACTCATTATAGGTTTCTCCAGTAACAGAATACTTAAATAAGAAAAGTAATATCTGTCGATGATCTTCCTTTGTACAGTCAGGATTATCTAAATAGGCTTTATACTCTGGCGTCTTTAATAAATCTGCATACAAAAGCCTAGTATTATCGTCATTCAGAAAGTCTTTAATATTAGACGACTGAATCAAGCTTTTTAATACTTCATTATCGAGTGTCGATTGAATTAATTCGTTATGATATAGTTTTGAACTAAAATTTTTATCTTCGTCAGACGGTAGGTGCTTAGACTTACGATTCGTATCATCTTGAACAGCGTATTTCGTGACTTCTCTAAGCTGCAAAAGGTTAAAAATATACAATGCAAAAGACTGCTCAACGTGTTGATGATATAATTTAACAGCAGATTCAGGGGTAATGCCCTTATCTCTATTAGCAGCATATAAGGTCTGCAACACTTTAATACGTATATTCCTTCTACTTAACATAGGTTCCTACTTCAAGGTGTTAGATGGGTAGATAAGATTAGAAAAAGATTATTTCTTTTTCCCTATTGCAAATAAAACTATTTTTATGGTACTCTACCACTATCTTACAATCTTTTTATTGCTTTTTTATATAATAGCGGATATTCTAAGTAACGATGAAATAATAAATTCCGCAAGTTGGCTCTAATTATTAATGTAAATGAAAATTAAAATGTAAATTAAAAACTGAGACGTGGGGGAATATCTCGGTTTTAATTTTAATTTACATTTTAATTTCAATTTTAATTAGAAAAGTGTCGTTGTTTATACTAACCTACTTAAGTAACAAATACCATTGGAAAAGATTACTTACCCATTGCTATGTTTTGAATTGACGCAAGATGCCACTTTAGGAATCTTAGTGGGAACGTCCTATCAATTAGTTGCTCCAGATGTAGCAAAAATCAAGCAGGCATTTACCAAACAATTACAACAACAATATAAAAAACATAATGATTATCCTTATGTTAATATCAAATCTCCAAAACTAAAAATTTTGGAGATCTCCGTTCGTCCTACCTATCGTACAAAAAATAGTTCTTTCCCACTTACTAGTTCCTTAGAGATTCCTACACCTTGTGTCTATGGGGCTACAGAAGGAGGAGAGTTTGAATGTTATTTACCATTACTAGATCAACGGTTTGTCTATTATGAATCAAAACAATTCAATACTTTAGCTACTTATATTGCAACTTTGTTATTGAATAGAGCCACCCCTGAAAAATTACATCGCTATTTAGTCTATCAGACCCCTACCCTTGAAATTATTGAATTAAAAGTGAATATTAATCGTTCTAAGAATTTCAATTGGGAATATAACAGTACCAATAATCTGAAAGTATTACCTAGCCTAGCAGAGCAATTTCCTTATAAAAAATCTATATTAAGAAAATTAAGTGCGACCCCTGATGTAGCTTGGGGACTAGAAAAAGAAGTGGACCTAGTCGTTCAAAAAATAGTTCAACAAAATGCTAATATACTAGTAGTTGGAAAAAGAGGTGTTGGAAAAAGTGCTGTTTTAAAACAAGCATTTAAAAAAATTGCCACACAGGTCAGAAAAAAGCAATTAAACTATACCTTCTGGAATTTAATGGCACAAAGGCTAACAGCAAGTACAAAATACCTCGGTGAGTGGCAGGAAAAATGTGAGTCATTGGTAGAAGAATTAAAATTGGTAAATGGTATACTTTGGGTACAAGATATTATCCAATTGATTCAAACGGGTGGCCAGGGTGCAGAGGATAGTGTGGCTGCATTTCTATTACCTTATCTCCAACAAGGGCAACTCCAAATCATAGGCGAATTAAGTATCACAGAGTTAGATAGCTTGCGACGTTTACTACCAGGGTTTACCGACCTATTTCAGATCGTCAACATAGAAGAATTATCAGAAGAAAAAACGCAAACAGTCTTACAGAAATTTTCAGAATTTAGTGCCAAAAATCTAAAGATAAATATCGATCAAGATGCACTACAATTGAGCTACCGTTTATTAGCAAGATATTATCCTTATGAAAGTTTTCCAGGCAAAGCGATTATTTTTTTAGGTACGTGTATTACTGCTGCGAAAGCAAAAGAATTACCAACTATCCATAAAGAACATTTACTAGAAATTTTTATTAATCAAACTGGTTTGCCAGCCTTATTTTTAAAAGATAATATTTTACTGAATCAAAATAACTTACAAGAACATTTCTCTAATAATATTATTGGGCAACCCAATGTTATTCAGACCTTGACGAATGTAGTGAAAATTTTCAAAGCGGGATTAAACAATCCTAACAAGCCCATTCAAACTTTATTATTTACAGGTCCAACTGGTGTAGGAAAAACAGCTAGTGCCAAAGCCTTAGCAGAATATTTTTTTGGAGAAGGTCAAAAAAAATCTCCATTAATTAGAATTGACATGAGTGAATTCCAGCATCCAGGCATGATCTATAGATTTATTGGATCGAATAGAGAAGTTGGAAAGTTAGTCCAAGCAGTCAGAGAAAAACCATTCTCTGTATTATTATTAGATGAAGCAGAAAAAGCAGATCCTTCTATTTTCGATGCGCTACTTTCTATTTTAGATGAAGGGATGTTAACGGATGCCTATGGAAGAGTCACTAGTTTTAGAAACACGATTATTATCTTGACCACCAATATAGGAGCTAACAATCGCGCCTCCATTGGATTCAGTTCTACGGAATCGGAAGATCAAAAGTATTTATCTGAATTAGGGAAATTTTTCCGACCAGAATTTATTAATCGAATAGATAATATACTCGTTTTTAATTCCCTCAGCAAAAAGGCAATTAGCGAGATTTGTATTAAGGAACTAAAGGAACTTAATCAAAGAGAAGGATTTATTAAAAGAGGCATACATCTGGAATACGATAAGAATCTTATAGACTTTTTAGGAGAGGTTGGATTTGATGAGCGATACGGCGCTAGACCTTTGCAACGGGCTATTAATACCCAAATAATCAATCCTATGGCTAATTGGATTTTAGAACATTCTGGAACAAAAAACACCACACTTCATCTTTCTTATAAACAAGGCTTAATTGTTAAGGAGAATAAAAGTGATTAGTGATTAGTGACTAGTTTCAATATTATCAACATCTGAATTTCTCATTTGTCATTTCAAGCTGACCGAGAACTCATGGACATACAAAATTTGTAAATTTGGGAAGTCTCATTTAGTTAAAAACCAAGACTTTGTAAATTTTGGAGATTTCCCAATTCTGTCAGATCAACCATTCTTGGTCAGCCTGATTTGTCATTAAAAAAAGAAAGAGCGGTTCTAAACTACAGAACAGCTCTTTCAAAATATTTGATGACCTAATAATTATCTTGTTTGAATAATTTTCATTTACCGATGTTGTTTAACAAAACGATCTAAAATTAGAGATTCCTCTCCGTTACGAAATTCAATTGAGAAAATACCACTTGGTAAATCCTTCACATCTAAATCTACTTTATTCCATCCACGATGAACTTCAACCGTACTTCTATTTACTTCCTTGCCGTTCATATCAAGAATAACAAAGTCTCCAGCAGTTGTTGCTTGTTCCCAAACAAGGTCAATAAAAACCTCATTGATTGCTGGATTTGGATAAACTTTAGGATCTGTATTGATTGTAGATTTCGTAGTATTTTGTAAATTCAATGCTGTTTGACAAGGGATAGCTTGCTTGGTAAAATTACCTTTGTAAGCCTCTCCTTTAGCACCAAATACAGTGATAGAATTTCCCACATTCGCTCTCTTAGAATTTGGAGATTTGAATGGATCGTTATTGGACATTAGCTCCACACTTCCTTGGCAGCTATCTGCATTCTTAAAAGTAAACAATGGAACTGCTACTCCCTTTTTATAGTTAATTTTCTTGGTTCCCATAGAGGTTAAACCAAAAGAAAGATAGTCATATTCAGGAGCTTCAGCTGGTGAAGTACTTTTAGAATTATACTCCCAATTAACATCAGTTTGCAAACTCTCTAAGTCTTTTACTTCAAAAGAATTAGTTGGCACTTTGATAGTGACCTGAGCGGTGCTTGTGATATTCATAGGAGCACCCCAATCTTGATCAGGGATAAGAGATACTTGAAAAGTTTCTCCATCTTGCATCTTCTCAATCTTAAATTGCACTTGTCCATATACCCCAATAGAAGATAATACCAATACTAAAAAGGTAGTTAAATAATAATACATAGGTGATTTATTAAATTGTGTTGTTCGATTACAAATTAAATAAGAGTAAAATAAATTCAAGAGACTATATAGCCAATTAGCTTGCTTGAGGCAATCAAATTGATGATTACTAGCGCTCAAATTCCCTTGGGATATTTGAATCAAATTGCTAGCAATAGGCTCCAAAATGTCTTACGCTTAAATTAAATTAAAAAGTAGTTTTTGATAAAATAACAATAGAGTACATGGAAAAATAATTAGGAGGAAGGATTAGCTACAGATCGTCATTCTAATTAAATTAGAGGAACGTTTTACCTGTTAGACTATAGCTTGAAAGATAGCGGAGGGCATACTAGATGGCTATGCATCCTAGTAGTACAAGAAGTAGTAAAAAATTTTTGTGTTAAAAATTTAGATGGGTAGGCAATATAGAGTTGTCTGCACATCTGTTTAGTTTAGCCTTGATAATTAATTAGGTCGTCGAAAAAGATCTTAATGACTATTTGTTTAGTTCATTTATATAAGAGCATAAATAATGCCTAATTGTTGTTTTCACGGACAGTTCTTTTAATATATATTTTTCATATAATTTTATATTGAAATGTATTTAAAATCGTTTGATTTTAAAACTGCCATAAGTTCTCAATGAGTAAATATTGGTAGTCTAAGTAACGACGAAAGAATAAGTCCATCATTTGAAGAATTGAATGTTGTCGTTTTTTCGGGGTCGTTTTCTACGCACCCAAGATGACGGAGTTATTCTTTCGTCGTTACTAAGTTTGACCTTAGCCATTAGCTATCAGCTTTTAGCCATTAGCTTCTAATAGGAACGTAACTAGTCCATTATTAATTTACACTTGTTATTTTCCAAGGTCTGTAAAGAAATAAAGCAGTAGGTAACGTGGGCATCTATTTTGAGGCTAATTGCTAAAAGCTAATGACTAAAGTCGAGCTAAGGAATGGGGTAGAAATAAATGTGAAAAATAAAAAAGCCATAGATGAAATTTCAAAATACATCTATGGCCTTTTTCTAGATTCTAAAATCAATTACGGAATCTGTTGCGTAACAATATAATTCAATAAGAAGTTTGTATTATCCGGGTGATATAAAATATTGAAGAAAATTAATTTATCAATATCGTTTTCAGGACCTTGGAATTTAACTTGACCATCCATATTGGTATCTGAATTAAAATATCCTTCTAAAATACTATTATAAGAAATATCGCCACTTGGATTAACAGACCATAAAGTCAAGAATAATTCAAAGAATATGTGATCTCTATCTGGTAATGATAAACCACCGCCTACTAAGATCAAATAAGGATCCTGATTAGCATTTCCGCCCCATAAAACTCTTGTACCAGTTTCTTCAATTATCCTTTGGGCATTTGATCC
The DNA here is from genome assembly GCA_964402245.1 of uncultured Saprospiraceae bacterium. GTDB lineage: Bacteria > Bacteroidota > Bacteroidia > Chitinophagales > Saprospiraceae > JAFMDF01. Next base: position 1,730 of record CAYOBX010000209.1, on the reverse strand, counting down.
GAAAGTTGCATTGGCAGCATCTGTAAAATCAAAATTGGTAGCTGTTCCATTCGCAAATGAAAGAGCAGATTCTGTCATAACTCCTAAGTGATTTCTATGCTTTATAGCTACATAATAATCTCCTGGTCCTATATCAAAATTCAAAGAAGAAACACCATCTAGATCCACTATATCTCCATCTTTTTGGATTAAAGCAGCTCTTGTTGAGATTACACTTGCAGGCGCAACCGCTGATCTCAATTCAACAAATACCCAATCTACAATTGAATTATCTCCATTATCTCCTAATACACTACCATTAATTACTTCTCCTCCTCCACTACCTGCATGTACAAAGGTTGGTATGCTAGTATAAGGTTCTTGTAATGGAATATAACTTTCTGATCGCAAGCCATCATTCATTGTGTTACTAACAACATCATAAGGTCCTTGTAAAAAGGCTTTTGCTGCCAGCATTATAGGCCCACCATTCGATAATTGTTGGCACGATAAGGCTTCCGGATTATTTATTGTATTAATGATGCCTATTTCAATTGCTTCTCCATTATTTGAGTAAGAAGTAAAAGATGTTTTGGAATTATCAAAATTCAAATCTGGTGAAGCATTGGCTTCTATTATATCAAAACATAACATGCCTATTGCTTGCCAAGAAGAATTTATTATTTCAGGACAACTCTCTGTCCCCGTTAGGTCCAATGCAATATCAAAAGTTCCTGAAGTCGTATTAGTTGTATGTGCTGCCCAAGGATTAGCTCCACTCGCACAGCTTGTATTTTCATCAAATTGCTCAGAGGTATAACTTGTGTATATTAAAGCAGAAGAATTATAGGTCAAGCCTAAAGAAGCACCGCTTAATGCAAAGCCACTTGTTTGCGCTTTAGCTTCGATTCTCACACAGAAAAGATTATCATCACAATTTAGCATTGGATTTAATCTTAAATCAATTACTTCTTGTGTGGTTAATACCGCATCTCCTATACAATTACAATCTCCATCGTGCCGATCATTAATCGTTGTTAAATCATTATCAGAACAAGGAGTACCTGCTGTCGGACATTCTTCTTCGTTGGAGTCAGAGTCATTATCAGCTACATCAATTGGATTGCCTACACAATTACAATTACCATCTTCTATATCATTTTCTGTATTCACATTCCCATCATCACAGACCGTGCCTTCAGTTGGACAACTTGGTATAGTAGTACCTGCACAATTACAATTGCCATCTTCTACATCATTCTCTGTACTTGCATTCCCATCATCACAGACCGTGCCTTCAGTTGGACAACTTGGTATAGTAGTACCTGCACAATTACAATTGCCATCTTCTACATCATTCTCTGTACTTGCATTCCCATCATCACAGGCTGTACCTGCAGCTGGGCAACTTGGAACAGTGCCTGCACAATTACAATTACCATCTTCTACATCATTCTCTGTACTTGCATTCCCATCATCACAAGCTGTACCTGCGGTTGGACAGGCAGTGCCTGCACAATTGCAATTGCCATCTTCTACATCATTCTCTGTACTTGCATTCCCATCATCACAGGTCATACCTGCTGCTGGGCAAGGTACTGTGCCTGCACAATTACAATTACCATCTTCTATATCGTTTTCTGTATTGGCGTTGCCATCATCACAGGCAGTGCCTGAAGCTGGACAACTTGGTGTAGTACCTGCACAATTACAATTACCATCTTCTATGTCATTTTCTGTACTTGCATTTC
>CAYOBX010000208.1:1746-9413 GCA_964402245.1 uncultured Saprospiraceae bacterium | reverse complement strand
CAAACCATGAATGATCGTAGTTTTTTAAACGGATGGTGTCTCTATTCTCGCTTCTTTGCTCTCTGTTCTAAAAAGTGTTTGGTTTTAAAGTATTATTTTTTGTTACCGTACACTTTTCGATAAACAACTCACTTCGCTACGCTACGAAAAATAGTCTTTGGACACAGCAAATCATCTTTTCGCTGAGGCGAAAAGATGATTTGCTGTGTCCAAAGCCCTTAGTCCCGCTGCCGTTAGGCAGCGATAAAGCTCGTTTTCAAAAAGTGTATGGTAATTACTGTTTTTTCAAATAAAAAATATATGTGGAAAAAACCACTTTTAATAGGAATTTCATTTTTGCTACCTATACTAATTATCGCCCAAGTAGACCATTGGGAGACTGTTGTTTATAATACCGATAACTGGTCTTATTTTATTGGAAATTCAGAACCGCCAAGCAATTGGAATCAAGCCAACTTTAATGATAGTGCATGGCTAGAAGGAAGAGGAGGAATAGGCTATGCAGATGGGGACGATAATACGATTATCCCCAAGACACAGGCTTTATATATTCGCCGTACCTTTTCTATCATTGATTTGGCAGCAATTGAAACACTTATTTTGCAAGCGGATTATGATGATGGCTATGTGGCCTATTTGAATGGTATTGAAATTGCTAGGGCCAATATACTAGGCAATTCCCCGAGCTTTGATGCGAATACTATTACAGATCATGAAGCTACTTTATTTGCTGATGGGCAATTAGAATCCGTTACCTTATCAGAAGTACTTCGAGAAGCAAGTCTAAGAGAAGGAGAAAATACCTTAGCTGTACAAATCCATAATAGGAATGGTTTGTCTTCTTCTGATATGACGGCCAATTTTTTTCTAACTGTTGGAATTAACAATACTACTCAATTTTATCGAACGACACCTCCATGGTTTTCATCTCCCAATTTTACGTCTAACTTACCCTTAATTAGAATTACTACTCAAAATAGTATTAATCCAGTGAATAGGGTAGTAGGTAATATAGAAATTATTCATAATCGAGATGGTATCAATGACTCTACAGAAGATGCAAATGAATATGAAGGGCCTATTTCGATTAAACATAGAGGACAGTCTTCTCTTTCTTTTCCTAAAAAAGGCTTTGCATTTGAAACTAAAGATGCGGCAGGAGCAGATATAGACACTAGTTTTTTGGACTTTCCAGCCGAAGAAGATTGGATTTTACATGGGCCGTATTCAGATAAATCCTTGATGCGGAATGTCTTAACGATGGAGTTGGCAAGACGTATGGGGCAATATGCTAGTAAAACGCAGTTTTGTGAATTATTTATCAATGGAGACTACCGAGGAATTTATGTTTTAATGGAGCAGATTAAGCGAGATAAGGGGAGGGTAGATATAGCTAAATTAAGAGATATAGATATTGAAGGAGATGAATTGACGGGCGGATATATTTATAAAGTTGATAAAGGAGACTTCGATTGGTTGTCCAATTTTACCGCTGTAAATAATTCTAATTTCAATTCAAATTTACGGTATCAATTGGTCTATCCTGATATTGATAATGTACAGCCCGAACAATTCGCTTATATACAGAGCCATGTCGATAGTTTTGAAAGAGCCATGCAATTACCTGCACTCAGCTTTGGAGGAAAGACGATGGAGGAATACATTGATTTAACTTCTTTTGCCGAAGCACACCTGCTCAATGAACTGGGTAGAAATGTAGATGGCTATCGATTGAGTAGTTATTTTCATAAAAGAAAAGATAGTAATGGAGGTAAGATATTTGCTGGGCCTGTATGGGATTTTAACTTAGCTTTTCGGAATGCGGATTATTGCACGGGAGATCAAACGGTAGGACTTATATTTGATGTATTATGCGATAGCGATTTTCCATTTTGGTGGGATGTTTTATTGAATAATGAGTCCTTCAATAATCTAACTAAATGTAGATGGGAAGATTTGCGTTCTGGTCCTTTTCATCAAGATTCTATTTTTGCTTTTATTGATGAACAAGCAGCTTATTTGGAACCTGCCATCCAACGAAATTTCCAAAAATGGAATATTTTAGGTAATTATGTTTGGCCTAACCCAAGCCCTTTGGCAGATACCTATCAAGAAGAAATTGATTTACTAAAAGATTGGATAAGTCTTCGCTTACAATGGATGGATATTCGTTTGCCAGGATCTTGTCTGACGGTAGCGACTGAGGAACTCGCCATACCCATACCTTTTATTGTTGCGCCAAATCCTGCCAACCAATTTATTCAAGTTTCCTTCCCTAGGGCTGCCCAATTTCAAAACGGACAGCTTTACTTAATGAATGTATTAGGACAGCCATTAAAAACTATTCCAATAGCAGAGCAAGTAGAGGTTTCCATAGTAGATTATCCTAATGGATTGTATTTAATTGGACTGGAAGTAGAGGGGAAAGTGCTTTATGAAAAATTGTTAATTAATCGGTAAAAATATTGGGTCGAAGTTACAAACTTCGACCATCGCATGCTCTTTTGAGTTTAGCATCTAAATACTTCATCAAATCTTAGAAGTATATAAATAATAAGCATATAAACATATCTATGAAATCTCGAATATCATCTGCTACTAAGATACTCTTTAGTTGGTTTTGTATAATTTTATTATCAAATCCTTTAGTAGCTCAACAAGATTCATTGAGTTTGTTTGAAACCCTATATGGAGAAGAAATTCCTCACTTTCACATCAAAACCAAATTAAAACAAATCATTCGAAAGAAAGCAAAAAAAGAAAATCATGTTGGCCTATTGACTTATCAAGACAAAAATGGCCAAACGCAGGAATACACTATAAAAATAAGAGCGAGAGGAAATATGCGGAACAAGGTGTGCTTTTTGCCCCCTTTAAAAATAGATTTCAAAAAAAGAGATCTTGTTGCTGCTGGAATCAAGGAAGAATTTGATGATTTGAAAATGGTTGTAAGATGTAAGAATAGTGATTCTTATGAAGACTATTTGTTAAAAGAATATTTGACCTATAAGCTTTATAATACTTTAACGGATGTTAGTTTCCGAGTTCAACTGATAAAACTAACTTTAGAAGATATAGAGGGTAAACAAAAAAATATAGAAGCCTTTGCTTTTTTAATAGAAAGTATAGAAGAATTAGCAGAAAGAGTCAATGGAAGAATAATAGGAAATCAACTTTTTAGTGCCAAATATTTAGACCCAATTGCTTATGATAGAATGTGCCTTTTTGAGTTTATGATTGGAAATGTTGATTGGCACATTATTAAACAACATAATACTAAGATTGTCGGGCTCCCTGAGAAAAAATTAATCATACCTATTCCTTACGATTTTGATTTCTCTGGCTTAGTGAGTACGCCTTACGCCACTCCTCATACAAAATTACCTATTTTAGATATTCGAGAGCGCTACTATTTGGGCCCTTGTAGGGAAGAAAATGCATATGATCCTATTTTTGAATTATTTAATAAAAAGAAAACAGAGTTGATCGCCACTATTGAAGAATTTGAATTGCTAGGCCCAAAACCCAAAAAGTCGATGCTCAGTTATCTACAAAGTTTTTTTGAAATTTTGGATAATCCCAAATCCTATAATTCTCAGATAGTGAAGCATTGTGATCTAGAAGTAAAAGTAAATTGGTGAAAAAGAGAGAATAGAGCAGAGGGACAGGTACTGCTATGACCTTATTCCACACAATTTAAAATGTATAAGCTAGATTTATTTTTCTCATTTTGATTTTAGCGAAAAGCAAGTAATATGGATAAAAAAACATTTAAAGCCTTCAGAGTAACAGAAAACGAATCAGGAAAATTTGTTAGACATATTGTAGATAGAAAGATTACAGACTTGCCTGATGGAGAGGTACTAATAAAGATTCAGTATGCCGCTCTTAACTATAAGGATGCATTATCTTTCTCAGGTAATAAAGGGGTTACGAGAAAATATCCACATACGCCCGGTATTGATGGAGCTGGAATAGTGGTAGAAAGTAAAACATCCGATTTCAAAACTGGAGATCAGGTACTAGTGACCAGTTATGATCTAGGGATGAATACTGATGGAGCTTTTGCAGAATATATTCGAGTACCTAAAGGCTGGGTGATTCCGCTTCCTAGTAGTCTGACGCTTAAAGAATCTATGATTATAGGGACAGCAGGCTTAACGGCAGCGATAGGACTGTACAAAATGGAAAAGATGGGGCAGGATCCTAAACAAGGACCCATAGTAGTGAGCGGTGCTACTGGAGGAGTAGGGAGTATGGCTGTTGGAATATTAGCCAATGCTGGCTATGAAGTAATTGCCTCCACAGGAAAAGAGGATATGACTGATTTTTTGAAAAACTTGGGTGCTACTGATATTGTAGATCGAGAATATATAAATGATGATTCCAGTCGTCCATTGATCAAACCCAAATGGGCAGGTGCAATTGATACGGTGGGCGGTAATACCTTAGCAACTTTAATTAAAGGTTGTATGCAAGAGGGTAGTGTCGCATCTTGTGGCTTAGTAGGATCCCCTGTTTTATCAACGACCGTCTTTCCTTTTATCCTCAATGGTGTTAATTTATTAGGTCTTGATTCTGCAAATTTCTCAAAGGATACCAGACTAGAAGTTTGGGAAAAGCTCGCAAGTACTTGGAAAATATCCAATTTAGATAGTCTTGCTACTATTTGCCAATTGCAAGAATTAGAACCCTATATTGATGCTATGCTAAAAGGTGGATCAAAAGGTCGGGTTATTGTTAAAATGGAGTCGTAAATAGAATTAGTATGCAAGATTATAAAAAGCACTATCAAGAGAGCATTGAAGATTCAGAAAAATTTTGGTTAGAACAATCCAAATCTATTGAGTGGTTTGTCCCACCAATTCAAGGACTTACCACCAATGAACAGGGTTTTCATAGATGGTTTAAAGGGGGTAAACTCAATACCTCCTATTTAGCTATAGACTATCACGTAAAAAATGGCAGAGCAGATCAAGCAGCTTTAATTTATGAATCTCCAGTCACTTACAAAAGTCGCTCCTATACCTATCAAGAGTTGTTAGAGGAAACAGCATTATTAGCAGGACTTTTGAAAGATCAAGGAGTAGAAAAAGGAGATACGGTGGTGATCTATATGCCAATGATTCCACAAGTTGTATTTGCCATGTTGGCATGTGCGCGTTTGGGGGCGATACACTCCGTAGTATTTGGAGGTTTTGCTTCCCGTGAATTAGCTATCCGAATAGATGATGCCAAGCCCAAGGTACTGCTTACTGCAAGTGGTAGTATTGAAATTACTCGTGTTATTAAATACAAACCACTGGTAGATGAAGCTATAGATTTGGCTGAGCATCAAGTTGAGAAAGTCATTGTATGGCAAAGACCTTTTGTGAAGGCAGGAATGAAAGCAGGAAGAGATTATGATTGGGCAACCTTATTAAAAAAGGCGTCTCCTTGTACTTATGTGGAAGTAGATGCTACTGATCCTTTATATATTTTATACACTTCTGGAACTACAGGAAAACCAAAAGGAATCATTCGGGACAATGGAGGTCATGCTGTCGCATTGAAATATAGCATGCAGCATATCTATGGTGTGCAACCTGGAGAAGTATATTGGGCGGCTTCCGATGTAGGATGGGTTGTTGGACATTCTTATATAGTGTATGCCCCATTGATTCATGGTTGCACTACCGTATTATTTGAAGGCAAGCCGATCAAAACACCAGATGCTGGTACCTTTTGGCGAATTATCCAAGATTATCAGATAAGTATATTATTTACTGCGCCTACTGCCATTAGAGCTATAAAAAAGGAAGATTCCAATGGCTCAAAGCATCAACGATTTGATACCTCCTCTTTACGAAATGTATTTCTAGCTGGAGAACGATGTGATGTAGCAACCTATGAATGGCTGCGAAAACTACTAGAGGTTGAAATCATAGATCATTGGTGGCAAAGTGAATCTGGATGGCCCATGATTTGCAATTCCTTAGGGTATGGTACTTTTCCCGTAAAGCCCGGATCTGCTACCTTACCTGTATGTGGATATGATATACGAATCCTAGATATAAATGGAAAGGAACAAGCGAGCAATGAGGAAGGGTTCGTTTCTATAAAACTACCGCTACCTCCCGGTTGTCTGCCTACCTTATGGAATAATGACAAACGATTTAGAGCATCTTACTTATCCCAATTCGAAGGGTATTATCTAGCAGGCGATGGAGGATATAAAGATGAAGATGGGTATATTTTTATAACAGGTAGAATCGACGATGTGATCAATGTGGCAGGTCATCGACTCTCTACGTCAGATATCGAAGAGGTGGTATCTTCTCATGAAGCTGTAGCAGAATGTGCGGTAATAGGAATCGCCGAAGAATTAAAAGGACAAGTTCCTGTTGGCTTTGTCATCTTAAAAGGAGGAACTACCATTAGTGAGGAAGACTTGGAATTGGAGTTAATCAGAATGGTGCGTAAAAAAGTAGGCCCAGTAGCTAGTTTTAAACGCTCCGTAATCGCTGAACGTTTGCCCAAAACCAGATCTGGAAAAATTCTTAGAGCTACCATGCGAGCTATTGCTGATGGAAAAGCTTATACTTTACCTTCAACTATTGAAGATCCTTTAGTTCTAGATGAACTGAAAAAGTTGATGATTGAAAAGGAAATTGGATTAGATACTAACCAAATCTAATGGCTCATAATAAGTCCAGCTTCTATCATTCAGATATTTAGCTTTAGTACGTTCTTTCCATTGTTGAATTGCATAAGGCGTTCCTTTATAAGTCCAACTTTGTCTGTGAATATTCCAATTATCAGGCGCTAAGGCTTGTGCAATTTTCAAGTATTTCTCTGCCATTTCTTCAGCTTCTTGATGTTGAAAATAAAGACCCATTTTGAAATAGGCATCTGCTAAGAAATCATCTGAAGATATGGACCGAGTATTAGCACTTAGTTTTTCTTTTGTTTGTTTTAGATTTTCATTGAGTCCATTCTTGACCCATTCTTTTGTGGCACTTGCAAAGATGGAATTTCCAAATTTGAATTCTCTAGAACGGACTTCATCTATCATTACATGCTCCGCAGCATAGGCATCTTCATTGACCCGAATGATTGTTCCTGCTTCGTCAATCCATGCGCCTGTTGGTACATTTACCCAACCAAAAAGGGTGCTGATTTTATGGGTCGTATCAATTACGCATTTATAGGTAGCCTTAGCATTGACAAACCATTCTTTCGCTACTGCTGCCCCTTGTGAATCTTCAGCTACGCAGATGATTTCAAAATTAGGATTATTTAATTCTTCATAGATACTTTGCCATTTTGCTACATCAAATCGACAGCCGCACCAAGTTGCCCAAGTGACTAGCAATACTTTTTTACCTCTAAAATCAGATAGGCGAATGGTTGCTCCATTCATATCTTCTATTTCAAAATCAGGAGCTATTGAAGAGCTTAACATTGCTTTTCTCGATTCAGGAATTAAACCTAAACTCCAAAGGCTTTGATCTTCATTTGAAATACAAGCTTGGTCTAATCTTTTAGATAACTTAGATATATTTAACCATTTTTGGTTAGACTTGATTTGGGTAAATCCTTCTTCTGACAAAGGGATGCAAATATTTAATGGATCATAACAAGCACCACTTTCTTTTAGACTAAATCCTGTTGCTATATTTAGTTCG
>CAYOBX010000208.1:0-1646 GCA_964402245.1 uncultured Saprospiraceae bacterium | reverse complement strand
AGTTCGGATCTCCAAAAAAGAAGAACATATAATTGATGAAAAATAGGAGCTATCAGCGCTAAAATAGACCAATGCAAGGTACTGATATCATACAGTTCTCCGCTGAGAAAGGTAGCATCTGTCTTAGCAAAAAAGTATAAAAATAATATTAATGCAATCAAAGCTAATAAATGCCATTGCTGATATTTAAATATTTTCAAAAATATTTATTTTTCTGCGGTAATAATAGACCGATTTAATTCTATTATTTTTCCATGCCTCAATATTTTCATCGTTACTGATTCCCCCTCCTTTAAGTGTTCAATAGCATGTTTTATATTATCCAAATTGTGTGGATTTGCACAGGAAGTTCCTTGCATCGACAAAATAATATCCCCTCCTAACCAGAGCTTTTGACCCAATATTTCCGCTTGAAAGAACCCACCTGATAAGCCCAATTGATCGGCAAATGAATCACTTGTCACTCTTTGAATGAGGACTCCATTCGTTTGAGGAACATTTAATATTTTAGATAAATCATCACCTAAGAATATGCCATCAAAGCCTGTCCAAAAATGATCCTTATTTTCTAATAAAACTTTTTTAGTTGTATTAATGTCAATAGCAAAACCTATCCCATCAAAACCACCACCTTCTGATAAAATAAAGCTAACAATTCCCATCACTTCCCCTTTTAAATTAAACATAGGACCACCAGAATTCCCTTGGTTAATTGCGGCATCTGTTTGAATATAGCCGACCATCTCTCCGCCAGCTAATATACCTCGTTTCATTTTTCCACTGACATATCCTACAGACAGTGAATGTTCTACCCCAAATGGACTCCCTATCGTAATAACTTGATTGCCTACTTTTAGGTCGTTGGAGTTCCCCAAAGTCGCCACTTTTAAATTTGGAGGAACTTGTTTTAGTTTTAATAAAGCCACATCTGCGGTTGGAATGGTCTTAATAATTTCAGCCTCTACTATTCTGTCATTCTCTAACTTTACACCAATAGCATTAGCCGTTTCTACTACGTGAGCGGCAGTTAAAACCAAGCCTGATTTATCAATAATGACTCCTGATCCTAAGGCATTGGATGGCGTTGCATTCCCATCAGAAATTTTAACTTCAATAGTTTGAATAGTGACTACACTTGGGTCTAATTTTTCAAATAAAGGTGCAAGATCTTGGGCTATTAAATGGATCGCTACAGTCATGCAAGCTATTAAAGAGAAGCAATATTTATTCATAGTAATTTAGTTAAAATTGAATTTGTGAGTAAGAGCATATTTAATTTAGATTGATTACTCAGTTAAACCTTAAAGCTAATATTTATTGATAGTTTTTTAGAGTAAACTAATGAATAAATGACAAGTATGTCGAAGTGGTGGCAATCCTTGCGAAATAGCTAAAAAAAATGGTATGGTAAATGTTAACTTCTTTTTGTCAGACTATCTTTCAATTCCTCCAATATGCCAACTGCTTGAAAGATCCTAATCACTTCATCGTCAATATGTATTGCTCTTGGTTCCCGATAGATGTCTATTTCTTTTTCAAAAATAGCCACTGAATAGCCGAAGTCTCCTAGCAAGTTTGCTAGCGTTGCTCCGACTGGACCACATCCGACTATTGAAATATCATAGTTCATTATATGTTTAGTTGAG
>CAYOBX010000207.1:0-9448 GCA_964402245.1 uncultured Saprospiraceae bacterium | reverse complement strand
CATATTGAATATAAATATGTATTGAGTTTTGGTTAAAAGACTTTTTGCGCCCGCTTAGTCGGGCGTTTTTTTTCTTCTTTTTTTGTCGTTACTTACTAGCATTATACGATGCTATATTACTATACCGATAGCCTATTCTATCTCCAACCACTTTTAGAGTATCCCCTTCGTTTAATAGGAATGGTTTTGTATAAATTGTCCAACTAATTGGCTGTTGCTCCTTTGACCTTAGTTGATATCCAATAGTTGCTGCTTCCGTTTCGCAAGTTAAAGAAATAAGGCCATCAATTTCTTGTATAGTTGGCTGTTCCACTTTCCATTCTTTACCACCAGGTCGTAATTTTTCCACTAATTCTTTCTCTGAGATTAAGCCAGTATGTTCAAAAGAGTTGATCCATGATTCACATTGAGTTCGTAATTCCGTCAGCTTATCCGCATAAGCAGGATCATCTGCTAAATTAGTAATTTCATGTGGATCTTGCTTCGTATCAAATAATTCTTCTTGAGGTTTAGTTTCTCTAAACCAAAGTGCTTGTGTTGGAGTCAAATTATTTTCGGCGACCAATCTATTCAATTCTTGCATAATCGGCATTTGATTCCGATAGTTGATTGGTAAGTACATCGGTTTTTCTGGCTGATAGTATTTTATATACTTGTATCTTTTATCTTTTACCGCTCTATTTGCATCATAGGATTCATCAAATCGGTCTGCAGCGGCATAGATATGCGGACGTTCTGCTTCTTTATATTTTCCTAAAAATGCTTTACCATCTACTTTAGGAGGCTCTATCCCTAACAAAGATAAAACAGTCACACCAAAATCTATAAAACTAATCATTTGATCATCTCGTTGTCCTGCAAATTGTTGCTTAGGAAAACGAATGACCATTGGTACTTTTAAGCCAGAGTCATACAACAATCGTTTTTGTCTGGGTAGGGGGCCACCATGGTCGGTATACCAAAAAATGATCGTACTATCCAATAAGTTTTGTTCATCTAACTCTTTTAAAAGTACGCCTACTCGATGATCCATTAATTTCACATTAGAATACATCCTTCTCACATCTTTTTTTGCAATATCTGTATCGGGTAAATAAGGTGGAATAGGCACGTCCAAATTTTCATCAACCCATAGAGAATCTTCGGCTCTTGCCCATATTTGAGACTCATGACATTCATTAAAGTTAAAAATAGCAAAGAAGGGCTGCCCTGCTTTTCTGTTTTTCCAATGTGCTTGATTACTTGTTTCATCCCATGCAGTCAAAGAACATCTATATTGATAATCTTGTTTGGCATTATTCGTACAATAGTATCCTTCTTCTCGTAAATATTCGCTGAACATTCGAGTTCCTGCTGGAGGCAAGGCTTCATAAGAACTCATTCCCTCAGGCATGAATTTATCGAATTGTTTAATAAATTTTTCTGACATATCAGCAGCAAACCAAGGGCCTGTTCGCATATGACTAGCTGCCATATGATTAGGATACATTCCTGTCGATAAAGCAGCGCGACTAGGAGCACAGACTGGAGAAGGCGAGTATACGTTATCATAACATACGCCTTCGGCAGCTAAGCGACTGATATTTGGTGTCTGTATGGTACTATCTCCAAAGGAGGGAATTACAGGACTAAGATCTTCGGCTACTAACCAAACAACATTGGGACGAAATGGTATATCTGGATTAATGTCTGTAATAGCTTTTTCTTTTTCTATCGTTTCTGTAGGCTGACAATTGACTATGCAAAAAACTACTGCCAATAATAGTAGGAGGTTTTTCATCTGTTTTGTTTTAAAATTGTAAATTTATTTCTACCTCATCCCTAGCAATACTTAAAGATAAAAAAATGATTTTAAATTTTGTTGCTCTAAAATATATACAAAATATTGTTTTTAATATCTTTGAGAAAAATAATCTCGTCGAAATGCGGCATTTATTCTTTCGCTGTTATTTAACGAAAAATAGAAAATATGAAAAAATATATCTTTCCTATAGCTGCTATTTGTTGCTGCTATTTATTATTCTCTTGCCAACAAGATAAACCTACTACTTCAGAGAAAGAAACAAAAACAACCTCCCCCACTTCTGAAGTATCAAAATCGGAAGAAGAATGGACTGTACTTTTCGATGGGGTTTCTGGAGAACATTGGCGCAAATATGGAACAACTGACTTTCCTGATTCTGGTTGGACCGTCGATAAAGGGGCTTTAGTTTTGTTACCTAAAAGTGGTGGCGGGGATATTATTACGAAAGAAAAATACCACAACTTTGATCTTCAGTTGGAATTTATGGCTGCGAAAGGAGCGAATAGTGGCATCTTTTATTTAGTACAAGAAATTGAAGGCCAGCCTGCCTATAGGAGCGCGCCAGAATATCAAATAATTGATGATGACAATTATATTAAAATATCAGAAGGAGATCCTGCCGTAACTAAACACCATTTGACTGCTGATAATTATGATTTGCAAACAGCAGCTAATAAAAAAATAAATCCAGCTGGTCAGTGGAATTCTGCTAGAATTGTTATCAATAAAGGACATGTGGAGCATTATTTAAATGGTGCAAAAGTAGTAGAATATGATCTATGGACTCCTGAATGGGAAGCAATGGTCAAAGCAAGCAAATTTGCAGATTGGGAAGAATATGCGAAGGCGGATAAAGGACATATTGGTTTGCAAGATCATGGCGATATGATTAGCTTTAGAAATATTCGCATTAAAAGATTGTAGGGATTAACCTAATTTTTAATAAATGTAGAGACGTAGCATGCTACGTCTTTACTGCGTTCAATAACAAAACAAAATGAGTAGAAAAATAAAAATGGGAATGATTGGCGGAGGACAAGGGGCCTTCATCGGTGCAGTACATAGAATGGCGGCCGCATTAGATGGTGAAATTGAATTAGTCTGTGGTGCCTTTAGTAGTAATGCTAGACGCTCGAAAGCTTCTGGGAAGGAACTGTATTTACCAAAGAATAGAGTCTATAGTAATTATGAGGAAATGATTAAGAAGGAGAAGGAATTACCATTAGGAGAACGGATGGATTTTGTATCTATCGTTACGCCTAATCATGTGCATTATGGACCAGCAAAAATGGCCTTGGAAAATGGATTTCATGTAGTTTGTGATAAACCATTATGTTATGATATGAAGCAAGCAAAATCCCTACAGAAATTGGTAGAAAAAACAGGGTTGATCTTTGCCTTGACACATAATTACACGGGATACCCAATGGTGAAGCAAGCTAAAGAGATGATTAAAAAAGGGAAACTAGGAAAGATCAGAAAAGTGGTGGTAGAATATCCACAAGGATGGCTGTCTACTAATCTGGAAGCGACAGATCAAAAACAAGCGGCTTGGCGGACGGACCCTAAACGATCAGGGGTAGCTGGTGCAATGGGGGATATCGGAACCCATGCAGAAAATCTGGCGGAGTACATGACTGGTTTACAAATCACAGAATTATGTGCAGATCTAAGCACTTTTGTAGATGGTCGATTGTTAGATGATGATGGGAATGTCTTATTGCGTTTTGATAATGGCGCGAAAGGAATTTTACATGCCAGTCAAATTTCAGCAGGTGAAGAAAACGATTTGAATATTAGAGTGTATGGAGAAAAAGCTGGTTTACAATGGCATCAGATGCAACCAAATTCCTTAGTTATAAAATGGTTAGACAAACCAAAAGAAACTTTACGAACAGGTGGTGGTAATTTGTACCCTGCTGCTGAAGCAGCTGGTCGTATTCCGGCAGGACACCCAGAAGGATATTTAGAAGCATTTGCAAATATTTATAAAAATGTAGCTCATTGTATTCGAGCAGAATTGGCAGGTAAAAAACCTAAAGCAATCCATAAAGATTTCCCTACGGTAGAGGATGGTGTGAGAGGCATGCAATTTATCAATAAAGTAGTTCAGTCTTCTAATAAAGGAGCTAAGTGGGTGAAGATTTAAAAACAGAAATCAGATCATCCGAATACTTCGGATTGTCAGGTGTCAGATTTATGATGTTGACTTCATAAGTATACTATTTTTTGAAATTGTCTAAAAAGATATTTCTCAAAACTAGCGACAACATAATTGAACGCAGAGATGCAGAGTTATATTTGTTCTCTGCATCTCTGTGTTCAATACAATATTTTGCTTGCAAAATTTACTTATACTCGAAACAGGATAAATTACCGAAAATGAAACTTCCCAAGTCTCGAAGACTTTGTCAGTTCGATCCCGACAGACTTACAAAATCTTCAAGATTTGGGAAGTCTAATTCAAAAATAAATTCGGCAATCTATCCTCTCCGTAGTATATATCTTTTTAGACAGCCTCTAAAAAAATATAATAAGCATACTTGTTTCCGAGTATGATGACAATGTGGATGGGCTTGATATAAAAGAATTAAAAGATTTAACTTTCTCTACATAAAATTTTTAACTATATAACAAATTACAAACCCCTTTTAACTACCTGAGAACTTCCGTTTTCTTACCTACTAGATTTATCAGAGGACCTCATTGATAAGGTCTGTAATTCTAATCTCCTGATCTATTATTTATTAATTTATACCCCTGCTTAACCATCCATCCATCGGCTTCTTTGTTCCCAATAGTCATTTTTTTATTGTCTCCTCAAAGACTGAAAATCAACTTTCATTTATTTTCAAAATAAACATAAACAATTGATAAACAATTGATTATGACTCATGTCATACTCTTGTTATTACTTTGTGATACTTTTTTAAGTGACGAAAACTACTTTTGTTAACAGGATTTAAATTGTTTTAGAATTATTCTAACAATCCTATTTGTATCTATTTAATAATGTTTTACAATAGTGATTAATTAGTACCCTTAAGAGAAAAACTACATCAACTACAATTTAAACTATTTCTTAATTTAAGGAAAGACTTTATTGCCTTTCTGAAAAACATTTATTATGCAACTCTTTTATTTTACAATGAAAGAGGATGGGAGGATTATGTCCATATTTTTCCCCCTCTTACAACCAAAATTAATTTTAATTTCTTTTGCTTTTTTATTTTTACTTGGTTCTTCAAATGCCCAATCCGTCGGAGCAGTATATGCGATGACGAACGGAGAAGGTCAAGTAGAAGGTAATGTACAAGGACCAAACGCAGTAGTAGGCTATGCTCAAGCAGCAGACGGTACTTTAACTTTATTAGGTACTTACCCAACAGGTGGGAATGGCGGTGATTTTGATGGCGGCGAAGGCTTAGATCCATTAATCTCTGCTTATGCTATTACTAAAACCCCTGATAACAGATTCGTATTAGCAGTCAATGCAGGAAGTAGTTCTGTAACCGCTATGAGGGTTAATGCTGACTTTTCTTTAACCGCAACAGATACAGAAAGCACACATGATTTAGGTCCAAATAGTATTGCTTTCAAACCATCTAGCATGCCAGGTGTCAGTGGGTTAGTTTATGTAAGTAATATTACAAGACCAGAATTTTTAGCTCAAGGAGAGCCAGCACAACAAGGTAGTTTAATTGGATACCGATTAATGGATAATGGTTCTTTAGAGCCAATAGCAAATTCTATCAGAGATTTACGAAATAGACCATCAGCGGTACAATTTTCTCCAGATGGTAATTTCTTAGTAGCCGCATCTATTAACGCAGGTGCAGCAGCATTAGCAAGTGGTAGTGAAGATGAGCTAGTAGTTTTTAGAGTAAATGCAGACGGTACATTAGGAGCTGGACCAGCAGGCGCAGCGACATCTACTCTAAGAGGCAATACAGCTAATAGAAACTTACCTTCAGCGATTGGTTTCCAAATAGTTGGCGACAATTATGTAGTAGTAACAGAGGCTAGAGAATTCCAAGCGAATGGTGCACCCCCAGCATTCCCAGCATTACAAGATGGTTCGGTATCGACATGGCAAATCATGCCAAATGGTGCATTAAGACCGATTAATTTAGATGTAGCATCAGGTACGAATAATACAGGAAGAACGGCATGTTGGTTAGATTTTTCTGATGAGAATACTTTCTTTGTTTCTAATGCGATTGAGGCAGGTTTAGCTTCTTATAGCTTTGATAATGGCAACATTAAATTATTAGATCAAGTAGCGGCACAAGGAATTGGAGCTACAGGAAATACAACAGATCCAGCAGCAGCATTCGGTACAACAGAAGGTTGGATTGATATGTGGATTTCTGATGATGGGAAATACTTATACCAATTATTTGGTTTGACGGGATCTATTGGAGTTTACGAGATCAACGGTACTTCTTTAACATTCATAGAAGAAATTCAGGGTGATCTACCAAGAAACAATACACAAGGTATCGTAGCAGTAGGTGGTCAATCAGGACAAACTTCAGCAGGAGAAGCTACAGCAGAGTATAGAATTATTTTTGATGCAGCTTGGAGTGCTTTAACACACCCAGTAGACTTTCCAGGTGAAGAGCCAAATATTGCAAGATGGTCGCCTGTAGCAGGTATGACCCATAATGCAAGTACTCAATTATTTGAGGCAGGTACGATTGCAAGTCAAGGAATTGTAAATATTTCTCAGACAGGTTCTAGACAACCATTGGATGCAGAGATTGCTACATTGATTGATGCAGGATATGCAGAGACTTATATAGAAAGTGGAACTAGAGTGCGACCTTCGCCAGATACCATTTCAACGACTTTTACAGCTTCTTCAAGTCACCCCTACTTGAGTTTAGCTTCTATGATTGCACCAAGTCCAGATTGGTTTGTTGGATTCAATAACTTGAACTTAGTAGAAAACGGAGAATTTATTGAAAGTAGAGTCATCCAATTTACCCCTTATGATTCTGGTTCTGATTCAGGAGCTTCGTTTGCTTCTGACAATCAAGATACACAGCCAAGAGAACCGATCTTTAAAATTACTGATGGTTTATTAGCGAATAGCAATGGCGATATTAACAGCCTTGGGGTATGGAGAATCGAAAGAATTGATGCAGCTAGTAATTGTAATACAAAAGGAGGAACCCTTACAGGTGGGCCGTTTACTTTCACGGTAGATGGTCAAGCAGATCATATTCCAGCAGGTGCATTGACTCTATCAGGAGCAAATGGTGCAGGAAACCAATGGGTAGTTACGGATGAAAGAGGATTTATTTTAGGATTACCTCCAACACCTTCTGCAGTAAACTTTGATGATGCAGGCGTTGGTTTATGTTTCATCAGAAACTTAGCTTATGATCCAGGGATCCAAGGCTTAGCAGCAGGTAATAACATTGAAGATTTAAGAGGTTGTTTCAGTTTCTCTGAAAGCACTTACATCAACAGAATAGCAGGTAGCGCAGCACCAGCAGGTGGTGCAGCAGTCGGAGCAGTATATGCGATGACGAACGGAGAAGGTCAAGTAGAAGGCAATGTACAAGGACCAAACGCAGTAGTAGGCTATGCTCAAGCAGCAGACGGTACTTTAACTTTATTAGGTACTTACCCAACAGGTGGGAATGGCGGTGATTTTGATGGCGGCGAAGGCTTAGATCCATTAATCTCTGCTTATGCTATTACTAAAACCCCTGATAACAGATTCGTATTAGCAGTCAATGCAGGAAGTAGTTCTGTAACCGCTATGAGGGTTAATGCTGACTTTTCTTTAACCGCAACAGATACAGAAAGCACACATGATTTAGGTCCAAATAGTATTGCTTTCAAACCATCTAGCATGCCAGGTGTCAGTGGGTTAGTTTATGTAAGTAATATTACAAGACCAGAATTTTTAGCTCAAGGAGAGCCAGCACAACAAGGTAGTTTAATTGGATACCGATTAATGGATAATGGTTCTTTAGAGCCAATAGCAAATTCTATCAGAGATTTACGAAATAGACCATCAGCGGTACAATTTTCTCCAGATGGTAATTTCTTAGTAGCCGCATCTATTAACGCAGGTGCAGCAGCATTAGCAAGTGGTAGTGAAGATGAGCTAGTAGTTTTTAGAGTAAATGCAGACGGTACATTAGGAGCTGGACCAGCAGGCGCAGCGACATCTACTCTAAGAGGCAATACAGCTAATAGAAACTTACCTTCAGCGATTGGTTTCCAAATAGTTGGCGACAATTATGTAGTAGTAACAGAGGCTAGAGAATTCCAAGCGAATGGTGCACCCCCAGCATTCCCAGCATTACAAGATGGTTCGGTATCGACATGGCAAATCATGCCAAATGGTGCATTAAGACCGATTAATTTAGATGTAGCATCAGGTACGAATAATACAGGAAGAACGGCATGTTGGTTAGATTTTTCTGATGAGAATACTTTCTTTGTTTCTAATGCGATTGAGGCAGGTTTAGCTTCTTATAGCTTTGATAATGGCAACATTAAATTATTAGATCAAGTAGCGGCACAAGGAATTGGAGCTACAGGAAATACAACAGATCCAGCAGCAGCATTCGGTACAACAGAAGGTTGGATTGATATGTGGATTTCTGATGATGGGAAATACTTATACCAATTATTTGGTTTGACGGGATCTATTGGAGTTTACGAGATCAACGGTACTTCTTTAACTTTTGTTGAAGTGATAGAAGGAGACTTGCCTACAAATAATACACAAGGTATTGTAGCAGTAGGACAACCAGGAGAAGTTGCTACTCCAATAGCTGGAGTTGCATCAGGTTGTGAGGCACCGAGTAATCCTGAACTGACTACTTTATCTCCTTATATATTCTTAGTTGATTGGGAGGATATTACAGGAGCACAGGAGTATATCATTGAGGCAAGAATAGCAGGAAGTACAGACTTCCCGATAAGAACAACTTTGAGAGAGAGTTATGCTAAATTCTTTATTCCTATTACTGCTGATATTGAATACCGAATTAGTACCGTTTGTGAAGATGGTAGTACATCAGCGTACAGTGCTATTTACTCTTTATCTTCTGGTAGAGATTTATCTTCAAATGTAGCTTCCTCAAGAAGTTCAGATCGTTTAGCAATAGATGTAGATTTCAGCAATCTTGTAGATCTTAATTCGACGGAGTTCCGTGCTTCTCCGAATCCATTTGATAGAGAAATTAACCTTACTTACACAGCAACAACAGAGACTGCTCAACTAGCAATTTACCATGTAAGTGGAGCAAAGGTATATCAGCAAACACTTTCTAAAGATACCCCTTCTCATAGAGTTCAGACGGGTGACTTAGAGAACGGCTTATATATCTTAACGGTAGAAGAGCAAGGACAAGCACCAAGATCCTTGCAATTAGTGAAACAAAATTAAAAAAGTATTCATTTCTAATGGCGGAGAGCTTTTGCTTTCCGCTATTATTTTAAAGTGCAACTAAAAAAGGCGACCGCTAGCAGTGGTCGCCTTTTTTAGTTAAATCAATGGTTGAAATTTATAACCATAGCCGTCAGACTAAAAAAAAATCTTTGATAATGAGTCATTTAGGAAAATAGCTTTTGGCAATCGGCAAGCAGTAGCTTTGATTACCTATTACCTATTAC
>CAYOBX010000206.1:0-9506 GCA_964402245.1 uncultured Saprospiraceae bacterium | reverse complement strand
AACTAAGAACAAAATAACCTCGTCCAAATGCGGAACTTATTCTTTCGTCGTTACTAAAGTGCCAAAGTAGAGTTAGAAATTCACAAATAAAAAATAAAAAATGAGACAAATTCTTATGTGCGCACTATTAGTAGGCTTATTTTTAGTAGCTTGTGGTGGGGATTCAGGGGATAATGGAAAAAAAACAAAAAAAGCAGTAGCCAAGAAAAAAATTGATGGGAAAAAAATCTATAGACAATACTGTATTACTTGTCATGGTGTAAATGGAGATATGGGCGCAAGTGGTGCTTTTGACTTGACGACTTCTAAACTTACATTAGACGAGAAAATTGCTGTCATAACCAATGGAAGAAATACTATGACTCCATTCAAAGGTTTGTTGTCAGAAGCTAAAATCAAAGCAGTGGCAGAATTCTCGGAGACGCTTAAGAAATAGAAGTCAGAAGTCAGACCGTTCTAGTTAGCTTAAGCTAACGGAACTGTCAGAAGTCAGAGGTATGACGTTGACCATATCACGTAGTCAACGTCATACGTCAGACAGCCGTAGGCGATCTGACCTCTGACTTCTATATATTAGAACCTGAGACCCGCAGTAGCTCCAAACCAAATTTTCCAATTCGAATTCTCTGTATTCCTATCAATTAAAGTATACGAAGGCAAGGTAGAACCAGTTATAGGCCCCATTTCTTCTGCCCTAATTTTTGAGATCATCCAATTAAAAGTTGGTCCAAAAAATAAGCTCATTTTTTCTTGCCCAATTTGCCAATCATAGTTAACTCGGAATTGATTGAGCCAATTTAAATCGGTAGTCCACCAATCTCCTTCATTAACATGAGATAATATCCATTCTAGGTGTATATGTTGCTTATTGGCAACTTTTAAGCCTGTACCTAGACCATATCCTAAACTCCAAGTATCATTGGTAAAACGATACCCAAATTGAAGTATATTATAGAACTTTCGTACGCCCAATTTAAATCCGAAATTGGCAAATAAAGATTCTCCACCACTTACCTCAATTCGATTAAAGCCATCCTTTACAAAGCTGAATAGCCCAATAGGAGTTTGCTTAGTTTGAATGGCATAATTAATTAAACCAAATTGTCGACCTTTTACATAGGGAGCTATATTGAGTAAGCCGACTTGTATTTTTCGTATTTCAGTGGCCTTATTAATTAAAGCATACTGCTGGTTAGCTGGACCATCCGTTCGATTGAATAATAATGCCATTTGTAAGCCATCAGATTGGGTTCGCACATAATTGCCTAATAATGCTAGTTGTAATCCAGAAAAACTTTCTAAGACAATATTCATTACTCCTGCTAACTGTATTGCCTTTGTTTCTTGCGTAATATTTGCGCCAAGTGTGAATTGCTGACCTCTCGTATACCCTTCATTGTAATTAAAAACAGAACCGAATTGGGTGCCACTCATATCTCCTCCTACTTGATTCCATACTCCTGCAACTTGAAGGCCTTTCATATCTTTCTTTAAAGTATTTCCAAAACCTGCCAATTCTATTCCTTCTACTCCTCCATTTACGCCCCAAAAAACATTCAAAGAAAAAGTATTAGTTATTGAATCTGCATAGAGATTGCTTCTAATAGAGGGAATAAAGGTGACTTGAAATAATTCTCTATAAGGAGAGGCAGTATATGGGGTAGGAAGTTCCAAGTCTTTATTATTGGATAGATTTTGAAGGGAATCTAGTATAGAGGCATCAATTTCTCGGTATTTCCTTAATAAAATATACGAGTCTTTGTTAAGGAATGGGGTAATCTTATAGCTTCTATACGCTATTGTAGGAAGTGAAATTGGCGAAGGAGATGGTTCTTCAATTTTTGTAGTAGTAGTAGTAGATGAAGATGATATAGATTTAGAACGATCAATTCTAAGGACAATACTTTGCCCAATAACTGCATAGATAATTTTAGTGGGAGCAAATAATGAGTCTAAAGCAGTTTTAAGAGGTTGTTTTACAATGATAATATTCATCCGCTGTTCTATAGGGATGAAATTTTTACTATAAGCGAATGGAATGGTATATTGTTGGCTAATTTTCGATAGGACAGTTTCTAATCGTTCTGCTTTAAATTCAAAACTGACAAGTTGGTTTAAATCAACAGATTGGCTATTTCCTAAAAAAGGGATTAGTAGGAAGAGTAGAGGTATGGAAGGTTTTAGCATCTATTGTAAATGATGAATGCAAAATGATGAATCTTTGATGTTGACTACGTGACTTTGACGGTATTCTCGTCAACGTCTAGAAGGCGAACGAAAAGGTATAATTGTATATGTAAACTCTTGATAAAAGAAAGCCGTATACGAACGACGTTCCTTGAAGGAACGTTGTTCGTTTTCAGATCAAGGAGTTGCACATTATAAAAACGACTTTTCGTTTGCCCTATCAACGTCTAGTAAATTCATCATTCATCATTTCTCATTCATCATTTACTTTGGACACCCTTCTCCCGAAAGTATATATCTTTTTGGTGCCACCTGTTTAATTTGATAAGGATTACCGAAGTTAATTTGTTTGATTAAGGTTTCCAAATCTGGTTTGCTTAACTGATCAATTGTATTTCCCCATGAGCAATTCAGTATAGCTTTATTTTTTACGGTAATATCGACTGCAAAATATCGCTCTAATGCTTCGACTGCCTGATCCATTTTTGCTTCACCAAGGTAAAGTGCTTGATTTTTCCAAGCTAAGGCATTAGGTTTAGTACCTCGTTGTTTGTTTACTTTCGTAGTTGCTTTAGTTAGGATCGCATATTCTTTTTTATTTAAAAGAGTAGTTTCTTCTGTTTTCTGTAAAGAAGAGAACTGAACCTTTCCTGTTTCTACTGCAACCTCCACGAATGACTCCTCTGGATAGGCTCTTACATTGAAGGAAGTTCCTAGTACTGTGGTTTTGGAATCTCCTGCAACTATTTCAAACGTTTGACCATCCTTTTTGGCAACTTCAAAGAATGCTTCTCCCTCTAACCGAACTTCTCTTGTATCAAAATTGGTCGCATAATGTAGCACACTATGCTCATTTAACCACACTCGACTACCATCAGGAAGATCAACTGTTGTTTTTTCTGTGGCTTCAGTACTAATGGTAGCTATTTCAGGAGAAATATAGTCTCTATTATACCATAAACCAGCCATCAATAGCAAAATAGCCGCCGCTGCAATTCTTAATAAGGGTTTAAGTAGTGATACAACCTCTAGCGTCTTAGTAACCGAGTCTAATTGCCTAGTTTGCTCAAGACGTTGCTCCATTTTGCCCCAAGCGACATCGCTATCGCCAGAAAAGGGATCTTTTATGCCATCCAAAGCATTCCAAGTAGCTAATGACTCTTCAAACTCTTGTTTGTTCTCACTGCTTTTCTCTACCCATTCAAATAGCGTCTCCCTTTCCTCCGGATGCATATTATCCGAAAGATATTTGGCTATCTTATCTAAATTTTTTTCAGTGCTCATAACAGCAAATGACCGAGGAATGGTTTATTGAATTAGAACAGAGAGCAGAGATGAGAGAGTAGAGACAGATTTCGTTGAAGTACAACCCAGTTTGGTTATTTTTAAATGAAATCCATCTCTATTCTCTGTTCTCCCTTCTCTGTTCTAAATAACTAGCTACCCCATTACATAGGATGATTATTTAAAAGTCAACATAATAGTCTCCAAATAACCTCCATATACTAGATGGTAATATAGGAGAACTACCCCTATTATAAAAATATTTTTCTACTAGTTTTGACGCTAATTATTCGATCTAGGCACAGAATCTATAGCCCATAATCTTTAAAAGAGAGGTATCTGACGATCATAAACTACTTTAAATATAGGGACAAGAAGGGTATTTATACCTAGATATAAACGTAATGTGTACTGTTGTCAATGAAGCAGCCTATTATTAAGCTAATTATTTGTCGATAATTAGACATTCTAATTATTGGCAAAAAGATATTCAAATAGTTAAATGCTAATATTTTACATTTTAGAAAAAATCATCATAAAAAATACATATAAAGATTAATTATAAAGTTTTTGGCACAATCATTGCAATTTTATTTAATGTGTAAGTTTTGGTTAAAGAATTGTAAGATTCGTTTTTTCCAGCCCATGAGCAGTCATGGGCTTTTTTTTTGTCTTGTTTTAAGTAAACTTGCTAAAGAAGCATCAAGTATTGTGCATAAAAAAAGCCTCGTTCATAGAACGAGGCTTTTTTTATGCACAATACTTGATGCTTCTTCTACAAATAAAACAACACCCCAGCCAATCCAATCCCACCCAGTACAATCGTATAAGGCAAAGCCATCCAAATCATCTTCAAATAAGACAATCGTATAGCAGGTGCCAAAGCAGAAGTCAATAAGAAAAGGAAAGCGGCTTGTCCATTAGGAGTCGCCACACTAGGTAGATTGGTACCTGTGTTAATTGCTATGGCGAAGGTCTCTAATTCTTCCCTAGTTATATTTCCAGCATCGAATGCTGCTTTAACTTCATTGATATATACGGTAGCGACAAAAACATTATCACTAATCATAGAGAGAACGCCATTAGCGACATAAAACATTGCTGGTTGCGCCCCTTTATCCATTGCCAATACTGCATCAATAATTGGCGTAAATAAGTGTAGATCATGAATCATTGCCACAATAACAAAAAACACCGCTAATAATGCGGTAAAGGGCAGCGCTTCCTCAAAAGCATGTCCAATGCTATGCTCGTCTGTAATCCCTGTAAAGGCAGTTTGAAGAACAATAATAGCCAAACCGATCAATCCGACAGGGGCTAAGTGAAATGCTAATGCTATAATTAGAAAAATGGCAGAGATAGCTTGAACGATCAATGCATATTTCTGTTTAGCTGTCCTTTTACGGTCTTCCTCTTCTACAAAGCCTTGTATAATACCTCGAACATTTTCTGGTAATTTAGCACCAAAACCAAACCAGCCTGTTAGCTCTAAAACAATACATGTTATTAAGCCAGCAGCTAGTACTGGCATCGTGATAGGGGCCATTGCGAAGAAGAATTCCATGAAGTTCCAGCCTAATTTTTCACCAATTAATAGATTTTGTGGTTCTCCTACAATCGTACATACCCCTCCTAGAGCCGTACCAACGGCACCGTGCATAACGAGACTCCTTAGAAAAGACCTAAATTCTTCCAAAGTATCTCCTCCTAATTCTTTTCGATCACTAATGCCGTCTTTATCGTAGTCGGCATTGCTATTAGAATGTACTTTGTGATATACCTGATAAAACCCTAAAAAGACGCTAATTAGTACGGCTGTTACGGTAAGTGCATCTAAAAAGGCACTTAATACAGCGGCAAGAAAGGAGAAAAGAAAGGATAATACCACCTTTGATTTTATCTTAATGAATATCTTTCCAAAAATATACATCAACAAAGGCTTCATAAAATATATTCCAGCCACCATAAACACTAAAAGTAAGATCACTTCTAGATTCGCTTCAATTTCATGATATACCGTATGCGAACTGGTCAAACCCAACATGACCACTTCTAATGCGATTAATCCACCAGCTTGCAAAGGGTAGCATTTTAATGCCATCGCTAAGGTCAGTATAAATTCCCCAATAATTACCCAACCTGTCGCTGTCGGACCAACTGTCCATAATAAAATTGGATTGAGAATTAAAAATCCAATAATTGCGTATTTATACCAAGTAGGGGAATTTCCAAGAAATGATTTAAAAGCTTCCATAAAATTGAAGTTGGCGTTGTTTTGCAGGCTGTCATTCTAGCCTATTGCTCTACAAATAAAGAGTTAATTAGTACCAGTCCACAAAGTATAATAAATGTAATTCCCTATAAATCAATTGCTAGATTTAGCTCCTTATTTGTATTGATTATAAATAATTGACTATTGGCTTAGTAACGACAAAAAAATAATTAGAACCAGATTGCCCAACTTATTATTTCGTCGTTACTAAAATAAAAACTAAATAATAATATTATGCATTTAACGGACAGAAATTGTAAGACAGGACTGGAATACTTTGGTGAGGTACCTGTCTAGTATCTATTTTGGACCTAGACAGGCAGTATATTATATTGTTAAGCAACTAAAGAGGGAATTAGCGGCGCTCAAAATTTCTATCTCTATTTTTATTTCTATTCTTGTTATAAGGTTTTTTGGAATTCCCTCTATATCCTCCACCGCCTCTGCTGTTCCCTCCGCCACCATGTCGGCGCTGGTTTCCACCTCGTCTAGGCATGCTGGCAGCCAATTTATCCTCTCGTTCTTGAATAAGTGGCGGTAAAGGTGACTTTGGAATCTTTCTTTCCATCAATCTTTCCACACCTTGAAATTTCCGTTGGTCTTTTCTATTCACTAAAGTAATGGCGATTCCATCCGTGTCCGCTCTGGCAGTTCGACCGATTCGATGTATATAATCTTCTCCATCGGAAGGAACATCATAGTTGACAACTATGCTAATATCTTTTACATCAATACCTCTAGAAAGAATATCTGTTGCTACTAGCACTTCTATTCGACCACCTTTATACATACGGAGTGTTTCTTCTCTGTCTTTTTGGTCAAAGTCAGAATGAATTTCTCCCACAGTTAATCCAGTGCTTCTAAGAGATTTTGCAATTTTGGATACTGCCGCTTTTGTACTAGAGAAGATTAACATTCTTTCTCCTTTCCCTTTGCGTGCCCCTAGCAACTCTTGTAAAAGCTTTGCCTTATTTTCATCTTGAACAAGATAGACTTTTTGATCTATACCTTCAGCAGGCTTAGAAACCGCAAAAGTGATCTGTTCAGGTTCTGTTAGAATTCTTTTAGAAAAGGTTCTAATCTTAGGAGGCATCGTTGCAGAAAATAGAAGGGTTTGTCGTTGCTTTGGTAAAAAACCTATGATTTTGAGTAGATCATTTACAAAACCCATATCTAGCATTCGATCTGCTTCATCTAGAATCAGATGCTTGAGTTGACTTATTTTAACATATCCCAAATTCAAATGAGCAATCAATCTACCAGGTGTTGCCACCACGATATTAGCACCCATAGTAAGGGCTTTCTTTTCTTGATTGAAAGATTCTCCACCACGGCCACCATAAATCGCTAAGGAACTAACATTGGCAAAATAGCTGAATCCCTCTAGATTCTGGTCTATTTGCACTGCTAATTCTCTTGTAGGTACAAGGATTAGTGCATCAATAGAAGCACTCGTGGTATTTGTTAAATTATGTAAAATGGGAAGGAGAAAGGCTGCTGTTTTACCTGTACCTGTTTGTGCACAAGCAATTAAATCTTTCCCTTTTAATATGACTGGAATAGCTTCTTCCTGTATAGGGGTTGCTTTTTCAAATCCCATCGCGTCTAGCCCATCTAATAGTTGGTCGTTTAACCCCAGTTCTTTAAAAGTCAATGATACTTTTTTAATTATAAAAAAAAATCCATACAGACATCAGGATTGTATTAGGCCCCGATGATTCAGGAATTAGCCATCTGTGTTGCTTCTGTAATCTTCCTGTATCAATAAATTGATACTCCCGGACAAGTCACGGTTTGAAGCCCGCCATAGACAACGCAAGAATGGACAGTATGATAAGAGTGTTGGACCCCCACATTGTTTGACGTCTGTAATGGAAAGGTTTTATTAGGTAGTCAACGCATTAGTTGAACCTTAACCTAGATAAAACACAATCTGCAATATACTGATAATTCTACTGGTAAGAAAGGGAGGTATCAAGAATTTTAAAATTATTTATCTGTTCTTTATGGATTAATAACTACCTTTTTCATAGCAGATTGTCTATTAGAATCTGTAAATTTTGTTAGATATAAACCAGATGGTAAATGGGCTATATTTATAATTTTCTCGTTGGATGATTGATAGATTAATTGACCATTTAAAGTCCATATAGAAAAGGTAAAGGAAGATTCATCAGTTTTAATATTTATCAGATTTGATGTGGGATTTGGAAAGATTTCTACTTTTGGTGCATTGGGTGCAAAAGAGGTTGTGGTAGTAGAAGTGGTCATAGGTGCATTCAAAGTGCCTACAAATACAGAAAAATTAGTTCTTGAAGAAATAATGTCTCCCAATAAAGAGTAGTTTCCCTTAAATGTTCCTCCAATTACAGGCAGCTCTTGAGTAGTCTGACCCAATTGATTAATTAATAACAAAAGATCCGAATTGGTAATTTGTAAACCTGTGGCTTTATTGCTTGTTGGATCTACCTCTAAGATATATCCTTGCAGACTGGCTGGTCCATTTATGCTAAAATCATCTACTGCAATTTGTTGATCAAAAAAGCCACTAATTATTAATTCTTGATTTTGATAAAGTAGGTCAGTGCTAGTTTCAAAGCTAGTACCTCCAATAGATTTTGCCCAAATTGGTTCCCCAATCTGACTATATTTTAATAGATAAGCATTTTCATTAAACCCTTCGGTTTCAATTTTTAGAGAATCATCTAGACTTAATCTACCTGTATATTGTCCTGTTAAATAGATATTTTGAGCCTCATCTATAACCATACTACTAAAATTATCTTCTAATACACCCCCAGCTTTTCTGACCCAAAGTCCATTACCATCCTCATCTAATGCAGCTAGAAATACATCAAAATCTGGTGTATTGGAGGAAATGGTATCTGCTCCAAGGGAAATTTGACCTTTAAGAATGCCACCTACAATGATCTGTCTATCTCTATTTATTAAAACTTCCATACCTCTATTGGACCCTGTAATACCAAACTGTTCCACCCACTGAAAATTTCCATTCTCGTCCCATTTAGCTACAAATAAATCTTCCTCAGCTGTAGCGACGATAGCAGTGTTGTTAATAAATAAACTATCTGAAAATGAACCTACTACATATACATTGTTATCTGAATCTGTGGTAGGTGGGCCATTATTTTTGAAAGTGCTCCCTTCTATGAGGGTATGCCAAAGGACATTCCCGTCTGGATCATATTTTAATAGATAAATACTTTTAGAACTCTTAGTGGATGATAATGCTAGTTCGCCAAAGATGCCCTCTATCCAAAAATTGCCAGCCCAGTAGATGGCTCCTGACTGGTCTATGCAAATGCCTCCATCCACATCATTTCCCATACTTCCTCCTGTTCGCGCCCATTGTATCTCTCCAACCTCATTCAACTTTACTAAATAATTGTCATTGAGCCCAAGACTTGTATGTGTTATACCTTGAAAATCAACAGATTCTGAGAAAGTGCCAGAAAAATAAGTATTGTCATTTTGGTCAGTGGAAAGACCTATTAAATCCATTTCTCCCTGCCCACTAAAGGTCGTTGCCCACTTCCAATCTTGTGCGATTAGAGCTACCGTTTGAAAATAGGAAAGAACGCATAGAATTTGGACGATTTTTATCATGACCTCATTGCTTTTTTATGTAACACGGAATTCATTCCGTACCGTAACACGGAATTCATTCCGTACCGTAACACGGAATTCATTCGACCTGTACAGAAAAATATTGGCTAAGCAGCGAGCTTAAAATTCAGTTCAC